>JBDHSZ010000043.1:0-22332 GCA_039812945.1 Shinella sp.
CATCCGCCTGCCGGCACCTTCTCCCCGCCGGGGAGAAGGGGACAGCCGCAACGTATCGTTTCCCACGCAACCGCCCCGCCCTTGAGGGGGAGATGGCCGGCAGGCCAGAGGGGGGTGACGCATCCTCATACCTCTTGGGAGGGACCCCATGAAAGACCGCATCCATCTTTTCGACACCACGCTTCGCGACGGCCAGCAGACGCCGGGCATCGACTTTTCCGTCGAGGACAAGATCGCCATCGTCGCCATGCTGGACGAGTTCGGCATGGACTATGTCGAGGGCGGCTATCCGGGCGCCAACCCCACCGACACGGCCTTCTTCGCCAGGAAGCGCACCGGCCGCGCGAAATTCGTCGCCTTCGGCATGACCAAGCGGGCCGGCGTCTCCGCCTCCAACGATCCGGGCCTTGCCGCGCTGCTCGATTCGCGCAGCGACGCGATCTGTCTCGTGGCGAAGAGCTGGGACTATCACGTGCGCGTCGCGCTCGGCTGTTCCAACGAGGAGAACCTTGAGAGCATCGCCGAATCCGTGAAGGCCGTGGTCGCCTCCGGCCGCGAATCCATGATCGACTGCGAGCATTTCTTCGACGGCTACAACGCGAACCCCGACTACGCGCTGGCCTGCGCGAAAACCGCCTTTGCCTCCGGCGCGCGCTGGGTCGTGCTCTGCGACACCAATGGCGGCACGCAGCCTTCCGAGGTGCAGGCCATCGTCAAGGCGGTCATCGCCGCCGGCGTGCCGGGCGAGAACCTCGGCATCCATGCGCATAACGACACGGGACAGGCCGTCGCCAATTCGCTCGCCGCCGTCGAGGCCGGCGTGCGCCAGGTGCAGGGCACGCTGAACGGCATCGGCGAGCGCTGCGGCAACGCCAATCTCGTGACGCTCATCCCGACGCTGGCGCTCAAGGAGACCTATGGAGAACGCTTCGAGACCGGCATCGACGCGGAAAAGCTCACCGGCCTCACCAAGCTCGCCCACACCTTCGACGAGCTGCTCAACCGCTCGCCCGACCATCAGGCCCCCTATGTCGGCGCCTCGGCCTTCGCCACCAAGGCGGGCATCCATGCCTCGGCGCTGCTCAAGGACCCGCGCACCTACGAGCATGTCACGCCGGAAAGCGTCGGCAACCTGCGCAAGGTCATGGTGTCCGACCAGGGCGGCAAGGCGAATTTCATCAACGCGCTGAAGCTGCGCGGCATCGCGGTGGCGAAGGACGACCCCAAGCTCGACCGGCTGATCCAGATCGTCAAGGAGCGCGAGGCGACGGGCTATGCCTATGAGGGGGCGGATGCGAGTTTCGCGCTGCTCGCCTACCGCACGCTCGGCACGGTGCCGGATTTCTTCCATGTCGAGAGCTTCCGCGTGATGGTCGAGCGCCGCTACGACGCCAACGGCCAGCTCAAGACCGTCTCCGAGGCGGTGGTGCGGGTGATCGTCGACGGCGAGACGATGATGTCCGTCGCCGAGGGCCACGGCCCGGTCAACGCGCTGGACCTCGCGCTGCGCAAGGACCTCGGCAAGTACCAGGCCGAGATCGCCGATCTGGAGCTGGCGGACTACAAGGTGCGCATCCTCAACGGCGGCACCGAGGCCATCACCCGCGTCCTCATCGAATCCACCGACGCCTCCGGCGCGCGCTGGTGGACGGTCGGCGTCTCCGACAACATCATCGACGCCTCCTTCCAGGCGCTGATGGATTCCATCGTCTACAAGCTCCTGAAGAACCGCGGCGAGGCGGGGCGCGTGGCGGCGGAGTAGGGCGGAAGGTTCAGCATCGCTCATTCATCCCTTCACCGGAATGAATTGGTGCATTCACGGCCGTTGGAGTATTTCCGACGGAATCCGATAAATCGACGGGAAATGACACCATGGCCGACGCCAGTTCCTCCAGCGGCCCCCAGACCGGCGATTCGCCGCGCGGCTTCGCCTTTGCGCTCACGGCCTATGTGCTGTGGGGCTTCCTGCCCTTCTTCATGAAGGCCGTGGCGCATATCCCGGCGTCCGAGGTGGTGGCGCACCGCATCATCTGGTCGGTGCCGCTCGCCGGGATCGTGCTGGTCCTGCTCGGCCGCACGGCCGATATCAAGGCGGCGCTGCGGACGCCGCGCATGCTCGCCATGGCGACGCTGACGGCCGTGCTGGTCACCATCAACTGGGGCCTTTATGTCTGGGCCATCGCCGCCGACCGCGCCATCGAGGCGGCGCTCGGCTACTACATCAACCCGCTGTTCTCGATCTTCCTCGGCGCGGTGCTGTTGAAGGAGCGCCCGGCGCCGGCGCAGATGGTGGCCATCGGGCTGGCGGCCTGCGCGGTGGCGATCCTCGCCTTCGACGCGGGCGGCGTGCCATGGGTGTCGCTCGGCCTGTGCTTCTCCTGGGGTTTTTACGCCTTCTTCCGGAAAACCCTGCCGATCGGGCCGAACCAGGGCTTCTTCCTCGAAGTGCTGCTGCTCAGCGTGCCGGCCATCGGCTACGTGATCTGGCTGGAGGCGACGGGGCAGGGCCATTTCGGCGACACGGGTATCGCGGACGTGCTGTGGCTGTTGTCCTGCGGCGTCATCACGGCGATCCCGCTGATGATCTACGCCAATGGCGCGAAGCTGCTGCGCCTGTCCACCATCGGCATCATGCAATACATCGCCCCGACGATGATCTTCGTCATCGCCGTCTTCATCTTCGATGAGCCCTTCGGCACGGTCAAGCTCATCGCCTTCGCGCTCATCTGGGCCGCGCTGATCATCTATTCCGGCTCGATGCTGCGCACGGCGCGCGCCAGGCGCGCGGCCGCGGCGGAATTGACGCCGGCGGAATGAAAAACGGGAAGCCGCAGGCCATGCGCCTCCGGCTTCCGTGATTTCCGATGAACGCCTTTAAAGCCGGGCGATGATCTCGGGTTCGCCCTCGCGGTCGATCTGCCCGGCCCAATGGTCGACCAGCGTCGAGACGATCTCCTCCGGCTCGTCGATGACGAGCGGCTGGACGAGATGGGCGGTGTGGATGAAGCCCTCGTCGGCCATGTGGCGGATGAGCTTGAGCATCGGGTCCCAGAAGCCGCCGATATTGGCGAAGACCATCGGCTTCCTGTGCCGGCCGAGCTGCGCCCAGGTCATCACCTCGACGATCTCCTCCAGCGTGCCGATGCCGCCCGGCAGCGCCACGAAGGCGTCGGCGCGGTCGAACATCTTGTGCTTGCGCTCGTGCATGTCGGGCGTGACGATCAGCTCGCTGAGCTGGCCGAGCGAATGGCGGGTGGCCTCCATATCCACGAGGAATTGCGGTATGATGCCGGTGACGCGGCCGCCATGGGCGAGCACGCCGCTGGCGACCGCCCCCATGATGCCCTTGGTCCCGCCGCCGTAGACGAGGCGGAGGTGGTTTTCGGCCATGGCCTTGCCCAGGCGTCGCCCGGCGGTGACATAGGCGGAATCGCGGCCGGGCTGGGAGCCGCAGTAGACGCAGACGGATCGAATCGGCAGGGTTTGTTCGCTCATGGCGCGATTCAGCCACCCGGCCGTAGGCCCGTCAAGGATAATGACGGAAAAAGCCCGCGCGGATTGCCCCGGGCGTGCCCGCAAGCTTGTGCCGGACGCCGGGAGAAGATAGCAATTCGGGCAGCGGACTCCCGGAAAACCGGGACAAAGAGAGAGTCGACGATGAAGAACAAGTCCGGCCTGGTGGCCCTGATCGTGCTGGCGGTGGCGACGCTGCTCATGGTTTTCCTCGTGCTGCCCAACATGAACAAGGAAAAGCCGGCGGAAACACCGGTCGCCACGATCGTCGACAAGCCCGCCGAGGGCGGCGGCGAGACGACCACCGCCGACGGCAAGCAGGCCCGCTCCACGCCCGGCGAGGCGATTGCCGAAGGCGAGGCATCCGCCGAGGCCAAGCCATCCGGCGAGGCCGCAACCGAGGAAACGGCGAAGGCGGATGCGACGCCGGCCGACCCCGCGGCCGCATGGGTCACGCCCGCCTTCGATCTGTTGCGCGTCGAGCCGGACGGCTCCACCGTCATCGCCGGGCGCGGCCAGCCGAACACCAAGCTGGAGATCAGGAACGGCGAGACGGTCGTCGCCACGGCCGATATCGGCCCCTCGGGCGATTTCGCCGCCGTCTTCGACAAGCCGCTCGCCGCCGGCGACTATGAATTGACCCTCAACACGAGGGACGACAAGGGCGCCTCCAAGACCTCGCAGGAGGTCGCGACGGTCTCCGTGCCGAAGGACGCCGGCGGCGAACTGCTCGCCATGGTCTCCAGGCCCGGTGAGGCGAGCCGCCTGATCACGCTGCCGGACGCCACGGAAAAGGCCGCCGATACGTTGCAGCAGGCCGTCGCGGAGGCCGGCGAGCAGGTCGCGGTCGCAGCGGGCGAGGGCACCGGCGAGGCGAAGCCGGAAACGGCCGCCGCCGACGCCGCGGCCAAGGCCGCCGCCGCCAAGGCCCGCGTCTCGGCCGTCGAGCTGGAAGGCAAGCGCATGTTCATCGCCGGCACGGCCCGGCCCGGCGCGCTGGTGCGCATCTATGCCGACGACACGCTGGTCGGCGAGGCGAAGGCGGACGAGGCGGGCCACTATGTCGTCGACGGCACGATCGATCTTCCCATCGGCCGCCACACCGTCCGCGCCGACGTGATGAGCGCGGACGGCGGCAAGGTCGATTTCCGCGCCTCCGTTCCGTTCGACCGGCCGGAGGGCGAGCAGGTCGCCGTGGTGGCGCAGGACAACGCCACGGGTGACGCCGGTCCCACGCTCGGCCTCATCGGCGGCGGCACCTTCGACAAGCTGCGCGCCGAGGCCGACAAGGCGATCGCCCTCCTCAAGGGCCTCTATGCCAATGGCGGCGTGCCGGGCGCCGAGGAGCTGGCCGCGGCCCGCTCCGCGACGGAGATCGCGCTGAAATCGCTGGCCGAGTTCAAGCCGGGCGACGAAGAGGGCGCCGCCGCCCGCGATATGGCCGCAAAGGCCTCCGCCGCCGCCGCCGCGGCGCTCGCCCGCCTCCAGGCGCTGCCGGCCGATGCCGCCGCCGTCGGCGAGGCGCTCGGCTCCATCGAGACGGCCGTCGCCGACGCGCTGGCCCCCGCCATCGAGAAGGCCGGGGGCGCGGCGGGCGACGTCGCCGCCGCCGCCGACAATTCCATCGAGGCGCTGGCGGCGCGCGCGACCGCCCTGCAGCAGCAGTTCGTCGCGCTCTTCTCCGACGGCCGCAATGCCAGCGCGGCGGAGATCCAGACCGCGCGCACGGCGCTGGAAGGCGCGCTGAGGGGCCTCACCGGCTTTGCCGCCCCGGCCGGCGCGGCCGACGACGTCGCCGCCGCCATCGAGAAGCTGAAAGGCTGGGCCTCGACGGCGCTCGACCGCCTTGCCGCCGTCCCGGCGGGCGCGGACCGCAAGGCCTACCAGCAGGCGCTCGTCGCGCTCGAGGGCATGCCCTCGCTGACCGCCGCCGCCAACGCCGTCGCGACCGCCGGCGAGAGCGCTACGGCCGGCGAGGCGGCGACCGCCGGCGAAAGCGCGGCTACGGGCGGCGAGGCCGCGGCGGAGGAGCCGGAAACCGTCGAGCAGGCGCCGCTCAAGGAAAGCAAGACCTCGGTCATCATCCGCCGCGGCGATACGCTGTGGCAGATCTCCCGCCGTATCTATGGCAAGGGCGTGCGCTACACGACGATCTACCTCGCCAACGAGGACCAGATCACCGATCCGGACCGCATCATCCCCGGCCAGGTCTTCGGCGTCCCGGACAAGACGATGGAGAGCGACGCCGAGGCGGAGGAGCTGCACCGCAAGCGCCTGCGCGGCAATTGACCCCCCGTTATTTCCCGCCGGCCGTTGCGAAACGGCCGGCAAGGTCTTATCTCGGCCATGCGGCGCCCCACCGGGCGCCGCATTTCATTGAGGCACGGCGGCGCGCGGCGGCGCGCATGCGGCGGAGACCAGCGTGGCGACGACGAAGAAGAAGACGGTTTCGGCCGATAGCGGCAATCCCTTTCACACGCTGGTGAACCTCTGGCCCTATATGTGGCCCTCCGACCGGCCGGACCTGAAGATGCGCGTCGTCTGGGCCTCGGTCTTCCTGCTCGCCTCGAAGATCGTGCTGCTGCTGGTGCCCTATTTCTTCAAATGGGCGACGGATGCGCTGAACGGCAAGCCGGACGCCGTCAGCCTGCTGCCGTCCTTCCTTCTCGGCGCGGTCATGCTGGTGCTGGCCTATAACGGCGCGCGCATCCTGCAGGCCGGCCTCAACCAGCTCCGCGACGCGCTGTTCGCCAGCGTCGGCCAATATGCGGTGCGCAAGCTCGCCTACCGCACCTTCGTGCATCTGCATCGCCTGTCGCTGCGCTTCCATCTGGAGCGGCGCACCGGGGGCCTGTCGCGCGTCATCGAGCGCGGCACCAAGGGTATCGAGACGATCGTGCGCTTCACGATCCTCTCGAGCGTGCCGACCTTCATCGAGTTCCTGCTGACCGCCGTCGTCTTCTGGCAGGGCTACGGGCTGCAATATCTCGCCGTCACCGCCGTCACGGTCTGGCTCTATATCTGGTTCACCGTCCGGGCGAGCGACTGGCGCATCTCCATCCGCCGCGCGATGAACGACAGCGACACGGAGGCCAACACCAAGGCCATCGACTCGCTGCTGAACTTCGAGACGGTGAAATATTTCGGCAACGAGGAGATGGAGGCCCGCCGCTTCGACCAGTCCATGGAGCGCTACGAGACGTCGGCGACGCAGGTCTGGACCTCGCTCGGCTGGCTGAACTTCGGCCAGGCGCTGATCTTCGGCGCCGGCATGGCGGTGATGATGGCGATGTCGGCGCTGGCCGTGCAGCGCGGCGAGCAGACGGTCGGCGACTTCGTTTTCATCAACGCGATGCTGATCCAGCTCGCCATCCCGCTCAATTTCATCGGCTTCGTCTATCGCGAGATCCGCCAGGGCCTGACGGATATCGAGCAGATGTTCGACCTTCTCGAAGTGGAGGAGGAGGTGCAGGACAAGCCGGACGCCAAGGAACTGCTCGTCACGGACGGCGCGATCTCCTTCAGGGACGTGCACTTCGCCTACGATCCGGCGCGGCCGATCCTCAAGGGCGTCTCCTTCGACGTGCCGGCCGGCAGGACCGTCGCCGTCGTCGGCCCGTCCGGCGCCGGCAAGTCGACGCTCTCGCGCCTGCTCCACCGCTTCTACGACGTGCAGCAGGGCGGCATCACCATCGACGGGCAGGACCTGCGCGACGTCACGCAGAAGAGCCTGCGCCGGGCGATCGGCATGGTGCCGCAGGATACCGTGCTGTTCAACGACACCATCGCCTACAACATCCGCTACGGCCGCCCCGACGCCACCGAGGAGGAGGTCGTCGCCGCCGCCGAGGCGGCGCAGATCGGCCCCTTCATCCGCCATCTGCCCGACGGCTTCAAGGCGATGGTGGGCGAGCGCGGCCTGAAGCTTTCCGGCGGCGAGAAGCAGCGCGTCGCCATCGCCCGCACGATCCTGAAGAGCCCGCCGATCCTCATCCTCGACGAGGCGACCTCGGCGCTCGACACCCGCACCGAGCTGGAGATCCAGGCGGCGCTCGACGTGGTCTCGAGAAACCGCACCACGCTGGTCATCGCCCACCGTCTTTCCACGGTCATCTCGGCCGACGAGATCATCGTGCTGAAAGACGGCGTGATCGCCGAGCGCGGCACCCATGGCGAGCTGATGCAGCGCGACGACGGCCTCTACGCCGCGATGTGGAACCGCCAGCGCGAGGCCGTCGAGGTCGAGGAACGGCTGAAGCAGGTGCGCGAGGACGACGAACTCGGCCTGGTGGTGCGCGGCGCGCCGGCGGCGGAGTGAAAGAGCGAATAGGGAGTTGCGAATAGCGAATAGAGCAAAGACCTCTTTCGCTATTCGCTATTCGCTATTCGCTATTCGCTATTCGCTATTCGCTATTCGCCCTTCCCGCCCCATTTCCTAAAACATTGCCCCCGCCGCCATTTCACGCTAGTTCGATGGCGTGAAATCATCAGGAGATGCCGGAAGATGAGTTTGGTCGATACGATACGCAGCACCCTGGTGCCGATCCATCGGGAGGGCTGGAAGTTCGTGGCGGCCTTCTTCGTCGTCTCGCTGCTCCTCGGCCTCCTCTGGAAGCCGCTGATGTGGATCGGCTTCGTCCTGACGGCCTGGTGCGCCTATTTCTTCCGCGATCCCGAGCGCATGACGCCGCAGGACGACGATCTCGTCATCTCGCCGGCGGACGGCCGCGTCTCGGCCATCGCCATGGTGACGCCGCCGGCCGAGCTGGAGATCGGCGACCGGCCGATGCTGCGCATCTCGGTCTTCATGAACGTCTTCAACTGCCATGTGAACCGCGCGCCGATGCGCGGCCGCATCACGCGCGTCGCCTACCGCGCGGGGAAATTCCTCAATGCCGATCTCGACAAGGCGAGCCAGGAGAACGAGCGCAACGGCCTCGTCATTGACAGCCCCCGCGGCCCGATCGGCGTCGTGCAGATCGCCGGCCTCGTCGCCCGCCGCATCCTCTGCTGGTCGACGATGAACGACCATCTGGAGGCCGGCGAGCGCTTCGGCCTCATCCGCTTCGGCTCGCGCCTCGACGTCTTCCTGCCGGAGGGCGCGGTGCCGCGCGTCACCCTCGGCCAGACGGCGATCGCCGGCGAGACGGTGCTGGCGGAATTCGGCACGGCCAAGGGCCCGGTGGTGAGCCGGCGCGGCTAGGAATTAGGGTGCGAATAGCGAATAGCGAATAGAGGAAATCCGACGATACGAACGTCTATTCGCCATTCCCTATTCGCTATTCGCCGCTGACCATTTACTCTGTCGAACGAACGAAGCGAAAAGCGATGGACACTCCGTTTCCGCCCTATGAGCCGAATGGCCCGAACGACGAGGCCCGCGGCCCGCGCCTGCGCGAAATCCCGCTGCGCATCATCATCCCCAACGTCATCACGGTCCTTGCGATCTGCGCGGGCCTGACGGGCATAAGGCTCGCCTTCGAGAACCGCTACGAGCTGGCCGTCGGCATGGTGCTCCTGGCCGCCTTCCTCGACGGCATCGACGGGCGCATCGCCCGCCTCTTGAAGGCGACGTCGAAATTCGGCGGCCAGATGGATTCGCTGGCCGACATCGTCAATTTCGGCGTCGCGCCCGCGCTGGTGCTCTATGTCTTCGTCCTCGACCAGGCGCGCTCCTTCGGCTGGATCGCGGCGCTGATCTACACCATCGCCGCCGGCCTGCGCCTCGCGCGCTTCAACGTCATGGCCGAGCGCGAGACCAAGGCGCAGTGGCAGAGCGAATATTTCGTCGGCGTGCCCGCGCCGGCCGGCGCCATGCTGGTGCTGCTGCCGGTCTATCTCGGCTTCCTCGGCATCGCGCCGAGCCCGCTCTTCGGCTTCCTCGCCTCCGCCTATACGGTGCTGATCGGCTTCCTGCTGGTCAGCCGCCTGCCGGTCTGGTCCGGCAAGTCCGAGGGCAGCCGCATCCGCCGCGACCTCGTCCTGCCGGCGATCCTGCTCGTCGTCATCTATGTCGCCACGCTGATGAGCTTCACCTGGGAGACCATGGTGCTGACGGTGGCCGCCTATCTCGCGACCCTGCCGTTCGGCGCGCGCTCCTGGCAGCGCAAATACGGCCGCTGGACCACGCCGGCGACGTCCGCCACCAGCGAGTTCCCCGAGGAACCCGACGGCCACTAGGCGCCGCGCCATCACATCCTTGTGAAACCCGTCGAAGCCCTGTCCGCCGATCGCGGGCAGGGCTTGCTTTTTGCGTGGATGTCGACTAGATAGCGAGCAAATAAATAGTAAGCTAATTATATTTGGACTACCCGGATGAACATGACCGACCCGCGCGAGCGCCTCCTCGACGACCTTTCCCGCGTGCAGCGCAAGATGCGCGCCCTGTTCGACGCCCGCGTGAAGGAGAGGGGGCTGACGCTGCCCCGCGCGCGGGCGCTGCTGATCCTCGGCCGCGGCGCGCAGCTCAACCAGCGCGAACTGGCCGACGAGCTCGACATCGAGACGCCGACGCTGGTGCGCCTGCTCGACGGCATGGAGAAGCAGGGCTTCATCGAGCGCCAGGCCGTCGAGGGCGACCGCCGCGCCAAGCAGATCGCCATGACCGCCCATGGCGCGGAGGTCGCCGAGGAGGTGCTGGACCTCGCCCGCTCGCTGCGCGCCGATGTGCTGAAGGGCATCTCCGCCGGCGAGATGGCCACCACCGTCAAGGTCTTCGCCGCCATGGCGGACAATATCGCGAAAAGCTGCCGGGAGAGCGTCGAGGCATGAGCGCCGTTGCCGCCGCCGAAACGCGGGGGGCGGAGGACGAGACGACGGAGCCGGCGGCGCTGCAGCCGGCCGCCCCGCCGCCGGCTCCGCCACCGATCGCGCCCCGCCGCGCCGCCGCCGCCATGGCCGCCTCGACCCTGCTTGCCATGACGCAAGGGTTCGGCATGAACCTCGTCGCCGCCAATATCCCGCAATTGCAGGGCCCCTTCGGCGCGACCAGCACCGAGGCCGTCTGGCTGATGGCCGCCTATATGGCGCCGAACGCCTCGCTCTCGCTCGCCCTCATCAAGATCCGCAACCAGTATGGCCTGCGCCATTTCGCCGAGCTCGGCATCGCCGTCTTCCTCGCCGTCTCGGTGCTGCACGTCTTCATCACGGACCTGCATTCGGCCATCGTGCTGCGCTTCTTCGCCGGCATCGCCGCCGCGCCGCTCTCCTCGCTCGGCTTCCTCTACATGCTGGAGGCCTTCAGCCCGGCGCGCAAGCTGACGATCGGCATATCGCTGGCGCTGACCAATATCGGCCTCGCCGCCCCGCTGACGCGCCTCGTCTCCCCGGCGCTCATCGAGCTCGGCGGCGTCCGCGCGCTGCTGCATCTCGAAGTGGCGCTCGCCATGCTCTCCTTCGCGGCGATCTACCTGCTGCCGCTGACGCCGGTGCCGCGAGCGAAGGTCATCGAGAAGCTCGATATCGTCAGCTACGTCTTCATCGCCATCGGCTTCGGGGCAGGGGCCGTCATCCTCGTCACCGGTCGCGCCTATTGGTGGACGGAGGCGCAATGGATCGGCGAATTGCTGGTCGTCATGATCGCCGCGCTGACGATCGCCGCCGTGCTGGAGCTCAACCGCGAAAGGCCGCTGATCGACCTGCGCTGGCTGGTCAGCCGCGAGGTCCTGCATTTCGCCGCCGTGCTCGTCCTGTTCCGGCTGATGCTCGCCGAGCAGACCGCCGTCGCCGGAAATTTCTTCCAGATCATGGGGCTGCAGAACGACCAGCTCACCCATCTCTATGCCGTCGTGGCGCTCGCCACGCTGGCCGGCGGCCTCCTCTGCGCGGCCGTCCTCAAGCCGGGGCGCGAGCCCGGCATCCACATGGCCGCGCTGCTGCTGATCGGCGCCGGCGCCTTCCTCGACAGCCATGCGACGAACCTGACGCGGCCGGAGCAGATGTACTGGAGCCAGGCGATGATCGCCGCCGGCGGCAGCCTGTTCCTGCCACCGGCCATCGCCTCCGGCTTCACCATGGCGCTGAAGAAGGGGCCGCAATACATCCTCAGCTTCATCGTCGTCTTCCTGCTGACGCAGAGCCTCGGCGGGCTTGCCGGCTCGGCGCTGTTCGGCTCCTTCATCACGCTGCGCGAGAAGTTCCATTCGAACGTGCTGGCCGAGGCGATGACGCTGGCCGATCCGCTCGTCGCCACCCGCATCTCGCAGCTTTCCGCCGCCTATGGCCGCACGATCACCGATACCGCCGTGCTGAAGGCCGAGGGCGTCGCGCTGCTCGGCCAGCAGGTGACGCGCGAGGCGAACGTGCTGGCCCACAACGACGCATTCTTCCTGATCGCGCTCCTGGCGGTGGCCGCCGCCGCGGCGCTCGCCATCCACTGGATCCATATCCGCATCAAAGAGGCCGCCGCTCCCGTGGAGCCGCAGGCGGCCGTTGAAGGTCGACCGACATGAAGCAATATATCCGCAACACCGCCACGAGCCTCGCCGTCGTCGTCGGCATCGCCGGCATCGGCGCGGTGCTCTACGCCTGGCAACTGCCGCCCTTCTCCAGCGAGGTCCAGACCACGGACAACGCCTATGTGCGCGGCTACGTCACGTTGATCAGCCCGCAGCTCGCCGGCTACATCACCGATGTCGCGGTGAAGGACTACGAGACCGTCAAGGCCGGCCAGGTGCTCGCCCGGCTCGATGATCGCATCTACCGCCAGAAGGTCGAGCAGGCGAAGGCGACGCTCGCCAGCCAGACGGCGGCGCTCGCCAATTCCGAGCAGCAGGAGAACGCCTCCCGGGCGCGCATCGGCGCCAGCGAGGCCGCGCTCGCCAGCGCCAGGGCCGCCGAGCGCCGGGCGCAGGAGAGCTGGAACCGCGTCGAGGAACTGTCCGACAAGGGCATCGCCACCCAGAGCGACCGCGAGCAGAGCCGCTCCACGCTCGACCAGGCGGAGGCCGCGGTGACGCAGGCCGAGGCCAATCTCGAAGTCTCGAGGCAGGACCTGCAGACCATCATCGTCAGCCGCGATTCGCTCCGCGCGGCGGTGGCGGGGGCGGAGGCCTCGGTGGAGCTGGCGAAGATCGATCTTTCCAACACGGTCATCCTGGCGCCGCGCGACGGCGCCGTCGGCGAGGTGGGCGTCAAGCTCGGCCAATATGTCGCCGCCGGCACGCAGCTCATGGCCGTCGTGCCGCACGACACCTGGGTCATCGCCAATTTCAAGGAGACGCAGCTCGCCTATATCAGGCCCGGCCAGAAGGTCGAGGTGAGCGTCGATGCGCTGAAGCACGCGACCCTTTCCGGCCATGTCGAGCGCTTCTCGCCGGCCGCCGGCTCGGAATTCAGCGTCATCAAGCCGGACAACGCCACCGGCAACTTCACCAAGGTCGCCCAGCGCATCCCGGTCCGCATCGCCATCGACGACGGGCAGGACCTCGCGAAATACCTCGCGCCGGGGCTGTCCGTGGTGGTGACGACGGTGGTGGAGGAGTAGGCAGTAGGCCGTAGGCAGTAGGTTTGCCCCTCATCCGCCTGCCGGCACCTTCTCCCCGCAAGCGGGGCGAAGGCTTGTGCCGATCCGGTTTCCCGCGATCCGCAACCATGGTGGATGGCAGAACCGTGCCGCGATAGCCCTTCTCCCCGCTTGCGGGGAGAAGGTGCCGGCAGGCGGATGAGGGGCTTGTCCGTGTGCGCCTCACTCCGGCAGGCGATAATCCACCAAACGCCCCTGGCGCATGTCGAACAGCTTGCCCGTCTCCGCATAATCGCGCGCCACCAGCGGCAGGATGGCCTTCGCCACCTCGGAGGGGTGCTGCACCGTCGCCGGGTCCTCGCCGGGCACGGCCTGCGCGCGCATGGCGGTGCGGGTGGCGCCGGGGTCGAGCGAGGTGATGCGCAGCGCCGTGCGCTGCGTCTCGGCGGCCCAGGTGCGGGCCAGCGCCTCGACGGCGGCCTTGGAGGCGGAGTAGGGGCCCCAGAAGGGCTTGCACTTGTGCGCGGCGCCGGAGGAGACGATGACGGCGCGGCCGGCGTCGGACTTCAGGAGCAGCGGCTCCGCCGAGCGGATGAGCCGCCAGGTCGCCGTGACATTGACGGTCATGACCTTCTCGAACACCTTCGCCTCGACATGGCCGATCGGCGAGATCGTGCCGAGCACACCGGCATTGGCGACGAGGATGTCGAGCCGGCCCCAGCGCTCGAAGATCGAGCCGCCGAGCTTGTCGATGGCCGCCATGTCGGCAAGGTCGAAGGGCACGAGCGTCGCCGAGCCGCCGGCATCCTTGATCGCGTCGTCCAGCTCCTCCAGCCCGCCGACGGTGCGGGCGCAGGCGATGACATGCGCGCCGGCCTTCGCCAGTTCGAGGGCGGTGAAATAGCCGATCCCGCGCGACGCGCCGGTGACCAGCGCGATGCGGTCTTTCAGGTCGATGCTCATGCTGTCTTCACTTATCCGTTGCTGGCCAGAACCGAGACCTTCCGTCCCATCGTCTCGCCCTCCTTGTCAAGGAGGCGCGTCGGATAGTCGCCGGTGAAGTAGTGGTCGGTGAACTGCGGGCGGGCCGGGTTGCGGTCCTCGCCGCCGACGGCGCGGTAGAGCCCGTCGATGGAGAGGAACTCCAGCGAATCCGCACCGATATGGTTCGCCATCGCCTTGACGTCGTTGTACTGGTTGGCGAGCAGCTTGTCGCGGTCGGGCGTGTCGATGCCGTAGAAGTCCGGGTAGAAGATCATCGGGCTGGCGACGCGGATATGCACTTCCTTTGCCCCGGCGTCGCGCATCATCTGCACGATCTTCAGCGACGTCGTGCCGCGCACGATCGAATCGTCGACGAGGATCACCCGCTTGCCGTCGATCATCGCGCGGTTGGCCGAATGCTTCAGCTTGACGCCGAAGGCGCGGATCTGCTGCGTCGGTTCGATGAAGGTGCGCCCGACATAGTGGTTGCGGATGATGCCGTATTCGAAGGGGATGCCGCTTTCCTGCGCATAGCCGAGCGCGGCGGGCGTGCCGCCGTCCGGCACGGGCACGACGACGTCGCCCTCCACCGGATGCTCCCTGGCGAGGTTGATGCCCATGTTCTTGCGCGCCACATAGACGGAGCAGCCGCCGACGACGGAATCGGGGCGGGAGAAATAGACATATTCGAACAGGCACAGCCGCTCCGGCTGCGCATTGCCCGATTTCCTGGCCTCGATGCTGATCGAGCCGTCCGGCTGGATCTCGCAGATGACGATCTCGCCGTTCTCCACGTCGCGGATATATCTCGCGCCGATGATGTCGAGCGCGCAGGTCTCGGAGGCGAAGATCGGCTTGCCGTCGAGTTCGCCCATCACCAGCGGACGGATGCCGGTGGGATCGCGCGCGGCGATCAGCTTGGTGCGGGTGATGCCGAGCATCGAATAGCCGCCCTCCATCTGGCGGATGGCGTCGATGAAGCGGTCGGTCGTGTTGGTGTAGCGCGAGCGGGCGATGAGGTGCAGAACGACTTCCGTGTCGGAGGTCGACTGACAGATCGCCCCGCCGGCGATGAGCTGGCGGCGCAGCGTCAGGCCGTTGGTGAAGTTGCCGTTATGCGCGACGGCGATGCCGCCGACCTCCAGCTCGGCGAAGAGCGGCTGCACGTTGCGCAGCGCCACTTCCCCGGTGGTGGAATAGCGCGTGTGACCGACCGCGATGCTGCCCGGCAGCTTGGCCAGCGTCACCGGGTTGGTGTAGTGGTCGCCGACGAGGCCCATGTGCTTTTCGGTGTTGAACTGCTTGCCGTCGAAGGAGACGATGCCCGCCGCCTCCTGGCCGCGATGCTGCAGCGCGTGCAGGCCGAGCGCCGTCAGCGTGGCCGCTTCGGGATGGCCGAGGATGCCGAAGACGCCGCACTCCTCGTGAAGCGTGTCGCCGTCGAGGTCGTCGTCGGGGCGGCCGGGGAACTGGAAATCGCTCATTGCTGCAAGCCTTTGCTCGGGACCGTATGAGGTTGCACGGGGTACTCGGTGTTCGCTGCGCCCGGCGAGGCCCATATGGGGATCGCCGAAAGCATTTGCCACCGAGGCCCGGAAGCGTCAGTGGCTATCGTCATCCTACCAAAAAATCGGGGAGCCCGCCCTCGCCAAATTTCCGGGCGGCGGCTCCCCTGATCACTTATCCGTTCGTGGCGGGCGTTTCCTCGGCGGGCGCCTGGTTCGTGCCGCCCGTCGCGCCGTCGGGGTCCTCCGTCCCCTCGGCCGGCTTGCCGCGCAGCCGGTCGAGGATCGTCGCGTCGGCGTCCTCCGGCAGCAGCGCCACGAGGCGTGAGCCGAGATTGTCGAGCAACGGCTTGGATTTCGCGGTGGTCACCCAGCCGGGCTGCTGCTGCGGCGCGACCAGCCAGTTGAAGAACAGCATGGCGACGACGACGAGCAGGATGCCGCGCGCCGCGCCGAACAGGAAGCCGAGCGTGCGGTCGAGCGCGCCGACGCGGCTGTCGATGATGAAATCCGCGATGCGCATGGTGATGAAGGAGATGACGATCAGCGCGACCAGGAAGATGGCGGCGGCGGAGCCGACCATCGCCACCGTGTCGCTGGTCGTGTAGTCCTTCGCATAGGGCAGCAGCACCGGATAGAGGAAATAGGCGGCTGCCGCGGCGCCCACCCAGCTTGCGACGGAAAGCACCTCGCGCGAGAAGCCGCGCACCATCGCCAGCACGGCGGAAAACAGCGCGACGCCGATGACGATACCGTCGAGAATTGTGATGGGCATGTTCGTCCTACTCCAAACCCGAAATGTCGCCGGCCCCACGCCCCGGTGCGGAGCGCACACTACAGCGCCGCGCGCCATTCATGACGCGCAAAGGACGCTGTAGCAACAAAGCCGTCGCATAATTTTGTCCTTGAACCGGAATCGATTTAAGGAATCATGCAATAGCGAAAGGCGTCCACGCCGTCCCGGCCAAAACCCGCGTTTCCCACAGGGCTTTGCCGCCCGGAGGGCGTCAGACGTCCTCGTCTTCCCGCTTGAGGGCGTTCTTCGATCCGGCGATGCGCGCCACCAGGTCCGGCAGGCTGTCGATCTCGCTCCAGCGCCCGCCAGCGCCCTTGGGCAGATCGGCGGAACCGGCGGGCAACACGGCCTGCGAAAAACCCAGCTTTTCCGCCTCCTTGAGGCGCTGGGCGGTGTGCGCAACCGGACGAATGGCGCCCGACAGGCTAACTTCGCCGAAATAGACGCAATCGGCGGGAAGGGCAAGACCGGCGAGCGAGGAAACCAGCGCCGAGGCGACCGCAAGGTCCGCCGCCGGCTCGGAGATGCGGTAGCCGCCCGCCACGTTGAGATAGACGTCGTGCTGGCCGAGCCTGACGCCGCAATGGGCCTCCAGCACCGCGAGGATCATCGACAGCCGCGCCGAATCCCAGCCGACCACGGCGCGGCGCGGCGTGCCGAGCGAGGTCGGCGCGACGAGCGCCTGCACCTCGACCAGCACCGGCCGCGTGCCCTCCATGCCGGCGAAGACCGCCGCGCCCGGCGCTTTCGCATTGCGCTCGCCGAGGAAGAGTTCCGACGGGTTTGAGACCTCGCGCAGCCCCTTGTCGGACATCTCGAAGACGCCGATCTCGTCGGTCGGGCCGAAGCGGTTCTTCACCGTGCGCAGGATGCGGTAGTGATGCCCCCGGTCGCCCTCGAAATAGAGCACGGCGTCGACCATGTGCTCGACGACGCGGGGGCCGGCGATCTGGCCTTCCTTGGTGACATGGCCGACCAGAACCATGGCCGCGCCCGTCTGCTTGGCGAAGCGGATCATCGCCTGGACGCCGGTGCGCACCTGCGTCACCGTGCCGGGCGCGGCCTCGGCCGTGTCGCTCCACAGCGTCTGGATCGAATCGATGATGACGAGGTCCGGCCGCTTGCCTTCGCCGATGGTGGCGAGGATGTCCTCGACATTGGTCTCGGCGGCGAGCAGCACGTCGGTCTCGGCGGCCTGCAGGCGCTGGGCGCGCAGGCGCACCTGCGCCACCGCCTCCTCGCCCGAGACATAGACGATGCGATGCCCCCGGCGGGAGAGGGCGGCGGCGGCCTGCATCAGCAGCGTCGACTTGCCGATGCCGGGATCGCCGCCGATCAGCACGGCCGAGCCGCGCACGAAGCCGCCGCCCGTCGCCCGGTCGAGCTCGCTGATCCCGGTATGGATGCGCGGCGCTTCCTCGATCTCGCCCGACAGCGCCGTCAGCGCGACCGGCCGGCCCTTCTTCGGCACCTTGCCGGGGCCGGAGCCGATGCCGCCCATCGGGTCCTCCTCGACCACGGTATTCCACTCGCCGCAGCCCTCGCATTTCCCGACCCAGCGGGAATGCGCGGTGCCGCAGTTCTGGCAGACGAATTGGGTGCGGGCCTTCGCCATGAAATCTCGCTTTCCGGAATCATTCGGAAAGCCATTAGCACAAAACAGGAACGTGTCCTATTTTTTCACGGCCTCGTAGCGCCGCTCGTAGCGAGTGCCGAGGCTGGTCAGGAGCTCGTAGTCGATGGTGCCGCCGGCGCGGGCGACGTCCTCGATGGGCATGGCGCGGCCGAAGAGTTCGATGAAGTCGCCGGCGCGCACGCTGCCGGGCGCAAGGTCGGTGACGTCGAAATGCGAAAGGTCCATGGTGACGCGGCCGATCAGCGGCACGGTGCGGCCGTGCAGCACGCCGCTCGCGCCGGCGATGCCGCCCGCGCGCAGCGGCACGCCGGAACCCGAGAGGCTGCGCATGTAGCCGTCCGCATAGCCGACGGCCGCGACGGCGATGCGCGTGTCGCGGGCAAGGACCATGGAGGCGCCGTAGCTGACGCTCTCGCCGGCCTTCGCCTCGCGCACCTGCAGGATGCGCGCCTCGGCGGTCACCACCGGCTTCATCGGGTTGGGCACGCCGTTGACCGCCGCGCCGCCGTAAAGCGCGATGCCGGGGCGGGTGAGGGTGAAGTGATAGTCCTCGCCGAGGAAGATGCCGGCCGAGTTGGCGAGCGTCGCGTCGATGTCGCCGAAGGCCCTGACGACGCTGCGGAAGCGCTGGAGCTGCTGGCGGTTGAGGGCATGGCCCGGCTCGTCGGCGCAGGCGAGGTGGCTCAGCAGCATGATCGGCGAGAAGCTCGCCGGCCGCGCCGCGTCCTCGGCGAGCGCCAGCGCATCCTCGACGCGCAGGCCGAGGCGGCTCATGCCCGTGTCGACATGCAGCACGCAGGGCAGGTCGCCGCCCTCGGCGATCGCCGCCATGAAGACGACGAGTTGCTCCTCCGAGACGATGACCGGCACGAGGTCGAATTCGAAGAACAGCCGCTCCGAGCCGGCCCACATGCCCGACAGCACATAGATGCGCACATCCGGCAGGATGGTGCGAAGCGCCGCGCCCTCGGCGGGCGTGGCGACGAAGAAGTCCCGCGCGCCGGCATGGTAAAAGGTCTTGGCCGCCGGCTCCAGCCCGATGCCGTAGGCGTTCGCCTTCAGCACGGCGGCGGTGCGGGCCGCGCCCGAGCGCCGGGCCATCGCCCGCCAGTTGTCGGCCAGCGCCGAAAGATCGATCGTCAGGCGGGCATGGTCCTCGCCGGCGACGGGCAGGGTGGGGCGTGCGTGCGAATGGTGCGGGCTCATGGCTCTGAATACAGCCTGTGGACCGTGGCAGCAATATGCCGCCTCCACGCATTGCCGCCGCGGGGCCCGCTCTCTAAGGTGCGGCTCCAGAACGGGGAAGCAGATGTGGCGTGAGATAGGGACGGCCCTCGGGGCGATGGTGCTGGCATTGGCCTGCCGGACGGCGGCCGTCGCGCAGGATCCGCCGACCGACGCGGAGATGCGCGACGTCCACGCCCTGCTGCTCGGCCTCGCCCAGGACGGCGCCGCGCCCGAGCGCGACAAGGGCGCGGACATCTACTATTCCATCGTCGACAATCCCGATGCGCCGCGGCTGGTGACGCGGCTCGAAGTGGCGGTCGCGCCGTGCCGGGCGCGGATCACCTCCGCCCTGCAGTTCCCGGAGAAATGGGCGACGCTGACGCTCGGTGTCGTCGATCTCGGCCGCGTCGAGACCGTCACGGCCTATGCCTCGGTCGACGACATGATCGCCGAGGCAAGGCCCGTGCCGCTCGATGCCCCGGAGGCGGAGCAGGTCGTGCTGACGGGCGAGGGCCTCTACTGTTCCAGCCGCCTGTCGCTGTCGGGCGAGAGCACCGCCGCGGACGAGGCCTGCGCCGACCGCCTCGACCTGTCGATGATGGACGAGGAGCAGAAGGTCCGCGGCAGGCGGGCGCTGGCCATCGTCGCCGGCTTCTGCAAGGCGCCGGCGTTCCGGGAAAAGTGAGGCGGCGGTGGCGGCTGACGGGCGTTTTCGGGGCCGGGCTTTCCGGCCAAACTTTTCTGCCGGGCATCCACTTCTCCTCCGTCACCCTCGGGCTTGACCCGAGGGCCGAGCTCTACGGCACGCCCTGTCCTCGCGGCCGTGGATCCTCGGGTCAAGCCCGAGGATGACGACGGAGAGGGCATTCCTTTGGTGGAGGAGGGCTTCTCGCCTGGAGGCGACCCTTCCGTCCTCAATGATCGTATTGCGTGAAGGACGGGTCGGCGAGGTCGGTGAAGCGGGTGTATTCCGACTGGAAGGCGAGCTTCACCGTGCCGGTGGGCCCGTGGCGCTGCTTGGCGATGATGACGTCGGCGGTGCCCTTCACCGCCTCGAACTTCATCTTCCATTCCTCGTATTTCGGGTCGAACTCGTCGCGCGGCTCGAGGTTCTTCACGTAATATTCCTCGCGGAACACGAAAAGCACCACGTCGGCGTCCTGCTCGATCGAGCCCGATTCGCGAAGGTCGGAAAGCTGCGGGCGCTTGTCCTCGCGGCTTTCCACCTGGCGCGAGAGCTGGGAGAGCGCGATGATCGGCACGTTCAGCTCCTTGCCGAGCGCTTTCAGGCCGGTGGTGATCTGGGTGATCTCCTGCACGCGGTTGTCGGACGACTTGCCCGAGCCGGTCATGAGCTGGATATAGTCCACCACGAGGCAATCGAGGCCGCGCTGGCGCTTCAGGCGGCGGGCGCGGGCGGAAAGCTGGGCGATGGAGATGCCGCCGGTCTGGTCGATATAGAGCGGCACCTTCTGCATCATCTGCGAGCAGGCGACGAGCTTCTCGAAATCCGCCTCGGAAATGTCGCCGCGGCGGATTTTCGACGAGGAGACTTCCGTCTGCTCGGAGATGATGCGGGTGGCGAGCTGCTCGGAGGACATTTCCAGCGAGTAGAAGCCGACGACGCCGCCGTTCCGCGCCTTGAAGGAGCCGTCCGCCTGCACTTCCGGCTCGTAGGACGCGGCGATGTTGTAGGCGATGTTGGTGGCAAGCGACGTCTTGCCCATGCCGGGACGTCCGGCGAGCACGATAAGGTCCGAGCGCTGCAGGCCGCCCATGCGGCCGTCGAGCGAGTGGATGCCGGTGGAGATGCCGGAAAGCGAGCCGTCGCGCTCGAAGGCCTGGCCGGCCATGTCGATCGCCTGCGCCACCGCGTCGTTGAACGACTGGAAGCCGCCGTCGTAGCGGCCGGTCTCGGCCAGCTCGAAGAGGCGCCGTTCGGCATCCTCGATCTGCGTCTGCGGCGGCATGTCGAGCGGCGCGTCATAGGCGATGTTGACCATGTCCTCGCCGATATTGATCAGCGAGCGGCGCAGCGCGAGGTCATAGATCGCCCGGCCGTAGTCCTCCGCGTTGATGATCGTCACGGCCTCGGCGGCGAGCCGCGCGAGATATTGCGGGATCGTCAGGTCGCCGACCCGGCCGTCGGCCGGCAGGTGGGTCTTCAGCGTGATGGTCGTGGCGATCTTGCCCATGCGGATCGTGTCGCCGGCCAGCTCGTAGATCTTGCGGTGCAGCGGCTCGTGGAAATGGATGGGCTTCAAAAAATCCGAGACGCGGTAATAGGCGTCGTTGTTGACGAGGATGGCGCCGAGCAGCGCCTGCTCCGCCTCGACATTGTTCGGTGCCTCGCGGTGATGCAGCTCCGCATTCTCGCGACCGGCCTGGCTGAGCTTGCGCGCGGCATCGTTCATCGTCCCGAATCTCCCGTCCCGTTTCCTTGAAGCCCGGTGGTTTGGTTCGTTTGCCGGCAAGGGTCAAGCGCTTCCGGCCCGGCTCACCCTTTAGGCCCGTTCTTAGACTTTTCCACAGGCGGCCGGGACACGGCAAGCCCGGAATGCGCCGGGCCTTACCGGTTTCGGTTGACTTGCGCCCCGAATCTCAGAGCGAGGCCTCCTGCGGATACTGGCGCGCGCCGCGCCGGTCACCCTTCGGGCTGCCCTCGTGCGAGCGCAGGCAGTCCTCGCCGCGGCCGATATAGTCGCGGGTCAGCGGCACGGCCTGCTGGTCATGCGCGAGCTGGAGCTGGAAGACGACGAGATTCTGCCAGCGGAAGGCGCTCTCGGAGGCGGCGAGATAGAATTCCCAGATGCGGCAGAATTTCTCGTCGTAGAGCGCCTTGGCCTCCTCGCGCCGCGCCATGAAGCGCTCGCGCCAGTGGCGCAGCGTCTCGGCATAGTGGAGGCGCAGGATCTCGACGTCGCTCACCGCCAGCCCGCTCTTCTCCACCGCCTGCATCACCTCGGAAAGGGCGGGGATATAGCCGCCGGGGAAGATGTATTTCTCGATGAACGGGTTGTTGGCGGAGGGCCGGTCCGTGCGGCCGATCGTGTGCAGCACCATCACGCCGTCGCGCTTGAGCAGCGCGGCGCTCTTCCTGAAATAGGTGAGGTAGTTCGGCCGGCCGACATGCTCGAACATGCCGACGGAGACGATGCGGTCGAAGGGGCCTTGCGTGTCGCGGTAGTCCTGCAGCAGGAACGTCACC
>JBDHSZ010000044.1:0-22155 GCA_039812945.1 Shinella sp.
CGCCGGGCGCGACGCTCTCCGGGGACGGGGTGGAATTCGCGGTCTATTCGCGCAATGCCGCCCGCCTCGAGCTCTGCCTGTTCGACAATGACGGCGGCAAGGAACTCGCCCGCCTCGCCATGGGCCGCGACGAGACCGGCTTCCACCGCGTCTTCGTCGAGGGCGCGGCGGCCGGCACGCGCTACGGCTTTCGCGCCGACGGCGTCTATTCGCCGAACCACGGCCTGTGGTTCGATCCGGCCAAGCTGCTGGTCGATCCCTATGCAAAAGAACTCGACCGCCGCTTCGTGCAGGACGCGCGGCTGACGCGCTTCGGCGAGGAAACGGCGGATATCGTGCCGAAGGCCATCGTCACCCGCGACCGCCCCGTCACGGTGCAGCCGCCGCTCTTCCGCCCCGGCGGCTTCGTCTACGAGATCGCCGTGCGCGCCTTCACCATGCTGCATCCGGACGTGCCGGAGAACATGCGCGGCACGGTCGGCGCCCTCGCCCATCCCGCCGTGCTCGCCCACCTGAAGCGCCTCGGCGTCGATGCGGTGGAGCTGATGCCGATCACCGCCTGGATCGACGAGCGCCACCTGCCGCCGCTCGGCCTCGCCAATAGCTGGGGCTACAATCCCATCGCCCTGATGGCGCTCGATCCGCGCCTCGTGCCCGGCGGCATGCGCGAGCTGGCCGACACGGTCGCGGCGCTGCGCGCGGAAAACATCGGCACCATCCTCGATCTCGTCTTCAACCATTCCGGCGAGAGCGACCGCCACGGCGCGACGCTCTCCATGCGCGGCCTCGACAACCTCACCTATTACCGCCACGTGCCCGACCAGCCGGGCGAGCTGATCAACGACACCGGCTGCGGCAACACGATCGCCGGCGAGCATCCCGTCGTGCGCCAGCTCGTGCTCGACAGTCTCAGGCATTTTGTGCGCCATGCCGGCGTCGACGGCTTCCGCTTCGACCTCGCCACCATTCTCGGCCGCGAGGCGGACGGCTTTTCCGCCCACGCGGCGCTGCTCCGCGAAATCTGCGAAGACCCGCTGCTGCAGGACCGCGTGCTGATCGCCGAGCCCTGGGACATCGGCCCCGGCGGCTACCAGCTCGGCAATTTCCCAAAACCCTTCCTCGAATGGAACGACCGCTTCCGCGACGATGCGCGCATGTTCTGGCGCGGCGACGGCCATCGGCTCGGCCCCTTCGTCACCGCCTTTGCCGGCTCCTCCGACATCTTCTCCCGCCATGGCGGGACGGAAACCCGCAGCGTCAATTTCCTCGCCGCCCATGACGGCTTCACCCTCGCCGACCTCGTCTCCCATGCCGTCAAGCACAACGAGGCGAACGGCGAGGACAACCGCGACGGCCACGACGAGAACCATTCCTGGAACAACGGCGCCGAGGGCGCGACCACCGACGGCGCGGTGCTCCTTGCCCGCCGGGCCGATGTGAAGGCGCTGCTCTCCACCCTCTTCCTCTCGCGCGGCACGATCATGTTGACGGCCGGCGACGAGGGCGGGCGCAGCCAGGAGGGCAACAACAACGCCTATTGCCAGGACAACGCCATCACCTGGCTGCATTGGGACCGGCTGGACGAGGGTCTCATCGAACATGCCGCCATGCTCTCGGCGATCCGCAAGCGCTTCCCCGCGCTCGGCGAGACGAGCTTCCTCAGCGGCGACGGCGATATCGAATGGCTGACGCCGGCGGGCACGCCGATGACGGTGGCGGACTGGGAAGCCCCCCTCGCCGGCACGCTCGTCGCCCTGCTCAGGACGCCGGACCTGCAGCAGAAGCGCACGGTCCGCCTCGCCATCGCCCTCAACCGCACGCACGGCGAGCAGGCGCTCGCCCTCCCCCCGCCGGAGGGGCGGGAATGGGTCAGCCTGCTTTCCGCCAACCACCCGGCGACCGGCCTGCTGCATCCGCGCGCCATCGAGATTTTCGTCGAAAGGCACTGAAATCCATTGCCCGGACAAATCGCCTCTAGAGCATTTCCAGCCGAAGCGAAGTCGCTTTGGCGTCGGATAATGCGGCAAAACAAGAATCTAGAGCATTTCCGGTGAACCGGAGTTCACCGGAAATGCTCTAGAAGGGGCACGAATCGTTCATGGAAAGCCGAATGCCTGCAGATATCAATTTGAAAGACGTCCCCGCCCTCGTCGGCAAGGAGCTCGGCGTCTCCCGCTGGTTCACCGTCGACCAGACGATGATCGACCGCTTCGCCGACGCCACCGAGGACCACCAGTTCATCCACACCGACCCCGTGCGCGCGGCGCAAACCCCGTTCGGCGGCACCATCGCCCATGGGTTCCTCACCCTCTCGCTGCTGTCGGCGATGAATTACGACTGCGTGCCGCGCATCGCCGAGCAGACGATGGGCATCAACTACGGTTTCGACAAGGTGCGCTTCCTGACGCCGGTGAAGAGCGGCGCGCGGGTGCGCGGCCGCTTCGTGCTGGCCGAGGCGCGCTTCCGCGGCGCCGGCATGGTGACGCTCCGCTACGACGTCGCGGTCGAGATCGAGGACGAGCAGAAGCCGGCGCTGACCGCCGACTGGATAACCATCATCCAGTTCGATCCGAAGGACCGGCCGGAGGGCGTATGAGAATCCCGCCCCGAAGGCGGGATTTCCATCAGAGCCCGGCGTCTTCCGCGCCTTCCGCCAGAAGGCCGAAGGCATAGGGCGAGAACGAGCGCCAGCACTCGACGCGGTAGTCCTCCTCGCTCGGGCGGAACAGCACGATCTCGATCTTGCCGAGCACCGTGCGCGCCGCAGCCCCGACCGGGAAGGCGGCATTGCCGAGATCGAGCGGGCAGGCGCTGGCGACGGCGCCGGCCGCGTCCGGGCCGGAAACCACGATCGCCGTGTTGCGATGGGAGACGTCCGTCGCCGAATGCAGCGCGGAGACGCCCGAGGCGATCCCCATCAGGTCCGCGCCGTTCTCGTCGATCAGCAGCCACTCGTCCGGGCCGAGCCACAGCGCGTGGCGGCCGCTGACGGAGGCCGAGGTCTTCGGCCGCCGCGGCAGTTCGAGGCCGAAGGCCAGCGAGAGCGTGCCGATGGCATCCTCGCCGGCGCGCAGCGAGAGGCGGGTCGCGGGCGCGGCGGGCGTGACGCGCGCGCCGGCGGAGCCGCCATGGTGACGGCCGAGCGGCGCCTTGCGAAGAGCTTGATCAGCCATTGAGGCGTCCTCCTTCCTTGTCGATGAAGGCCATGTCGCTGACCTCGACCGCGATCACGCGGTCGGGCATCGGCACGTAGAGCGTCTGGCCCATGCGGGCCTGACCGCCGGCGACCAGCGCCATGGCGATCGACCGGCCGCAATTCTCCGACCAGTAGGACGAGGTGACATGGCCGAGCATGGTCATCGGCTTCGGCTCGTTCGGATCGGCGACGATCTGCGCGCCCTCCTCCAGAACCACCTTCGGGTCCTTCGTCAGCAGGCCGACGAGCTGCTTGCGGTCCTCCTTGACGAGGTCCGGGCGCTTCAGGCCGCGAATGCCGACGAAGTCCGTCTTCTTCTTCGAGACGGCCCAGCTCAGGCTGGCATCATGCGGCGTGACCGTGCCGTCCGTATCCTGGCCGACGATGATGTAGCCCTTCTCGGCGCGCAGCACGTGCATGGTCTCCGTGCCGTAGGCGCAGGCGCCGAGCGGCTCGGCGCGCGCCCAGATGGCCTCCCAGACGGCCTGCCCGTAATCCGCCGGCACGTTGACCTCGTAGCCCGCCTCGCCGGTGAAGGACATGCGGAAGAGCCGCGTCGGCACGCCGCAGATCTTGCCTTCGCGCACGCTCATATGCGGGAAGGCCTCGTTGGAGATGTCGATCCCCTCGACCAGCGGCTCGAGGATCTCGCGCGCCTTCGGCCCCTGCACGGCGATGACCGCCCACTGCTCGGTGGTCGAGGTCAGCCAGACCTTGAGATGCGGGAACTCCGTCTGGAGATAGTCTTCCATGTGATGCATGACGCGCGGCGCGCCGCCCGTCGTGGTGGTGACGTGGAAGCGGTCCTCCGCCAGCCGCCCGACGACGCCGTCGTCATAGACGAAGCCGTCCTCGCGCAGCATGATGCCGTAGCGGCAGCGGCCGGGCTTCAGCGTGTCCCAGGCGTTGGTGTACATCAGGTTCATGAACGTGCCGGCATCGGGGCCGACGACCTCGATCTTGCCGAGCGTCGAGGCGTCGAACAGGCCCGCGACATTGCGCACCGTGCGGCACTCGCGGTTGACCGCGTCATGCATGGTCTCGCCGGCGCGCGGATAATACCAGGCGCGCTTCCAGTTGCCGACATCCTCGAAGACCGCGCCATGCGCCTCTTCCCAGCCGTGCATCGGCGTCTTGCGCGCCGGGTCGAACAGGTCGCCGCGCGAATGGCTGATCAGCGCGCCGAAGGTGACGGGCGTGTAGGGCGCGCGGAAGGTGGTGAGGCCGATCTTCGGGATCTCGCGGTCCAGCACTTCCGAGGCGATGGCGAGGCCATGCATGTTGGAGAGCTTGCCCTGGTCGGTCGCCATGCCGTTGGTGGTGAAGCGCTTGATATGCTCGATGGAGTGCATGCCCTCGCGCACGGCAAGGCGGATGTCCTTGGCGCAGACGTCGTGCTGGAAGTCGACGAAGGCCTTGACGGTCGTGTCGACGCCCGCCCCCTCGCCCGCGCCGGCCATGCCGCCGGTCCATTCGAAGGCGTTCTCACTGGAAAGCTCGACCTTGCCGCCGCCCTCGTTGCCGGTGGCCCGGGCCATCAGCTCGCCGGCCGCCAGCGCTTCCTCGATGGTCGCCTGAAGGCTGTCCGTGCCGTTGCACGAGCCGACCGAAAGGCAATCCTGCGCATAGGCGCCCGGCAGGAAGCGGCCGGAGGCGGCGTCATAGGCCACCTTGCCGCGCGACTGCGAGAAGAGATGGACGGAAGGCGTCCAGCCGGCCGACACCAGCAGGGCGTCGATCGGGATCGCCCGCGCCGAGCCGCCGCCGTTGCGGGCGACCGACATGGAGGAGACGCGCAGCTTGCCCTTGGTGTCGACCACCGAATGGCCGGTCAGCACCTCGATGCCGAGCTTGCGGGCTTCCGCCAGAACGGCCTCGCCGGGCCTGTCGCGATTGTCGACGATGGCGGCCACGGTGACGCCCGCCCGCTTCAGGTCGAAGGCGGCCTCATAGGCCGAATCGCTCGCCGTGTAGACGCCGACCTTGCGGCCGACGGCGACGCCGAAATGGTTGAGATAGGTGCGCGCCGCCGACGCCAGCATGATGCCCGGCCGGTCGTTGTTGGCGAACACCATATGCCGCTCGATGGAACCGGTGGCGATGATGACGCGCTTGGCGCGCACCTGCCAGAGCCGCTCGCGCGGCAGCGTCTTGTCGGGACGGGCGAGGTGATCCGTCACGCGCTCCACGAGGGCGACGAAATTGTGGTTGTAGTAGCCGAAGGCCGTCGTGCGGGTGAGGACGGTGACATTGTCCATCGCCCTCAGCTTGGCGGCCGTCGCCTGCGCCCAGTCGTAGCCGTTCTGCCCGTCGATCTTCACCGACGCATCATAGTGCAGCGCGCCGCCGACTTCCGGCTGCTCGTCGACGAGCATGACGCGCGCCCCGGTCTCGGCTGCGGCAAGCGCGGCGGCAAGGCCGGCGACGCCGGCGCCGGCGACCAGCACGTCGCAATGGGCGTAGCGGTTGGCATAGTGGTCCGGGTCCGCCTCGGTCGGCGCGACGCCGAGGCCGGCGGCGCGGCGGATGAAGGGCTCGTAGACCTTCTCCCACGCCACCTTCGGCCACATGAAGGTCTTGTAGTAGAAGCCGGCGGCGAAGAAGGGCGACATCAGGTTGTTGACCGCGCCGATATCGAAGGCGAGCGAAGGCCAGCGGTTCTGCGATTCCACCTTCATGCCGTCGAAGACTTCCTGCACCGTCGCGCGCACGTTCGGCTGGCGGCGGGCGGCGTCACGCGAGACGTCGACCAGCGCGTTCGGCTCCTCGGCGCCGGCCGACAGGATGCCGCGCGGGCGATGGTACTTGAACGAGCGGGCGACGAGATGCACGCCGTTGGCGATGAGCGCGGAGGCGACGGTGTCGCCCTCCAGCGCCTCGAGCGTCTTTCCGTCGAAGGTGAAACGCGCCGTCCTGGCGGGGGTCAGGCGGCCCTGACCGGCAATGCGATTGGCGCCGCTCATTTCGCGGTTCCTTCCGTGGCTTCATAGGTTTCGACGGTTTTTTCCGTGGCAAGCGAAACGCCCGGAATATCGGGCTTCGGCTCGCCGGCCTTGTAGCTCATGTAGAACTTGTCGCTCACCGTGTCGCGCGCCGCGTTGAAGAAGCGGCCGCAGCCATGGATATGCCGCCAGCGTTCGAAGATCAGCCCCTTCGGGTTGTCGCGCAGGAAGAAGTAATCCTCGAACTCCTCGTCGGTGACATCGGCGATATTGGTCGGCCGGGCGATGTGCGCGTCGCCGCCGTGGCGGAATTCGAGCTCGGCGCGCTCTTCCTCGCAGTAGGGGCAGTAGATCAGCAGCATTTTATCCTACCTGTTTAAAGCTCTGGATCCGTGACGAAGGTGCCCGGCTCCTGGTCGCAAAGTCGCTGGCCCATGGTGACGAAGGGAGCAATCCGCTGAACGAGCTGCTCGGTATTGTCGTAAGGGGCCAGAATGTCGGTCATTCCCAGATTGACCACGCTCATCGCAAAGAGGTTGACGTCGATGTTGAAGGCGCGGCTGAGGTCCGTCTCGTCGGGAACGAAATAGACGACCCGACCGCCCAGCGCCTTTGCACATGCCAGCATCCCGCTCTTCGCGACGAAGGGCCAGTCCTGCTCGCCCGCCGCCTTGCGGATCTGCTGAAAGCGGAAATCCCCGATTTCGGGAATGATACCGCCCGCCGGCAGCACGCCGGCCGTCATCAGCAGTCCGGCGACGAGCGCGCCGTTCATCAGTGCGCCACGGCCGCCGCCGCCGCCTCGTCGATCAGGCGTCCGGTGCGGAAGCGCTCCAGCGTCAGGCCGGAAGCCAGCTTGTGCGGCTCGCCCTTGGCGATCAGATGGGCGAAGAGGTGGGCCGAGCCCGGCGTCGCCTTGAAGCCGCCGGTGCCCCAGCCGCAGTTGACGAAGAGGTTCGGAACCGGCGTCACGCCCTGGATCGCCGAGCGGTCCGGCGTGTTGTCGGTGATGCCGCCCCACTGGCGCATCATCTTGACGCGGCGGAACATCGGGAACAGCTCGCAGATCGCGTCGAGCGTATGCGTGATGATCTGGAGGCCGCCGGTCTGCGAGTAGGAATTGTACTGGTCCGTGCCCGCGCCGATGACCAGCTCACCCTTGTCCGACTGCGAGATATAGGCATGCACCGAGTTGGACATCACCACGCAGGGGAAGATCGGCTTCATCGGCTCGGACACCAGCGCCTGGAGCGGCACGGAATGCAGCGGCAGCTTGACGTCGGCCATCGCCATGATGACCGAGTTGTGGCCGGAGGCCGAAACGGCGATCTTCTTCGCGCCGATGAAGCCCTTGGAGGTCTCCACGCCCGTCACCGCGCCGCCCGGCCCGCGGCGGATGCCCTTGACCTCGCAGTTCTGGATGACGTGCACGCCGCGGTCGGAGGCGGCGCGCGCATAGCCCCAGGCGACCGCGTCGTGGCGGGCCGTGCCGCCGCGCCGCTGGAGCGCCGCGCCGTTGATCGGGTAGCGGGCGGTGGCGGAGATGTCGAGCGGCGGGCAGTAATCCTTGGCCTGCTGCGGCGTCAGCCATTCGTTGTCGATACCGTGCAGGCGGTTGGCGTGCACGTGGCGCTGGAAGGACTGCTTGTCGTGGACATTGTGCGACAGCATCATCACGCCGCGCGGCGAGTACATGACGTTGTAGTTGAGGTCCTGGCTCAAGCCCTCCCAGAGCTTCAGCGAGTGCTCGTAGATGTCCATGCTCTCGTCATAGAGATAGTTCGAGCGGATGATGGTGGTGTTGCGGCCGGTATTGCCGCCGCCAAGCCAGCCCTTCTCGATCACCGCGACATTGGTGATGCCGTGCTCCTTGGCGAGGTAATAGGCCGCGCCGAGGCCGTGGCCGCCGCCGCCGACGATGATCACGTCGTATTCCTTGCGCGGCTCGGGCGAGGCCCATTGCGCCTCCCATCCCCTGTGGCCGCGCATCGCCTCGCGGGCGACGGCGAAAACCGAATATTTGCGCATCCCGTGTCCTCGATGTCCTCGCCGGCCCCGCCGGCTGTTTCCTGTTCCGATAGAAAGCAAATCCTGGCGTTCCGCGCCGTATCCTTTGCGACGCATTCAGGCGCGCCTTGTACCACATGCGACATGCCCCCGGCGACCGCCCGGCGGCTTCCACGCAAAATCCCTGATAACCCGGCGCGGGAGGCTGGACTTCGCTCGAGTGTTCTGGTATCCGACGCCCCAATCGTCAGCCTTCCGGGCTGCGCGAACGTCACTCATTTGCCTGACGACCTTAAAGGAATCGCCGGGTTAACAACGAACAAAGGAACGGGATTCTCGTGCAGGTACTTGTCCGCGACAACAACGTTGATCAGGCTCTCCGCGCTCTCAAGAAGAAGATGCAGCGCGAAGGCATTTTCCGTGAAATGAAGATGCGCGACTATTACGAAAAGCCGTCGCAGAAGCGTGCGCGTGAAAAGGCCGAAGCCGTTCGTCGCGTCCGCAAGCTGGCCCGCAAGCGCGCCCAGCGCGAAGGCCTCATCGGCGGCCGTCCCGGCGCCCGCTGATCGGCCGTCATTTCGACGTTTTCGGATGCAAGACCGGGCGGGGGCGATGAATTCGCCGCCGCCTTTTTGACGTGACCGGAAGATTTTCACCGATGTGAAAGACTTTCCGTGCAATTCCGGGCCTGACGGCCACGCGCCCTTGCCGGAATTGCTGTTGAGGCCGTAGCGTTTTCTTCGCGCATGAGGCGGGAAGAAGCCCATTTTGAGGATTCGCACTTGGACATGGCTGCATCTACCGGGTTCCCGACCGATCGTCTCCCCTCCTCGTCCGCCCGCAGCATTCGCCGCCCCCTGATGACCGCCGTCGCCGCCACGTCGCTCGCGCTCCTGCTGTCGGGCTGCCAGTCGACCACCTCGACGGACGTGCTGAAGGTCGAGCGCGCGCAGGGCTCGCAGGAGAACATCGCCTCGCTCTCCGCCGTGATCGCCGCCAATCCGCAGGACCCGGAAGGCTACAACGTGCGCGGCTCGGCCTATGGCCGCGCCGGCGAGCACCGCCGCGCGCTGGACGACTTCAACCGCGCCATCGAGCTCAATCCGCGCTTCTACCAGGCCTATGCCAACCGCGCGCTCATCCAGCGCAATCTCGGCGCCCAGGCGCAGGCGGCGGCCGACTACAACACGGCGCTCCAGCTCAACCCGAACTATGACGTCGCCTATATCGGCCGCGGCAACCTCTACCGCCAGGCCGGCCGCCTCGACGAGGCCTTCCGCGACTTCAACCGCGCCATTCAGCTCGACACGACCGATCCGCGCGCCTACCACAATCGCGGCCTGATCTACCAGGCGCGCCGCGAGCACGACAAGGCGATCGAGGACTTCTCGAAGGCCATCTCGCTGTCGCCGAACTCGGCCGAGCCCTATAACGGCCGCGGCATCTCCTACGCCGCCAAGGGTGACGACGACAACGCCTTCCAGGATTTCAACACGGCGATCAACCTCGACGGCAAGCTTGCCGAATCCTGGGCCAACCAGGCGCTGATCTACGAGCGCCGCGGCGAGATGGCCAAGGCCGCCCGCTCCTATTCGCAGGCGCTCCGCCTCGATCCGAACTACGCGCCGGCCAAGTCCGGCCTCGCCCGCACCCGCGGCGCCGGCTCGGCCGCCAAGCCGGCCTGACCGGCAGCCCGCCGCCCTTCAGGCAAAAGCCCGCGGAGATCGCTCTCCGCGGGCTTTTTCGTTCCGTCCACAGGCCGCCGCGGGGGCGGATCAGCGCAGCAGGAAATAGCCGGCGACGTTGAGGATGATGAGCAGCAGGAGGCTCGAGAAGAAGCCGGCGCTGGTGAAGAAACCGGCGGCCATGGCGATCAGCAGGGCGACGCAGAACAGGGTGCCGTATTTGGCGCCCGCGATGAAGACGTCATAGGTCTTCTCGTGCTCGGGATAGTCCATCGGAGCGCCGAGTTCGACCGGTCCGTTATGATGTTCAGCCATTGTCACCTTCTCCTAAGCAGCCGCACCCGCCAGCCGGTGAGTGCCTGAAACAGGCCGGCCCGAACGGCCGGCGATTCCCTCAAGCGCGAAAGCGCGCGTCTTTCAGGCCATACACAATGCATCGGCAAAGCGCAACGGCAAGGCGTCACGCGCGCCCTCTTCCCGCGCGGTTCACCGCGTCATCCGGCATAGGCATTGCCCGAGAGCCGGACCCGCCGCTGGGCTCCGGCAAGACGCGCCGTCGGGCGCACCGTCAGCGGGCTGAACGGCATCTCCTCGCCGCGGGCGAACAGCATGCGCCGCTCAAAGGCTTCCGACTGGAAGAACGGGAAGCGCGCATAGAGCGAGGAGCGCACGTCCTTGCAGCGCGTCGCCATCAGCATCAGGTCGATGATGAACTTGCCCTGGTTGCTCTTGGGCGAGGCGACGAAATCGCCGTCGAAGACGCGCCGGTAGAAGGCCGCATGCGCCGGCTTGACCATCTGCAGCACGCGGTCGGCGTCGAAATAGTCCGCCGCCATCGTCGCAAGGCGCAGCGTGAGATAGGGGATCGCCGGCATCTCGCTCCAGATCTCCGGATCGGCGGCAAGGCGCACCGGATCGATCAGCGACATGCCCGCGTCGAGGAAGGCCTTGATCTCGTCGGGAAACACCCTGCCCGAGGAGGTGACGCGATGATCCGGCGTCACGTGATGCAGGCGCACGGTGGAGATCAGCCGCTCCTCGTGGTAGACGCCGAACACATAGGCATGGCTGTCGAAATCGACCTCGTCGATGAGCAGCGGCGAGTCCTGCCCCAGATGCATGACGCTGCCGGCCTTGTAGGCCTTGTAGCGCACGCGCGCGACGTCCTCCATGTCCTCGCTGCTCTCGACGCGGCGGTACTCCACCTTGTCGAGCAGACCCAGCAGCTTCTCGGAAAAGCGACTACCCGCCATTTCCATGTTGGCCATCCCCATACCCCCGATTGAAAGCCGGCCGCACCCCGCCGCCGACTCGATAATCATCGATATAGGACAATTTGTGTAAAATACCATTTATTAACTTTAACATATAGTTAACGCTAAATTTGGATAAGATGATACACTCTGTCGAATTATACGTCTGTGAAATTCCGGAAGGCGCGGATCAGGCCACTTGGCGGCCCGGGCGGCGGGGATCGTGCGGCGCGCCGCCAAATCCCTCGTAGCGGTCGCGCAGCGCCTCGGGCGACATGGGCGCGGCGAAGACGTAGCCCTGCACGAGATCGGCGCACTGGTACTTGTTGATCAGCGCCAGTTGCTCCTCGGTCTCGACCCCCTCGATGACGATGCGCAGGCCGAGCTCGCGCGACAGGTTGACGGTGCCGCGCAACAGCTTGAAGCGGCGCGGGTCCTCGCCGATATTGCGCACGAAGGAGCGGTCGATCTTGATGACGTCGAGCGGAAGCTGGTCGAGATAGCTGAGGCTGGAATAGCCCGTGCCGAAATCGTCGATGGCGATGGTGATGCCGCGGGCGCGCAGTTCCTGCAGGATCGCCTGCACCTTGACCGGCTCGTCCATCAGGCAGCTTTCCGTGACCTCGAGATGCAGCCGGTGCGGCGCCAGCCCCGCCGCCTCCAGTGCCTCGGAGACGATGTCGATGATCGCCGTGCCGCGCAGGTCCTGGACGGAGAGGTTGACCGACACGCCCATATGCGCCGGCCAGGTCGCACAGTCGGCGCAGGCGCGCTCGATCATGAACCGGGTGATCTCCGAGACGATGCCCATCTCCTCGGCGACCTGGATGAAGACGTTCGGCGCGACCGGGCCGCGCTCGGGATGCGTCCAGCGCGACAGCGCCTCGCAGCATTCGATGCGCGAGCCGTCGGGAACGAACATCGGCTGGTAGGCGACGGAGAGCGCGTTGCCGGCCAGCGCCTCGCGCAGGTCGTCCTTGAGCTTCTGGCGGTCTATGTAGCGCGCGTCCATCTCCTGCTCGAAGACGGTGAGGCTGCCCTTGGCGCGCGACTTGGTCTCGAACAGCGCGAGGTCCGCGCGGATCTGCATCTCCTCCAGGCGGAAATCGTCGCTCGCCACGGTCACGCAGCCGGCGCTGAAGGAGACGAACAGCGTCGTGCCGTCGAGCTCGTAATTGCCGCGCAACTGGTCGTGGACGCGCCGCATGCGGGCCTCCAGGTCCCGCCGGTTCGCCTCGTTGGGGAAGAACAGGATGAACTCGTCGCCCATGAGGTGGCCGGCCAGCGTCCGGTCGCCGGCCAGCCGGCGCAGCCGCTCGGCGATGGCGCAGAGCAGCCGGTCGCCGGTGACGTGCCCCTTCATGTCGTTGACATGCTTGAAGTCGTCGACGTCGAGCACCATGAAGCCGACCGTGCCGGCCTTCCTGCGCTCGGCCAGCGCCTCCTGCACCAGCTCGGCGAAATAGGCGCGGTTCGGCAGGCCGGTAAGGCCGTCGTAGCGCACCATATGCAGGATCTTCTTCTCCGCCCGCACGCGCGCCGTCACGTCCTCGAAGATCAGCACGGCGCCGCCGTTCTCGCGCGGCGCGGCGGTGAATTCCAGATGCAGCCCGTCCGTCACCTGCACCAGCGCGCGCGAGCGCTCGCCCTTCAGCAATTCGTCTAGCTGGCGCAGGATCGTCCGACTCTGGCCGGCGTCGAAGAAGGCGTTGCGCACGCCGAAGCGCAGCACCACGTCGAGATGGCAGTCCTTCAGCCGCTCCTTGCTGCCGAGATGCAGCAGCTCGCAGGCCCGCCGGTTGGCGACGAGGATGCGGTGGTCCGAATCCAGCATGAACAGGCCGTGCGGCATGTTGTTGAGCGCCGTGTCGAACCGGTCGGCGATGGTGGCGAGCTCGCGCGCGGCCAGCACGTTCTCGTAGAGGAAGGTGCGCACGCCGTTCGCCATCGAGCGCGTCGTCATCGCGAAGGGCAGGACGAGCGAGGCGAGCACCGCATGGTAGAAATCCCCCAGCCCGAGAAAGCCGACGACGATGGGAAAGCAGGCGGAGAAGACCATGTAGTTGACGGCGCGCGGCGAGCCGTAGTTCCGCCCGACCACCGAGACCATGGTGGCGAGCGTCACCGAGATGGTGGCGATCTCCGCGAAGGAATCGCGGCTGACCAGCAGGCTGTAGCCGCAGGCCGTGCCGAGCGCCAGCGTCGTGCCGACGGCGCCGAGATTGTACCAGTTCTCCCAGTAGCGGATGCCGTCCATGCCGAGCGCGGCCTTGTCCGCCCGGTCGAAACGGCGCATGCCGTGGGCGCGCAGCGCCCAGATCAGCACGACAAGCGCGCTCCAGGCGAGGAAGAAGGGATCGCCGGTCTTGGCATGGACGAAGGAGAACGTGATGACATGCGAGATCATGCCCACGAAAAGGGTCTGGCGGTTCCCGTACAGCGAGCTGACAAACGACAGGTAGACATCAGCCGGCAGTGTGTTTTGACCCTTATCCCTCATGGACTCGGCACTCCCTATGGCATTCGAGCGTTACCGGCCAAAATTTAATGAATGATTTCGGGAAATTACCCAATAACGAGGGTATCTTGGAGTATTGCCGCACCTGTGCGCAACCAGGCAAAGCCGTTCTCAACCCAATATTGCACAAAACCCGCCGCGCTCAAAGCAGCTCAACTCTCCATTTGCACTTTGCGCAATTTCGCGACTCGATGACGACAGAATATTACGCCGCAAGGCCGCGAGGAAAACTTGGCCCGGCCGCGCCGTTTGCGGCCGCGTGGTTAACGCCACATCTTCCGAAGACCCCTTAAAATTGACAGGCATCAAGCATTTTCCCGGCGGACCTGCCGCCCGGAGCGCCGGTTCCGTCGTCATTTCGCCGGAAAAGGGGAATTGACTGCCGCCGGATTTGATAGCAAATCGTCATTTGGTATTTCTTTCCCGGAGCCCATCATGTCGAAACCCGTCGTCGCCATTCCCGCCGACATCAGGGAGATCGAAGGCAACGTCTGGCAGGCCACCCCGAACCAGTATGTGCGCGCCGCCGTCAAGGGCGCGGACGTCACGGTCTTCCTCGTGCCGGCGCTGGAGGCCGACAACGATTTCGACGGCATCCTCGACCGGGTCGACGGGCTCCTGGTCAGCGGCTCGCGCACCAACGTGCATCCCTCGCTCTACGGCAGGCAGGCGACCGAGGCCGAAGGGCCCTACGACACGGCGCGCGACGCGACCAGCCTGCCGCTCATCGCCCGGGCGCTGGAGCGCGGCATTCCGCTGCTCGCCATCTGCCGCGGCATCCAGGAGCTCAACGTCGTGCTCGGCGGCACGCTGGCCAACGAGATCCAGGACCAGCCCGGCATGTGGGATCACCGCAAGCCCGACACGCCGGTGCTCGACGTCGCCTACGGAATCCGCCAGAAGGTTCTCGTCAAGGAGGGAAGCTGCCTTGCCTCGGTGCTCGGCGCCGGCGAGGTGCAGGTGAATTCGCTGCACCGGCAGGCGATCTCCGACATGGCCCCGCGCCTTGCCGTGGAAGCCGTCGCCGAAGACGGCACGATCGAGGCCGTCTCCGTCATCGGCGCCAAGGCCTTCGCGGTCGGCGTGCAGTGGCATCCGGAATATTGGGTCGGCTCCGACCAGCCCTCCGACCGGCTCTTCGCCGCCTTCGGCGAGGCCGTGCGCGAATACGCCGCCGCAAGGCAGGGCATCGCGCACCGCCCGGCGGCGGAGTAGGGCCGACGCGGCCATGCCAAGCAGCATGGCCGGCGAGCGGAAAGGCGATCTGGCGGCTCGGCCGCAAATCGGCCGCAAACCCCGCGTGATTGTCCAAGGCGCTTATGATTTCAGCGACCAGCACTTCGGTTGATGCGGTGCGCTCCCGCAGCCTGCCGGAGACCACAGGAGTTCACATGACCGACGCCGTCACCCGCGTGAAAGACGCGGCCTCCCTCGAGGAAGCAATCCGTCAAAAGGCTGCCCGCATCGAGGTCGAGGGTCTTATCGCCGACTTGTCCAGCTTGAAGCTGCCTTCGGGAACCCGCCTGCGCGGCGTGGGCCATGGCGCGGAATTGCGCTTCAAGGAAGGTCAGCCGGGGCTGATGCTCAGTGCCAACCACCATGTCGGCGGATTGCGGCTCGTGACGGACGAAACCCAGATCGCTCTCGGGCTTTCGGACGATACCGACGATCTTGGCGTTCTCGACATCAGCGATATCAGGACGATCGGCCGCATCCATCTGGAGGCCGGCCAGGCCAGGCGCGGCGATCTCAAGCTGAATGGCATTCACGTCGAGCGGGCAGACGCGCGGCTGGCCGCCCATCGTCCCGCCGGTTTCGGCGTGGAGGTTCTGCTCGGCGGGCTTACCGTCTACAATTCCTCCAAGGACAAAGCGAGCCTTTGGACGGTGGAGGCGCGCAACCTTTCAGGCGGCAGCAAGGATCAACCGCTGCGGGGCAGCGGCGTGTTCGTCTTCGGCGGCTGGTTCATTCCCGTCGATGCCGACATGAGCACCGCCCCCGCCCCCACCGCCAAGGGCGGCACGATCGAGCTGACGCTGCTGACCACGGGCGAGATTCACTCGGACGGCGGCATTCCGAAAGGCATCGGAAACCTCATCACCGGGGGCGTGTTCGTCGGCTCCGGCGTCCACGCAAGGAAGGTCGTCAACGAGGGCACCACCACGACCTACGGACCGAACGACATGGTGCTCGACAACTGGGGCAAGGTTGATTCCTGGGCCGCCACGGCCTTGGTCACGTCCTATGGAAGCAGCGGCATCGGCTTCGTCAATTTCGGCGATATCGACACCTTGAACGTCGATGCTCCGATTGAAACCCATGGCCTCGGCGCACGGGGCTTCAACCTCTATGACGGCTCGCTGAAGGCGGCCTCGTTCCGGGACATCACGACACACGGCGACGGCGCGATCGGCGTCCAGCTTTCCAAGCCCTTCGGCACGATCACCGTCGATGGGACCATCGCGACCGAGGGCGGTGCGGGCGACAGTCTCGTCCGGGGCAAGGTGGTTCACCTGGAGGCGCATGGGCTGAGCTTGAAGCCGGGCACCGAAGGAAAATCCATCACGGTGACGGGCCGGATCATCGCCCGGAACAAGGCGATCTCCGATTTCGACTTCGCGGTGCCCGCAAGCGTGATCGGCCGCATCGAAGTCGACGGAAAGCCCATCGGTTGAACCGGTGACCTGAGAACATCGAGCAAAGCTGGCCGGTCGGGAGAGATGTGAACCGCTTCGCCTTCCGCATTTCTCTCGACCGTCGCGGAATCCCGATTTTCGCGACATCCAGGGGCATCGTCCTGTGCCGGCTTTCTTGAAGGTCCGGCGCGAGCCTGCCGAACCCGCGGACGATACTCAGTCTGCCGAAATCAGCGTGACGAGAGCATCGGCGGGCTCCACGGCCTCATAGGCCAGCCCGTCGCCGTCGACCACCGTCAGGATCGCCTCGCCCTGCGCATCCGCGACGACGGCCGTGCCGTCGCCGTTGTTGGTCCAGGTGCGCGCCTTGGAAAGGCCGGGCCAGACGGCGTCGCAATCCGCCCCCGCCGTGAAGCGCGCGCTGCGGCTCGAGATCGGCCCGCCGCGCTCGCCGAGGCAGGCCGTGCTCGCCACGGCGTTGGAGATCGTATAGCTGTGCGTTCCGGCCCGGGCCGGGATGGCGCTCGAAACGATGGGGTCCACGCCGGGCTGCTCCTGCGCCCGATAGCTCCAGAGGCCGAAAGACACGGCACCGGCCAGAACGGCAATCGTCAGCATCTTCATCGGGCTCTCCTTCATCGCGATTCGATGAGGAAAGCATGCGCCCGCAAGCTTGCCGAAGGGTTAACGAAGGCTTTCCCGCCGCTACCTTGTTTTTCGCCTAAAGGGCGTTTCCGGCACCGGCGTCAGCGCGGCGCCGCGCCCGAACCAGGCAAGGAGATTGTCGGCCACCAGATCGGCCATCGCATCGCGCGTCGCCACCGAGGCGGAGGCGACATGGGGCAGCAGCGAGACGTTCGGCAGGTCGAGCAGCGCGGCGGGCACGTTCGGCTCGTCGTAGAACACGTCGAGCCCGGCCGCCGCGATCGTGCCGTCCCTGAGCGCCGCCGCCAGCGCGTCCTCGTCGACCGTCCAGCCGCGCCCGACATTGATCAGCACGCCGTTCGCCCCGAGCGCCCGCAGGACCTCCGCGTCGATCGTCCGGTGGGTGTCGGGCGTCTTCGGCACGATGGCGATCAGGATGTCCACCGCCCCCGCCAGTTCCAGCAGCGAGGGATGGTAGGCATAGGGCACGCCCTCGCGCGGCCGGCGCGTGTGATAGGCGATCTCGATGCCGAAGCCCTTCAGCCGCTCGGCGATGGCAAGCCCGATGCGCCCGAGCCCGTAGATGCCGGCCCTGCGGCCGCGCAGGCTGAGCGGCGTCAGCGGAAAGGCCCCTTCCCGCTTCCAGCGCCCCTCGCGCAGCCAGCTTTCCGCCTGCGGAAAGCGGCGCACCGTGTTGAGCAGCAGGCCGACGGTGGTGTCGGCCACCTCATCGTTGAGCACGTCGGGCGTGTTGGTGACAGTGATGCCGCGCCCGGCGGCGGCGAGCGTGTCGACGCCGTCATAGCCGACCCCGAAGCTCGCGACGATCTCCAGTTTCGGCAGATGCTCGATCATCGCCGCGCCGAAGGCGCCCGAGACGGCGACGCCCGAGATCTCCGCCGCCTCGGAGCGGGCGAGGAGCGCCGGATCCGCCCGCTCGATGCGCACGACGTCGAACTCGTCCCTCAGCCGGTCGAGCACCCGCTCGCGGATCGTGCCGGGCACGAGGATGCGTGTCTTGGCCGCCATGGCGAAACCCTCCTTCTGCCTGAACCCTCAGCCTTCCGGATGCGGTTTCAGCGGCCCGGTCGATTGCCTTATGCGCATCTCGGGCTTGATGAGATGGATGCCGTCCGGCTCGTGGCTGCCGGACAGCTTGTCGAGCAGCGCCCGGGCGGCGTTGCGCCCCACTTCCGACTGGCCGTTCCAGACGGTGGTGAGCGCCGGCGTGGCGATCGCCGCCTCCTCCAGGTCGTCATAGCCGGTGACGGAGACGTCGCGGCCGGGCACGAGCCCGGCGCGGGCGATGCCGTTCATCAGGCCGATGGCGACGAGGTCGTTCCAGCAGACGGCCGCCGTCGGCTTCTGCGGCAGCGAGAGGAAATGCACCGCCGCCTCGAAGCCGCCCTGCTTGGTGCGGGGGCCGGGAATGCGAAGGCCGGGATCGACCTCGATATTGGCCTTGCGCAGCGCATTGACATAGCCCTGGTAGCGGTCGCGGCCGGTCGAGGTCTGGTCCGTGCCGCCCACCATGGCGATGGTGCGGTGGCCGAGGCCGATCAGGTGGTTGGTGGCGAGCGAGATGCCGTAGCTGTCGTCGCCGCGGAAGATCGGCACGTCGAGCCCGTCGATGGAGCGCGCGATCAGGATCGCCGGCATGCCGTTGTCCTCGGCGAGCCGGATATCCTCCGGCGGCGTGCCGATGGCCGGCGACATGATCACCCCGTCGCCGCCGAGCTGCAGCAGCGTCTCGACGAAATTGCGCTGCTTCTCCACCGAATCGTAGTGGTTGGACAGGATGAAGGTCTGCCGGTCGCGGTCGAGCTCGCTCTCGATGGCTTTGAGGATTTCCGCATAGAACGGGTTCATGATGTCGTGCACGACGACGCCGATGATGCCGGAGCGGGAGGTGCGGAGGCTCGCCGCGCGCCGGTTGTAGATATAGCCGAGCGCCCGCGCCTGCTCCTTGATCCGCTCGCGCGTCACGGCGGCGACCAGCGGACTGTCCCTGAGCGCAAGCGACACCGTCGCCGTGGAGACGCCGAGCGTCTCCGCGATGGTGGAAAGCTTGATTTTCTGAGCCACGACCCCTCCCCGAAGAACACGCAGCGACACGGGCTTTAAAACCGTTTATTTAAACAGTTTAAATCTCGTCGGCAACAGGCTTCTCGCCCGCGCGGGCGCCGTCCGCCATGCCGCCATGCAGGTTCTCGTCCATGGCGCGCAGGAGCTTGAGGAGATTGCGCATGTCCTTCTCGCTGAACCCGTCGGCGGCCTGCCGCTCGCTGAGACGGCCCGCCTCGGCGATGCGGTCGACGGACGCGCGGCCGGCCTCGGTGAGATGCACGACGGTCAGCCGCCCGTCCGTCTCGTCGGGCCTTCGCTCGACGAAGCCCTGCGCCTCCAGCCGGCCGATGGTGCGCGTCATGGTGGGGGCCTTGACGCCGAGCCGGGCGGCGAGCGCCCCGGCCGTCAGCCCGCCCTCCTCGGAAAGCGCGAGGATCACGCCGTCCTGCCCGGCATAAAGGCCGGTCGCCAGCAGATTGCGGGACAGCACCGTGCGCATGGAGCGCGCCGCACCGACGACGGCGGCGGCAAGGCCCGCGCCCGAGACCGCCTCGTGCGCCTTCTTCTTCTTGGCCTTCTTGCCGTCCTTGCCGTCCTTGTGCTTCTTGCCCATCCATCGCCTCCTGCGCCGCCCTTGCATCGCGGGCACGGCCTTGTATGACAGAGGATGAAGGCCGGCGGCAAGTAAGGATCGGAGAGACGCCATGGCGCATCCCACGACGCGATGGACCGGGAACGACCCCATGCTGGCGCCGCAGGAGCGCGCGGACTGGATCGCCGTCCTGCCGCTCGGCGCCCATGAGGGCCACGGCCCCCACCTGCCCTTCGAGACCGACACGCTGATCGCCGAGGGCGTCGCCGCCCGGCTGGCGGCCGTGCTGCCGCCGCACTTGCCCGTCACCATCCTGCCCACCGAACCCGTCGGCTATTCGCCGGAGCATCTCGACGTGCCGGGCACCCGCTCGCTGGCCTATGGCGAGGCGATCGAGCGCTGGCTGCGCATCGCCGGGGACCTCCATCGTTTCGGCGTCCGCAAGCTCGTGCTGCTCAACGCCCATGGCGGCAATTCGCCGCTGATGACCATCGTGGCGACCGAGGCGCGCATCCGCTTCAACATGCTGGTCGTCGCCACCGCCTGGACGCGCTTCGGCCAGCCTTCCGGCTGGATCCAGCCCGAGGACAAGGCGATCGACATCCACGGCGGCGATATCGAGACCTCCGTCATGCTCGCCCTCCACCCGGAGCGCGTCCGCATGGACAAGGCCGAGCGCTTCGGCTCCCGGCAGGCGGAATTTTCCGCGCGCTTCGCCCATCTGCGCGCCTATGGCCCGCACGCCTTCGGCTGGAAGATGGCCGACCTCAACCCGAAGGGCGTGGCCGGCAACGCCGCCGCGGCGACGGCGGAAAAGGGCGAGGCGCTGCTCGCCCATGCGGTGCGCGGCCTCGTCGCGCTGCTGGAGGACGTCGCCGCCTTCGACGCGGATACGCTGCGCTAGCATTTGCGCTGGCCCCTTCGATCTCCTATATCATCGGCAACGACGGACCCGCGTCCCATCCTTCGAGGCTCCCATGACCGAAACAGCCCTTCCCAAGCCCATTCCCGTCACCGTGCTCACCGGCTATCTCGGCGCCGGCAAGACGACGCTGCTCAACCGCATCCTCACCGACAACCACGGCAAGAAATACGCCGTCATCGTCAACGAGTTCGGCGAGATCGGCATCGACAACGACCTGATCGTCGAGTCGGACGAGGAAATCTACGAGATGAACAACGGCTGCATCTGCTGCACCGTGCGCGGCGACCTGATCCGCGTGGTGGAGGGCCTGATGCGCCGCCCCGGCCGCTTCGACGCCATCATCGTCGAGACCACCGGCCTTGCCGACCCGGTGCCCGTCGCCCAGACCTTCTTCATGGACGACGACGTGCGCCAAAAGACCGAGCTCGACGCCGTGGTCGCGCTGGTCGACGCCAAGCACCTGCCGCTGCGCCTGAAGGACAGCCGCGAGGCCGAGGACCAGATCGCCTTCGCCGACGTCGTGCTGGTCAACAAGACCGACCTCGTCAGCCCGGAAGACCTCGCCAGGGTCGAGGCGACCGTGCGCGCCATCAATCCGTCGGCCCGCATCCACCGCACGACCCGCTCTGAGATCGACCTTTCCAAGGTTCTCGACCAGGGCGCGTTCAACCTCGAACGGGCGCTGGAGAACGATCCCCACTTCCTCGACCACGACCACCCGGACCATGTCTGCGGCCCGGATTGCGGCCACGACCATCACCACGACCACGATCATCACCACCATGATCATGACCATCATCACCACGACCACGGCGCCTCGCCGATCCATGACGTGACGGTGCAGTCGATCTCGCTGCGCGGCGGCGAGATGAACCCGGACCGCTTCTTCCCGTGGATCCAGAAGATCACCCAGACCGACGGCCCGAACATCCTGCGCCTCAAGGGCATCATCGCCTTTGCCGGCGACGACGAGCGCTATGTCGTGCAGGGCGTCCACATGATCGTCGAGGGCGACCACCAGCGCGCCTGGAAGGACGGCGAGACGCGCGAAAGCCGCCTCGTCTTCATCGGCCGCGATCTCGACCGCGAGAAGATCGAGCGCACCTTCAAGGCCTGCGAGGCGCAGCAGGTATGACGCCGGACAGTGTGAAACGGCTCCCGGACAACGTCATGCGCATGGAAAAGACCCGATAATGCCGACAGTCGCCCCCCTCGATCTCGACGACCACGTCGTCGCGGCCGCCTTCCTCGGCGACGTGCCGTTCTTCGCCGCCGCCTCCGGCGCCATCCATCGCCTCGACCACGGCCATAAGGTCACCGAGGCGCATGACGGCCTGCTTGCCTGCATCCGCGACGAGGCGAACGACACGCTGATCACCGGCGGCGAGGACGGCAAGGTGCAGCGCATCGCCGCCGACGGCACGGTGACGCTGCTCGCCGAAGTGCCGCGCAAATGGATCTCCGTCGTCGCCGCCGGCCCGCAGGGCGCGGTCGGCTTCGCGGAAGGCCGCACGGCGCGCGTGCGGCTTGCCGACGGCACGATCAGGGAATTTGCCGAGGCCCGCTCGGTCGAGGGCATCGCCTTCGCCCCGAAGGGCCTGCGCCTCGGCCTGGCGCGCTACAACGGCGTGTCGCTGCACTGGGTCGCCATGGCCGCCCAGCCGGTCGACCTCGAATGGAAGGGCGCGC
>JBDHSZ010000045.1:0-21873 GCA_039812945.1 Shinella sp.
CTCCGTCGAATCTCAGAAATCCGACTGAATCATAACCTGCTGAAATCACTCGCTCCTTTTTGGAACGGACACTAAGGCCGTCGCAAACCCCGTAACGAATCCCTGTGAAACCCGGGTCGCCCGAAGGCGTTGCCCCGGCCGCGGCCGGCCGGCGGCCGTCGATCGGTGTCCAACCGCCGGAAAAAGCGACGAAGCGCAATTTTGCGGTTTACAATAATCATACAATATGATGTTTTAGGATGACTGCTGAGGAGCAGTTTTCTTTGGGAGGAAAATATGAGATTCACAACCGCACTCGCGAGCGCCACGATCCTTGCCGCCTCGATGTTCGGCGTCGCATCGGCCGCCGACATGACCGTGGGCTTTTCGCAGATCGGCTCGGAGTCTGGCTGGCGCGCCGCCGAGACGACGCTCACCAAGCAGCAGGCCGAGCAGCGCGGCATCGACCTGAAATTCGCCGATGCGCAGCAGAAGCAGGAAAACCAGATCAAGGCGCTGCGCTCCTTCATCGCGCAGGGCGTCGACGCCATCCTCGTCGCCCCGGTCGTCGCCACCGGCTGGGACGAGGTGCTGCAGGAAGCCAAGGACGCCGAGATCCCGGTCATCCTGCTCGACCGCACGGTCGATGCGCCCGAGGACCTCTACATGACCGCCGTCACCTCCGACCTCGTGCACGAGGGCAAGGTCGCCGGCCAGTGGCTGGTCGACACGGTCGCCGGCAAGCCGTGCAATGTCGTGGAACTGCAGGGCACCACCGGCTCCTCGCCGGCCATCGACCGCAAGAAGGGTTTCGAGGAAGCGCTTGCCGGCAAGGACAACCTGAAGATCGTCCGCAGCCAGACCGGCGACTTCACCCGCACCAAGGGCAAGGAAGTCATGGAGAGCTTCCTCAAGGCGGAGGACGGCGGCAAGAACATCTGTGCGCTCTACGCCCATAACGACGACATGGCCGTCGGCGCCATCCAGGCGATCAAGGAAGCCGGCCTGAAGCCGGGCACGGATATCCTCGTCGTCTCGATCGACGCCGTTCCGGACATCTTCCAGGCCATGGCCGCCGGCGAGGCGAACGCCACCGTCGAGTTGACGCCCAACATGGCCGGCCCGGCCTTCGACGCGCTCGACGCCTTCCGCAAGGACGGCAAGGCGCCGCCGAAGTGGATCCAGACCGAATCGAAGCTCTATACCCAGGCCGACGATCCGGCCAAGGTCTATGAGGAGAAGAAGGGTCTCGGCTACTGATCTCTCCCGATGCCCCGCAAGGGGCATCCAGCAGACCGCCTGCCATCTCCGGGGGGATGGCGGGCGGCCATCGTCATCAGGGTGGGATCATGCAGCCTGACACTTCCTATGTTCTTTCGGCGACGGGGATCGACAAGGTCTTTCCGGGCGCCAGGGCGTTGAGCCGCGTCGATTTCTCCCTGCGGCGCGGCGAGGTTCATGCGCTGCTCGGCGAGAACGGCGCGGGCAAGTCGACGCTCGTCAAATGCCTGACCGGGGCCTATCGCCGCGACGGCGGGCGCATCCTCGTCGACGGCGCGGAGGCCGATCCGCTCAGCACGCTGGAGGCGCAGAATCTCGGCATCGGCACGGTCTACCAGGAGGTGAACCTCCTGCCGAACCTCACGGTCGCCGAAAACCTCTTCCTCGGCCGCCAGCCGAGGCGCTTCGGCCTCGTCGACGCGCGCGAGATGAACCGCCGCGCGAAAACCCTGCTCGCCGAATACGATCTCGCCATCGACGTCACCGCCGAGCTCGCCGCCTATTCGGTCGCCGTGCAGCAGGTCGTCGCCATCGCGCGGGCCGTCGATCTTTCCGGCAAGGTGCTGATCCTCGACGAGCCGACCGCGAGCCTCGACGCGCACGAGGTCGCGATGCTCTTCCGCATCGTGCGCCGCCTCAAGGAGCGCGGCCTCGGCATCATCTTCATCACCCATTTCCTCGAGCAGGTCTACGAGATCTCCGATCGCATCACCGTGCTGCGCAACGGCCAGCTCGTCGGCACCCGCGAGACGGCGGCGCTGCCGCGCCGCGAGCTGATCGCCATGATGCTCGGCCGCGAGCTGGTGCACGAGGTCGCCGCCGGGCACGGCGCGAAAAGCGCGGCCGGCGACGTGCGCTTCCGCTTCCGCGGCTTCGGCCGCAAGGGCCATATCCAGCCCTTCGACCTCGACGTCCGCGCCGGCGAGGTGGTCGGCATCGCCGGCCTGCTCGGCTCCGGCCGCACCGAGACGGCGGAGATCCTCTTCGGCGCCGAGCGCGCCGACAGCGGCACGGCGGAGGCGGACGGGCGGGCGCTCGACCTTGCCTCGCCGCGCGCCGCCATCCGCGAGAAATTCGGCTTCTGCCCGGAGGACCGCAAGGTCGACGGCATCATCGGCGACCTTTCCGTGCGCGAGAACATCGCGCTGGCGCTGCAGGCCCGGCGCGGCTGGGCGCGGCCGATCAGCCGCGGCGAGCAGGACCGGCTGGCCGACGACTACATCAAGGCGCTCGACATCCGCACCAGCGACCGCGAGAAGCCGATCAGGCTGCTTTCCGGCGGCAACCAGCAGAAGGCGATCCTCGCCCGCTGGCTCGCCACCAATCCGGATTTCCTGATCCTCGACGAGCCGACGCGCGGCATCGACGTCGGGGCGCATGCGGAGATCATCCGCCTCATCGAATCCCTCTGCGAGAAAGGCATGTCGCTGATCGTCATCTCCTCCGAGCTCGAGGAGCTCGTCGCCTATTCGAGCCGCGTCATCGTGCTGCGCGACCGGGCGCATGTCGCCGAGCTGACCGGCGACAAGGTCACCACCGAAGGCATCGTCGAGGCCATCGCCGCCTCCGGCGGGAAGGCGGACGCATGAGCGCGAGCGTGAAATCCCATGCCGTCCGCCTCTTCCCGCAGGTCGCCGCGCTCGCCGTCATCCTCGTGATGGTCTCCATCGCCTTTCCCGGCTTCTTCCGCCTGGAGATGCAGAACGGCCGGCTCTACGGCAGCCTGATCGACATCCTCAACCGCGGCGCGCCCGTGGCGCTGCTTGCCATCGGCATGACGGTGGTCATCGCCACCAAGGGCATCGACCTGTCGGTCGGCGCGGTGATGGCGATCTGCGGCGCGGTCGCCGCCGCCTGCATCACCTCGGGCTACGGGCTGGTGGCGACGCTCATCGTCACGCTCGGCACGGGCATCCTGTGCGGCCTGTGGAACGGCATCCTCGTCGCCGTGCTCGATATCCAGCCGATCATCGCCACGCTGGTGCTGATGGTCGCCGGGCGCGGCATCGCCCAGCTCATCACCGAGGGGGCGATCCTCACCTTCAACGATGCCGGGCTCATCTTCATCGGCAGCGGATCGTTCCTCGGCCTGCCGATGCCCGTCGTCATCTGGCTGGTCTTCGGCATCGTCGTGGCGCTGCTGGTGCGCCGCACGGCGCTCGGCATGCTGATCGAGGCGCTCGGCGTCAACCGCCGCGCCGCCATGCTCTCGGGCGTGTCGACCGGCGTGCTGCTGATCGCTGCCTATATGCTCTCGGGCCTGTGCGCCGCCATTGCCGGTATCATCGCGGCGGCGGATATCCGCGGGGCGGACGCCAACAATGCCGGGCTCTGGCTGGAGCTGGACGCGATCCTCGCGGTCGTCGTCGGCGGCACCTCGCTGCTCGGCGGGCGCTTCTCCATCGCCGCCTCGCTGCTCGGCGCGCTGATCATCCAGTCGATCAACACGGGCATCCTGCTCTCCGGCTTCCCGCCCGAATTCAACCTCATCATCAAGGCGGCGATCATCGTCATGATCCTGGTCATCCAGTCGCCGCGCGCCCGAACGGCCTTCGCCTTCCTCTCCCGCCCGAAGGCGGCGGAGGAGACGAAGACGGAACAGGAGGCGAAATGAACCCGCGCTATCTTCCGCTCACCGCAACGGTCGCGATCTTCCTCATCGCCTATGCCGTCTGCATCGCGCAATATCCCAACATGCTGTCGACGCGGGTGATCGGCAATCTCCTGACCGACAACGCCTTCCTCGGCATCGCCGCCGTCGGCATGACCTTCGTGATCCTGTCGGGCGGCATCGATCTGTCCATCGGCGCGGTCATCGCCTTCACCGGCGTCTTCCTCGCCGTGCTGCTCCAGGCGACGTCGATCCATCCGCTCGCCGCCTTCGTGCTGGCGCTCCTCGTCACGACGGCTTTCGGCGCGCTGATGGGGGCGATCATCCATCATCTCGAAATGCCGCCCTTCATCGTCACGCTGGCCGGCATGTTCCTGGCGCGCGGCATGGCCTTCGTGCTGTCGATCGAATCGATCCCGATCAAGCATCCCTTCTACGCCACGCTGAAGGGCCTCTATTACAAGCTGCCGGGCGGCGGGCGGATCACGCTGATCGGCGGGCTTATGCTGCTGGTCTTCGCGGCCGGCATCCTGATCGCCCACCGCACCCGCTTCGGCGCCAATGTCTATGCGCTCGGCGGCGGCGTGGCGACCGCGCGGCTGATGGGCGTGCCGATCGGCGGCACGACGATCGGCATCTATGCGCTGTCGGGCTTCCTCGCCGGCCTGTCGGGCATCGTCTTCTCGCTCTATACCTCGGCCGGCTATTCGCTGGCGACGGTCGGCGTGGAGCTCGACGCCATCGCGGCCGTGGTCATCGGCGGCACGCTGCTGACGGGCGGCTCCGGCTTCGTCGCCGGCACGCTGGTCGGCATCCTCATCCAGGGCCTGATCCAGACCTACATCACCTTCGACGGCTCGCTGTCGAGCTGGTGGACGAAGATCCTCATCGGCCTCCTGCTCTTCATCTTCATCCTGCTGCAGAAGGGCCTGATCCACGTCACGGACAGGAAGCGGCGCTACGCCTGACGGCCAAGGGGGATTGCGACGCTTTGTCCCCCGGCGGCGGATGACAGGAGAGGATGCAGGCAATATACAGTCAATATCGCCTGACTGGAAACCTCTCCCATGAAGAACTGGCAACCCGATCTCAGCCGCAGCGGCAGCCCGCTCTATATGGCGATCGCCGATCTGATCGAGATAGACCTGCGCGGCGGGCAGCTCTCGGCCGGCGACAAGCTCCCGCCGCATCGCGCGCTCGCCCGGCGGCTCGCCGTCGACGTGACCACCGTGGCGCGCGGCTATCTGGAGGCGCAGAAGCGCGGGCTGGTGCAGTCGCATGTCGGCCGCGGCACCTTCGTCACCGGGCAGGCGGACGGGGTGAGGGGGTTTGCGGTCGCGCCGTCCGATGCGCGCCGCGCCGCCGCCGTCGACCCCTCGATGAACATGCCGCCGGAGCCGGACGATCCCGCTCTCCTCGCCCGCATGCGCGAAGGGCTTGCGGCGGTCGCCGCCGATCTCGTCCCGCTGCTGCGCTACCAGGGTTTCGGCGGTGCGGCGATCGACAAGGAGGCGGCCGGGATCTGGCTCGGGCGCCGCGGGCTGGACGCGCCGCAGGAGCGCATCTTCGTCACGCCAGGCGCCCATCCGGCGCTGCTGGCGATCTTCGGCACGCTCGGCAAGCCGGGCGATACGCTGCTGGCGGAGGCCATCGCCTATCCCGGCATGCGCTCGATCGCCGCGCAGCTCCGCCAGCGGCTCGTCGGCCTGCCGATGGACGAGGCGGGCATCCTGCCGGACGCCCTTGACGAGGCCTGCGCGCGGGAGAGGCCGAAGGCGCTCTATCTCAATCCCACCCTGCACAATCCGCTGACGCTGACCGTGCCCGAGGCGCGGCGGCGGGAGATCGCGGCGGTGGCGCGCCGGCATGGCGTGCCGATCGTCGAGGACGACGCCTATGGCTTCATCCCGCAAGGCGGGCCTCCGCCGCTCGCCGCGCTCGCCCCGGAGCTGACCTGGCATGTCGGCGGCCTCTCCAAATGCATCGGCGCGGGCCTTCGCCTCGCCTATGTGGTCGCGCCCGACGACAGCCGCGCCCTCTGGTCCTTCGCCGGGGCGATGCGGGCGGGCAATGTCATGGCCTCGCCGCTGACGGCGGCGCTCGCCAGCCGCTGGATCGGCGACGGCACGGCCGACGCCATCCTCGATTTCCTGCGCGCCGAGGCCGCGGCGCGGCAGGCGCTGGTCGCCGGCCTGCTGCCCGGCGGCAGCTACCGCGCCGACCCGTTGAGCTTCAACATCTGGCTGCCCCTGCCGCATGGCTGGACGCGCTCGACCTTCGGCAGCTACATGCGCGCCTCCGGCCTCGGCGTCGTCGCCAGCGACGCCTTCGCCGTCGACGGCGCGCCGCCGGAGGCGGTGCGCGTCTGCCTCGGCGGCCCCATCGCCCGCCCGCAGTTGCTGACGGCGCTCGAATTCATGGCGCATGCGCTGGAAGGGCCGCCGGAAATGGCCGGCTCCTTCTTCTGACGGCCTGCGTCAGTATGTCTGATCGACAGATTGATGGCATGATTGCATCTGTATGACCGTATTAATGAATGGATTGAACGGTTCAGAAAGGTGCGTGCCATGAGCGAATACTATCCACCGCTGCCGCCGATGCAGACCGGCATCAGGGGCCGCTGCCCGCGTTGCGGCCAGGGCCATCTGTTCAAGGGCTTTCTGAAGCTCGCGCCGAGATGCGAGGCCTGCGGGCTCGACTATTCCTTCGCCGACCCGGCGGACGGCCCGGCCTTCTTCGTGATGATCTTCGCCTGCATCCCGAGCGCCGCGCTCGCCGTCTGGCTGGAGGTCGCCTTCGGCGCCTCGCTGCTGACGCAGCTTTTCGTGACCGGCCCCTTCATGCTCCTGACCTGCATACCGCCGCTGCGCCCGCTCAAGGGCTGGCTGGTCGCGAGCCAGTATTTCTACAAGGCCGAAGAGGGCAGGCTGGTGCGCCGGCAGGCCGGGACCTGACGGGCGCGCCGGCCCGCTCCGCCGTCACAGGAACAGGTGGACGATCAGCGAGGTGAGCACCGCGTTGAGCCCCATCGCGATCCCCGAGAACAGCCCCGCGACCGGATCGACCGAATAGGCCCGCGCCGTGCCGATGCCGTGCGAGGCAAGGCCCACGGCGAAGCCGCGCGCGCTGTAATCCTTGATCCGCATGGCGTTCATCATCGGCGTCACCACGATGGCGCCGCAAATCCCGGTGAGCACGACGACGGCGGCGGTGAGCGCCGGGTCGCCGTGCAGGCCGGAGGAGACGGCCATGGCCACGGCCGCCGTGGTGGATTTCGGCGCGAGCGAGGCGACGACATCGGGCGTGAAGCCGAAGAGACGGGCGAGATACACCGTCGCGCCGACCGCCGTGAGGCTGCCGGCGACCAGCGCGGCAAGCAGCGGCAGGAGATTGCTCCGCACCAGCGACAGCTTCTCGTAGAGCGGAATGCCGAGCGCCACGGTCGCCGGTCCCAGCAGGAAATGGATGAACTGGGCGCCCTCGAAATAGGTGCCGTATTCGACCCCGGTGACGACCAGCACCACCGCGATGGCGAAGATCGAGAGCATGATCGGGTTCAAGAGCGCATTGCCGGGGCTGAGCGCCGCGATATTGGTGGCGGCGAGCCAGACGGCCAGCGTCCCGGCAAGCCAGAGCAGCGGCGAGGTGGCGAGATAGACCCAGAGCCCGTCAGTCATTGCCGTGTCCCCCCGAAAGGCGCTTGACCAGGATGAAGACCCAGACCGTGACGGCGAGCGTCGCGACGGTCGACAGCAGCACGATGGCGAGCAGCGCCAGGCCCCGGTCGCGGATGAGGTCCATATGCTGGATGATGCCGACCCCGGCCGGCACGAAGAGGATGCCGAGATTGGCGAGGATCGCCTTCGACGTGTCGACCGTCTGCCGGTGGGCCGGCTCCAGCACCTTCATGCCGCCGGTCAGGACCAGCAGCACGGCGACCATGGCCATGCCGATGACGGGACCGGGCACGAGGCCGCCGAGGAAATAGGCGGTCACTTCGCCGATCAACTGGAAGACGAGCAAAATGGTGATTCCGACGAGCATCTGCGGGACTCCGGGGCCGTGCGTCCTGCACGGGCGTTGAAACGGACGGCGCGAGCCGTCCCCGGCAGGATTAAAGCGCTTCGCCCCGCAAATCTACGGCGCCCGCGCCGTCCGGCCGCCGCCGCGCCGCGATTCTTTTTATTTGCCCTTGCAAGACGCAAATCCGAAGGGCTACTCATCGGGTACGGCGCGGCTACCCGACGCTGCCCGGCAGACTGACATATCCTTGGGGAAACATCATGGACATCCTGACAGCGGCTGGTCTGACGGCCCTTCTGCAAGTCGTCGCGATCGACCTTGTTCTGGCGGGCGACAACGCGGTGGTCATCGGCCTGGCGGCGGCCGGCCTTCCTTCCGACCAGCGCAAGAAGGCGATCCTCGTCGGCATCCTCGCCGCGACGGTCCTGCGCATCGCCTTCGCCACGGTCGCCGTGCACCTGCTGGCGATCATCGGCCTGCTGCTCGCCGGCGGCCTGCTGCTGCTCTGGGTGTGCTGGAAGATGTGGCGCGAACTGCACTCCGCCTCCGGCGACGAGGAGGCCGAGGCGCTGGAGGGCGCACCGCGCAAGACCTTCTTCCAGGCCGCCACGCAGATCGTCGTCGCCGACGTCTCGATGTCGCTCGACAACGTGCTCGCCGTCGCCGGCGCGGCGCGCGAGCATCCGAGCGTGCTGATCGTCGGCCTCGCGCTTTCCATCGCGCTGATGGGCATCGCCGCGAACTTCATCGCGCGGCTGCTCAACCGGCATCGCTGGATCGCCTATGTGGGCCTTGTCATCATCCTCTATGTCGCGCTCGACATGGTCTATCGCGGCGTCCTCGAAGTGATGCCCTACCTGCCGGCGGGCTGACGCGATCAGGCCGGCGAGGGGCCGTAGAGCGCCGGCATGAGGCCGGCGGCGGCCTTGAAGCGCTCCCACGACTTGCGCTCCGCCCGCGTCCAGCCGGTCTCGGCGACGGCGGAAAGGCGCGGGAAGACGAGGCGGTCGAAGACGGCAGGGTCCTGCATCGGCTCGGACCAGATGCAGGCCTGCACGCCCTGAAGGTTCGCCTTCTGCGCCGCGCTCCAGCCGGCGACGGGATCGAAGGCGTAGGTGGCTTCCGGCGCGGACCAGCCGGCCCAGCTCGCGCCCGGCTCGTCCCAGTCGGGGCCGTTCGCCATGTCGAGATAATAGGCCTGGCCGGGGCAGACGACCATCCGGTAGCCTTCGCCGGCAAGCGCCGCCGAGACGTTCATGTCGCGCCAGCCGCAGAGATAGGTGCGCTCCCTGTCGATGACATCGCCGTGCGCGGCCTCCTCCCAGCCGCCGGTGACGCAGCCCTTTGCGGCGAGGAAGGCCTGCACCCGCGCGAGGAACAGCGCCTGCAGCACGGCCGCGCCGGAGCCCTCGATGGCGTCTGCGAGGTGGGACGGGCCGGCGGCATCCAGCCTTTTGGCATGCGCCTCGGCGACCTCCGCGCCTGCCACCTCCCGAAGCCTCGCCAGCGCTTCCGGCGAGCCGGACCATGCGCCGATCGGCACCTCGTCGGCGCCGACATGGATGGTCCTGAAGGGAAAGAGCTCGATCAGTTCGCCAAGGATCGTCTCCAGCACGTCATAGGTCGTCTCGCGCGCCGGGTTGAGGCAATTGTTCGGGAAGGCCTGGACGGAATGGTAGGTGCCCTTCTCATCGGGGTCGCGCAGCCCGGGGATGGATTCGAGCAGGGCATGGCAATGGCCGGGCAGGTCGATCTCCGGCACGACCTCGATGCCGAGCGTCCCGGCTCGGGCGACGATCGCGCGGACGGCGTCCTTGGTGTAGTAGCCGCCGCTCCTTTCGGGCGGGCTGCCGAGCAGCGGCGGGATGGCGAGGCCGTGGCCGCGCCACGCGCCGGTCTCGGTGAGCGCCGGATAGGCGTCGATCTCGACGCGCCAGGCCTCGTCGTCGGAAAGATGCCAGTGGAAGCGGTTGAGCTTGTTCCAGGCGAGGACGGCGAGCAGCCTGCCGATCTCCGCCGTGCCGTAGAACCGGCGCGCGACATCGAGATGCAGGCCGCGCCAGCCCATGGCGGGCGCATCGCAGATCGTCCCGCCGCGCGGAAAGCCGTAGGCCTGCGGATGGTGGCGCGCCCCGCGCCAGATCTGGCCGAGCGTGACGAGCCCGTAGAGAAGCCCGGTGCGGGTCGAGGCCGAGACGGCGACCCCGGCGGGCGAGAAGGCGATATCGTAGCCTTCCCCGGCAAGTCCCTCCCTGAGAGCGAGAGACACCGGAAAGCCGCCTTCCTCGACGGGCCGGACGATGCCCTCGACGGCGAAGAGGTCGCGGACGAGGCCGCTGAAGGCGTCGGCCGCGGCGATCGCCTCGCCGCCCTCCGGCCGCAGCGCGAGCCCGGCCGGGGCCGGCCCGAGGTCGCGGATGGAAACGGCGTTCGGCCACGGGATGATGGAAACGGGCGCGGGCGGCGCGGCGGGAACGGGATAGGGCTCGACGCCGCGCTTCGGCGGCCGGTTGTCGCCGCGCAGCTTCGTTTCCGCCGTCGCGACCGGCTGCGTGCCGCCGTCGGCGAAGGCGAGGTAGGCGCCGCGTGCACCGTCCGTCCAGTGGCGGAAGGACCAGCCGAGATCGCGCAGGGTGACGCTCCAGGTGGCGCCGGGGGCAAGGGTGAGGCCGTCCGGCGGCAGGATCTCCGTGAAGGTGGAAAGCCGCCTGCCGAGCGCGCCGCCCTCGGCCGTGGCGGCCGGGCCGATCTGGCAGGGGCCGCTGATGCAGAGCCGGAAGTCGCGGAGCGGCGCGGCGGACCTGTTCTTCAGGTCGAGCCGGTAAGACGGCGTTCCCTCGCCCTTGGCGGCGATCCAGGTGGTTTCGAGTTCCAGCGCCGGCATGGGGGCTCCGTCAGAGGTCGAGCATGCCGGCATAGACGCCGGGCGCGGAATTCGGGATCGGCATGGCGCCGACCGTCTTCTCGTAGAAGGCCGAGGGGCCGACATCGCCGATGACGGCATAGCCGTAGCCCATGGCCTTGAGGTCGAAGAGGCTGGCGAGCAGCAGGGCATGGCCGATGCCGAGCCCGCGCGCCTCCTTCGCGACGCCGGTCGGCCCGAAGAAGCCGCGCGCGATGGAGTCGTGGCAGGCGAAGCCGACGAGTTCTTGCGCGCGCGTCGCGATGAAGCAGGTCGGCGGCTGGCGGGTGAGGGCGACGGCCGCCTCGCTCGACCAGCCGTTGCCGAACCTTTCGGCGACCCATTCGGTGAGAAGCCGGGTTTCCGGCGCGAGGGGCCGGCGGATCGTCACGCCCGCCGCGGCCATCTTCCCATCGAGGTCGGGCCTTGGGGCCAGCAGCGAGAGATTGACGAGATAATCCACGATGAAATTCCCCGGGCCGGTTGGATCGTCCTCGATTGGCGGCTTTTGCGCCTTTCGTCAAGGCAGCGGTCAGCCGCGCAGATTGGCGAAGCGCACGGAATAGATGCGGTCGCGGCCGAGCATGTGGGCGACGAGGCTTTGCTTCTCGAACAGGCCGGTCATCGCCCGGTGGCGCAGGTCGAGGCCGCCCGTCATGATGCCGAAAGCGGGCATCAGCAGGCGCCGCCCGTCGGTCGCAAAGCACGGCCGGCGCACCGCCTTCTCGCGGCGGACGACGGTGGCGGCAGGATGGAGGTGCCCGGCGATCTCGCCGAGGGGCGAGAGCAGCGACGGCTCGTGACGGAAGGTGAGGCCGGCATGGTGCAGTTCGTCGGCCGACCGGCCGGGCAGGCCCACCGTGCCGTCCGGGTCGTGGTTGCCGTTGATCCAGATCCACTCGCGCCCGCGCGCAAGGTCCGCGATCTTGGCGCGGAAGACCTCCGGCAGGTGGGCGGAGCCGACGCGGTCGTGGAAATTGTCGCCGAGGCTGACGACGATGGCGGGGTCGTGCCTGGCGATGACCGCTTCCAGCACCTTGAGCGTGGCGAGCGTATCGTAGGGCGGCAGCATCATGCCGCGGCGGGCGAAGGCCGCGCCCTTCTCCAGATGCAGGTCCGAGACGACGAGCAGGCGCGTTTCCGGCAGGTAGAGCGCGCCGAGCGGATCGCACACGGCCTCGACGCCGGCGACGACGGTGCGCGCGCAGACCGCGCCGAAATCCTCAATCTCCATCGATGCCAGCGCCAGCCTGTGCATATGCGTTCTTCAAATCCTAACGTCCGGCCTCGCCCATCGCCTCGGCGATCAGGTCCTCGGCCGCCTCGGCCAGCAGGAAATCCTGCGCCTCGCCCGCCACCGTCTCCCTGCCGATCTCCAGCATGACCGGCACGGCGAGCGGCGAGATGCGGTCGAGCCGCCGGTGGGCGATGTGGCCCCTGATTCGCGCCAGCATATCGCCCAATCGCTGGATATCCAAAAGCCCCGCCGCCGCATCGGCGCGCGTCGCCTCCAAGAGGATATGGTCCGGCTCGTGGCTGCGCAGCACGTCGTAGATGAGGTCGGCCGAGACCGTCACCTGCCGCCCGGTCTTCTCCTGGCCGGGATGGCGCTGCTCGATGAGCCCGGCGATCACGGCGCAATTGCGGAAGGTGCGCTTGAGCATGAAGCTCTCGTCGAGCCACGCCTCGAGATCGTCGCCCAGCATGTCCTCGTCGAAGAGGTCCCGCAGCGAGGGGCGCTCGATGGTGAAGGCGTGGCCGAGATCGTCCAGCGCCCAGACGGCCAGCGAATAGTCCGTCGCCACGAAGCCGAGCGGCCGGCGGCCGGCGCGCTCCAGCCGGCGGGTGAGCAGCATGCCGAGCGTCTGGTGCGCGAGGCGCCCCTCGAAAGGATAGGCGACCATGTAGTGGCGGCTACCGCGCGGAAACGTCTCGATGAGGAGCTCGTCGCGCCTCGGCAGGGCCGAGACGTCGCGCTGCAGGGCGAGCCAGTCGCGCACCTGCTCGGGAAGCTGGCCCCAGCGCTGCGGATCGTCGAGCATGCCGCGCACCTGATCGGCGAGATAGGTGGAGAGCGGGAACTTGCCGCCTGCGTAGGCCGGCACTTTCGGATCGAGCGAGAAGGCCTGGGAGACGAGGCATTCGTTCTCGCGGATGCCTTCAAAGCGCAGCACCTTGCCGGAGAACAGGAACGTGTCGCCGGGGGACAGCATTTCGAGGAAATATTCCTCCACCTTGCCGAGCGAGGCGCCGCCGCGGCCGACCGTCCCCTTCGCGCCGCGCCGGACCATGCGCACATTGAGCATCGGCATCTCGACGATGGTGCCGAGGTTGAGCCGATATTGCTGGGCGACCTGTGGATTGGAGACGCGCCACAGGCCCTCCGCCGTGCGGCGGATGCGGGCATAGCGCTCGTAGGTCTTGAGCGCGTAGCCGCCGGTCGCGACGAACTGCACGATGCGGCCGAATTTTTCGCGCGGAAGGTCGGCATAGGGCGCGGCGGAGGTGACCTCGGCAAAGAGCGCGTCCTCGTCAAAGGGCGCGGCGCAGGCGGTGCCGAGCACGTGCTGGGCGAGCACGTCGAGCGTGCCCTCGCCGACCGGGGGCGTGTCCTGCGCGCCGAGATAGTTGGCGTCGAGCGCCGCCTGGCATTCCATGACCTCGAAGCGGTTGGCGGGCACGAGGATGGCGCGGCTCGGCTCGTCCATGCGGTGATTGGCGCGGCCGATCCGCTGGGCGAGGCGGGAAGCCCCCTTCGGCGCGCCGACATGGATGACGAGATCGACATCGCCCCAGTCGATGCCGAGGTCGAGCGTCGAGGTGGCGACGACGGCGCGCAGGCGGTTCTCCGCCATGGCCTGCTCCACCTTGCGGCGCTGGCCGACATCGAGCGAGCCGTGGTGCAGCGCGATCGGCAGCGTGTCCTCGTTGATGTTCCAGAGCTCCTGGAAGAGGATTTCCGCCTGGCTGCGGGTGTTGACGAAGAGCAGCGACGTCCTGTGCTCGCGGATCGCCGCATAGACCTCGGGCATGGCGTATTTCGCCGAATGGCCGGACCACGGCACGCGCTCCGCGCTCTTGAGGATGGTGACGATGGGCTTGGCCCCGCCCGGCGCGGTGACGAGGCCGGCATGGCTTTCCACCCCCGGCGCCTGCCCGACCAGCCAGCGGCGCAGCTCCATCGGCTCGGCGACGGTAGCGGAGAGGCCGATGGTCGCAAGGCCCGGCGCAAGCCGGCGCAGGCGGGCGAGGCCGAGCGAGAGGAGATGGCCGCGCTTGGAGGTGACGAGCGAATGCAGCTCGTCGAAGACGACGTATTTCAGGTCCTTGAAGAAGCGCGGCGCCTCGCCGTTGGCGATGAGCAAGGCGAGCTGCTCCGGCGTCGTCAGCAATATATCCGGCGGGTTGAGGCGCTGGCGCTGGCGCTTGGCCTGCGGCGTGTCGCCGGTGCGCGTCTCGACGGTGATGGGCAGGCCCATTTCCGTGACGGGCTTCATCAGGTTGCGCTCGATATCGACGGCGAGCGCCTTCAGCGGCGAGATGTAGAGCGTGTGGATGCCGGTGAAGGCGGAGCCGGGCGGGACCCTGCCGCGCCGCGTCAGGTCCGTCAGCGCCGGCAGGAAGCCGGCGAGCGTCTTGCCCGCGCCGGTCGGGGCGATCAGCAGCAGGCTCTCGCCCGCCGTGGCGCGCGCCAGCAGCTCCATCTGGTGGGCGCGCGGCTGCCAGCCCTTGGCCGCGAACCAGTCGGCGAAGGGTTTGGGCAGGAGGGAAAGGCCGGCGGCGGAATCGATGATGCTCACGCGCCTAAGCTAGTGAAGGGCCCGGGCAATTTCTATCCCTGCCGCCGCGCGAGGAAGAGCAGGCCGTGCACCGGCTGGCCGGCATCGCGGCGGATCACGCTCTTCTCCACGGCGATAAGGTCGAAACCGCTCTCGGCCAGCCGGCGGCGGATGAAGGCCTGCGGATGGGCGTAGCGCAGGGAAGGGCGCAGCAGCGGCGCGTCGCCCTCGCCGCCGTCCTCGACGGAGAAGGCGAAGAGCCCGCCGGGCCTTGCCAGCCGCGCGACGCTCGGGAAGACCTCGGCGAGATCGCCGAGATACATCAGCACGTCCGCCGCCCCGACGAGGTCGGTGCGCGCTTGCGGTCCATTGGCGAAGAGGCCGCTCGCCTCCGCCGGCAGCGACAGGTCGGCCTGGGCGAGATGGTCGTAGACGGCCTTCTCCTGCGCCTTGGCGAGCATGCCGGCCGAAAGATCGAAGCCCTCCAGCCGGCCGGCATGGGCGCGCAGCTCCGTGCCGAACAGGCCTGTGCCGCAGCCGATATCGCTGACGAGGTCGAAACGGGCGTCCTCGCCGGCATGCCGGCGGATCAGCCGGGCGAGCGTCTGCGGCACGGTATAGTCGAGCTTTTCGACCAGCGCCGTGTCGAAGCGGTCGGCATAGTCGTCGAACAGACGCTCGACATAGGGCGTCGGCGGGGCGGCGGGCGGCTCGGCCGCGCCGAGGACGGCGAGCTTGAGGCCGGCGCCGAAGATGTCGCCGGGATCGAGCGCGAGGACCTTTTCCAGCGCCGCGGTGGCCGTGCCGATCCGGCCCGCTTTCTCGGCATATTCGGCGAGCCGGAACCAGCCGGCCGCCCATAGCGGCACCTCGTCGAGCGCCTGCTCCATCAGCTCCGCGGCCTCCGCGAACTCCCCCGATTCCGCGAACATGCGGGCATAGTCGGCGCGGCGGTCGGCGATGAGATCGCCGGAGGAGAAATGCGGGCTCGTCATGGGCGCCTTTTGCAGCGGGAAACCGGTGCAGCTACATGGCAGCACCGCCGCAAAAGGCAAGCGGATTCTTCAGCCGTAGCGGGCGACGGCAAGGTCCCTGGCGTCGATCTCCGGCTTGCGGCCGGAGACGAGGTCGGCGACGAGGCGGGCCGAGCCCGAGCTCATCGTCCAGCCGAGCGTGCCGTGGCCGGTGTTGAGGAAGAGGCCGGCGACCTTCGTCGCGCCGATGACGGGCGTTCCGTCCGGCGTCATCGGGCGAAGGCCGGACCAGAAGCTCGCCTTCGACACGTCGCCGCCGGGGAAGAGGTCGGTGACGGAATGCTGCAGCGTCAGGCGGCGCGGCTCGCCGAGATCGTTGGTGTAGCCGGAGATCTCCGCCATGCCGCCGACGCGGATGCGGTCGCCGAGCCGGGTGATGGCGATCTTGTAGGTCTCGTCCATCACCGTCGATTCCGGGGCGCGGCTCGCGTCGGTGATCGGGATGGTCAGCGAATAGCCCTTGACCGGATAGACCGGCAGGCGGATGCCGTGCGGGCGCACGAGGAGCGGCGAGAAACTGCCGAGCGCGACGACCACGGCATCGGCCGCGAGCCTGCCATGGGCGGTGACGACGCCGGTGACGCGGCCGGCCTCGACGTCGAGGCCGCGGATGATGCTGCCGTAATTGAAGACGACGCCGAGCGCCCTTGCCTTTTCCGCCAGCGCATTGGCGAACTTGAAGCAGTCGCCGGTCTCGTCCTTCGGCGTCAGCAGCCCGCCGACGATCTTTTCACGCACATGGGCGAGCGCCGGCTCGACGCGGATGCAGCCGTCCGGATCGAGCACTTCGTAGGGGATGCCGTCGGCGGCGAGCGCCTTGACGTCCTTGACCGAGGCGTCGAGCTGCGCCGGCGTCCGGAAGAGCTGCAGCGTGCCCTGCATGCGCTCGTCGTAGGAAATGCCCGTCTCCTCGCGCAATGCGGCGAGGGAGACGCGGCTGTAGTCGGCGAGGCGCAGCATGCGGCTCTTGTTGAGCGCATAGCGGGCCGAGGTGCAGTTGCGCAGCATCTGGGTCATCCAGCGCAGCATGGCCATGTCGACCTTGGGGCGCAGGATCAGCGGGGCGTGCTGCATGAACAGCCATTTCATCGCCTTCATGGGAATGCCGGGCGCCGCCCAGGGCGAGCAATAGCCGAAGGAGACCTCGCCGGCATTGGCGAAGCTGGTCTCCAGCGCCGGGCCGGGCTGGCGGTCGACGACCGTGACCTCGTGGCCGGCCCTGGCGAGCTGGTAGGCCGAGGTGACGCCGACGATGCCGGCGCCGAGAACGATGACTTTCATGATGTCCTCACAGGAGAAAAGCTTAGCGGTAATGCCGCGCGTATCGGTGGCGAAGGCCGGTCAGGATCTCGTAGGCGATGGTGCCGGCATCGCGGGCGACATCCTCCAGTGTCTGGTGGGGGCCGAGCATCTCGACGCGGCTGCCCAGCGTGAGGCGGCCTTCCGGCAGGGCGGAGACGTCGACGGTGATGCTGTCCATGGAGACGCGCCCGACGATGGGCAGGCGCACGCCGTCGCAATAGACCGCGCCGCGGCCCGAAAGGCTGCGCGGCAGGCCGTCCGCATAGCCGGCGGCGATGGTGGCGAGGCGGGCGGGGCCCGTCGTGACATGGGTTGCGCCATAGCCGACGCGCGTGCCCGGCGGCACGCTGCGCGTCTGCACCACGGCGATATCGAGGCTGACGACCGGCTCCATCGGGTTTTCCCGTCCGGCGGTCGGCGCGCCGCCATAGAGGGCGATGCCGGGGCGGGCGAGGACGCCGTGATAGGCCTTGCCGAGGAAGATGCCGCCGGAATTGGCGAAGCAGACGGGAAATTGCGGGAATTCCGCCGCGACGCGCGCCATCTCGATGCGCTGGTCCTCGTTCTGCCCGCTCTCCGGCTCGTCGGCGGAGGCGAGGTGGCTCATGAGGAAGAGCACCTCGACGCCGCTGTCCGCCCTGACGCAATCGGCGAGCGCCGCCCGGTCCTGCGGCGGCACGCCGAGGCGCGACATGCCGGTGTCGAACTGCAGGACGGCGGGAAGCCGGCGGCCGAGCGCCCGCGCCGCGCCGGCCCATCGATGCCATTGCTCCAGCGAATTGATCACCGGCACGATGCCGCCCTCGGCGCAGGCCGTTTCGTTGCCGGGCTGGAGGCCGTTCAGCACGAAGACCGTGGCGTCGGCGGCAAGATGCGGGCGGAGGGCAAGGGCCTCGGCGAACTGGGCGACGAAGAAATCGCGGCAGCCATGGGCGTAGAGCCTTTCGGCGACCTTCTCGGCGCCGAGCCCGTAGGCATCCGCCTTGACGACGGCAGCGGCGCGGGCCGGCGCGACCTCGGCCGAGAGCCGCTCGTAGTTGCGCGCGAGCGCCGCAAGATCGATGGTCAGATAGCCCGTCGCGCCGCCCGCGTCGGCCGCCGCGTCCGGTCCCGCCTCCCGTATCGGATTGTCCATGCCCAGCCTCCCCTTTTCGTCGAGCCTAATGAAAGGATCGTGAAATTGCCGATGAAAGAGCGCTTGATTGTTGTGTGCCGGCATGATTTTTGAAGGAAGCAACGAATATTTGGAACGATCTGCCATGGCGGCGCTGGACGCGATCGACCGCAATATCCTGAGGCTTCTCCGGCTCGATGCGCGCATGAGCAATGCGAGCCTTGCCGCCGAGGTCGGCCTTTCGCCGTCGGCGTGTCTCCGGCGGATCAGGCTGATGGAGCAGGCCGGCGTCATTCGCGGCTATACCGCGCTGGTGGATACGGGCAACGCCGAATCCAGCCTCGCCGTCATCATCAACATCACGCTGGAGCGGCAGACCGAGGATCATCTCGACCGCTTCGAGGCGGCCGTGCGCAAGCATCCGGAAATCCGCGAATGCTTCCTGATGACGGGCGGCTCGGATTATTTCCTGCGCGTCGAGGTCGCCAATGCCGGCGAGTTCGAGCGCATCCACAAGGAGATCCTCTCGGCCATGCCGGGCGTTTCGCGCATCCATTCGAGCTTCGCGATCCGCAACGTGCTGGCGACGCGGCCGAAAGGCCGGCGCTAGCCTCAGCGCTTCGTCCCGTAATATGTCCCGGCGATGCCGCGCGCGGCCGCGGCGACCGCCGCGCCGGTCTCCAGCATCTTCGCCATGTCCGCCCGCGCGGTCGGCGCGGCGACGGCGAGCGCCCCGACCGGCCGGCCGTTCGGCGCGAGGACTGGCGCGGCGGCGCTGATGACCCCCATCTCGAAGCCCTGCCGGTTGATCGAGAAGCCGCGCTCGCGCGCCTCGCGCAGGAAGCCGCGCACCGCCTGCCCGTCGACGGTGGTCTGCGGGGTGAAGCGTTCCAGCGGCCGCGCCAGCGCGCGGTCGATCTCGTCCTCGGGCAGGAAGGCGAGGAAGGCGAGGCCGGAGGCGGTGGCGTGGAAGGGCAGGGCCGCGCCGATCTCGACGATGACGCGATGGGCCTGAGAGGAATCCTCGACATGGATGGTGGCGAGCCGCCCGCCGGAATATTCCGAGAGGTGGACCGTCTCGCCCGCCTCGTCGGCCAGCGCCCGGACGAAGGGCGCGGCGACGGCGACGAAGGGAAAGCGCGCCTGGCGGATGCGCGCCAGCCGCACGGGCGCCGCGCCCAGCCGGTATCGGCGCGTCTCGCCGTCCTGCTCCACGAAGCCGTGGCTTTCCAGCTCCACCAGGAAACGCCGCGCCGTCGCCTTGTCGAGCGCGGCGAGGCGGGCAAGGTCGGTGAGGCCGATATCCCTGTCGAGACGAGAGATCAGGTCGAGGAGGGAGAGGGCCTTGCCGATGGTGCTCATAGTCGTCTCTTTCCGGCTGCGGTTTCACGGCCTTGCCGCCGCCGCGCCCCGCAATATACTTAACATGAGAAATAACTTGACGGCGCGGCGGCCTTTTGCAAGTCTATAGTCAAAATACAGGTTCAAATAATGAACCGCAAGCCGAAAACCACATGGGAACCGTCGGGCGCGCCGCGTCCGGCATCAGGAGGGCGGCAGCCGGTGCGGCGGGCCGTCAGGATGGGAGCAGGATCATGACAGACATCACCGCGCCGCCAGCCGGCGCGAACCAGTTGCGCAAGAACAGCCTCGGCGTCGGGGCCATCACCTTCCTCGTCGTCTCGGCCGCCGCGCCGCTGACGGCGGTCGCCGGCGGCGTGCCGCTGTCGATGCTGCTCGGCAACGGGCCGGGCATTCCGCTGACCTTCGCCTTCGTGACGACGGTCCTTCTTCTCTTCGCCGTCGGCTATGTCGCCATGGCCCGCCACATCAGCAATGCCGGGGCCTTCTACGCCTACACGGCGCAGGGGCTCGGCGGGCTTGCCGGCGGCGCCGCCGCGCTCGTCGCCATCCTCGCCTACAACGCCATGCAGATCGGCGTCTTCGGCCTGTTCGGCGCGGCGACGGCCGGCTTCTTCGCCGGCTACGGGATCGACCTGCCCTGGTGGGTCTGGACCTATATCGGCATCGCCCTCGTCGCCGTCTTCGGCTATCGCCGGGTGGATTTCTCCGCCCGCGTGCTCGCCGTGCTGGTGGTGCTGGAATATCTCGTCGTGCTGGTCATCGATGCGGCCATTCTCGCCAAGGGCGGCGACAGCGGCCTTTCCGCCGCGCCCTTCACGCCGTCCGCCTTCATGAGCGGCACGCCGGCCATCGGCATCCTGTTCTGCTTCGCCGCCTTCATCGGCTTCGAGGCGACGACCATCTACAGCGAGGAGGCCCGCGAGCCGGAAAAGACCGTGCCGCGCGCCACCTATATCTCCGTGCTGCTCATCGGCCTGTTCTACATGCTGACCTCCTGGCTGATGGTCAACGGCGCGGGCGTCGACAAGCTCGTGCCGGAGCTCCAGGGCCTCGCGGACCCCACCACCTTCCTCTTCGGCCTCGCGGACCGCTATGTCGGCGGCAGCATCGGCACGGTCATGGGGCTCCTCTTCGTCACCAGCCTCTTTGCCGGGGTCGTCGCCTTCCACAACGGCGTCGCGCGCTATCTCTACGTCGCCGGCCGCGAGGGGCTGCTGCCGAAGGCGCTCGGCACGACCCATCCGGTGTTCCAGAGCCCGCATGTCGGCTCCGTCGTGCAGACGATCATCGCCGTCCTCGTCGTCGCGCTGTTCGCCGTCACGGGGCAGGATCCGGTGCTGGGGCTGTTCTCGTGGCTCACCAATGTCGGCACGCTGGCGATCATCCTGCTGATGGCGCTGACGGCCTTCTCCATCGTCGCCTTCTTCGGCCGCAATCCGCATCTCGAAAGCAACAGGCTGACGACGCTCGTGCTGCCGGTGCTGACGGGGCTGATCCTGCTGGCGCTGGTGGTCTATATTGCCACCAACTTCGGAGCGCTCGCCGGGGCGGAAGGGGCGCTCGCGGTGTTCCTGCCGGGCCTCGTGGTGATCGCGGCGGCGGTCGGCCTCGTCTGCGCGCTGCGCCTCAAGGCCGGCGACGCCGAGGCCTTCGCCCGGCTCGGCGTGCGGCAGGAAGTCTGACGGTCCCAATGCGTGACGCGCCCCGGCGCGTCGCGTCCCATTGCAAGGAAAGACGATGCAGGAAAAGATCGAAGCGCTCCGCGCCCTCGCCGTACCCGCCCAGTCGCTGTTCATCGACGGCAAATGGGACGCGGCGGCCGACGGAGCCGTGCTGGAGGTGATCTCCCCGATCGACGGGCGCAGGCTGACGACCATCGCCGATGCCGGCGCGGCCGATGTCGACCGCGCCGTCAGGGCCGCCCGCGCCGCCTTCGACAAGGGAAGCTGGTCGCGCGCCGCGCCGGCCGAGCGCAGGAAGGTGCTCTTGAAGATCGCCGAGCTGATCGACCGGCATGCGCTGGAGCTCGCCGTGCTCGGCGTTCGCGACAACGGCACGGAGATCGCCATGGCGCTGAAGGCCGAGCCCGGCAGCGCCGCCGGCAGCTTCCGCTACTATGGCGAGGCTATCGACAAGGTCTATGGCGAGGTCGCGCCGACGGCCGGCGATATCCTCGGCCTCGTCCACCGCGAGCCGTTGGGCGTCGTCGGGGCCATCGTGCCGTGGAACTTCCCGCTGATGATCGGCGCGTGGAAGATCGCCCCGGCGCTCGCCGCCGGCAATTCCGTGGTGCTGAAGCCGGCGGAGGCCGCCTCGCTCTCGCTGCTGCGCCTCGCCGGGCTCTGCGCCGAGGCCGGGCTTCCCGAAGGCGTGCTCAACGTCGTCACCGGCCGCGGCATTGTCACCGGCGAGGCCATGGGCCTGCATCCCGATATCGACGTGCTGGTCTTCACCGGCTCCGGTCCGGTCGGCCGGCGGCTGCT
>JBDHSZ010000046.1:0-21851 GCA_039812945.1 Shinella sp.
CAGCCGCTTTCCAGCGATTCCTGCGTGCGGAACACGGCGGCGTCTTCCTGCATGGTGCGCTGCATCTTGTCGCGCAGCACCGCCGTCGGCGTGCCGCCATTGGCGTTCCTGAGGCGATCGAAGCGGTCCATGATCCTGTCGCAGGCGGCGATGTCGAGCGCCGGGATCGCCGCGTTGCGGTCGATGACCTGGCCGGCGCGGATGGCGGCGGCACGGCCGAAGACCACGAGGTCGATCAGCGAGTTGGAGCCGAGGCGGTTGGCGCCGTGCACCGAGGCGCAGCCGGCCTCGCCCACCGCCATCAGGCCGGGCGCGACGCGCTCCGGGTTCTGGCTGTCGGCGTTCAGCACCTCGCCCCAGTAATTGGTCGGCACGCCGCCCATATTGTAGTGCACGGTCGGCAGGACCGGGATCGGTTCGCGCGTCACGTCGACGCCGGCGAAAATCTTCGCGCTCTCGGAAATGCCCGGCAGGCGCTCGTGCAGCACGGCCGGATCGAGATGGTCGAGATGCAGGTAGATGTGATCCTTGTTCTTGCCGACGCCGCGGCCCTCGCGGATTTCCATCGTCATGCAGCGCGAGACGACGTCGCGCGAGGCGAGGTCCTTGGCCGACGGCGCATAGCGCTCCATGAAGCGCTCGCCCTCGGAATTGACGAGATAGCCGCCCTCGCCGCGCGCGCCCTCGGTGATGAGGCAGCCCGCGCCGTAGATGCCGGTCGGGTGGAACTGGACGAATTCCATGTCCTGCAGCGGCAGGCCGGCGCGCGCGATCATGCCGCCGCCGTCGCCCGTGCAGGTATGCGCCGAGGTGGCGGAGAAATAGGCGCGGCCGTAGCCGCCGGTCGCCAGCACCACCATCTTGGCGGCGAAGCGGTGGATCGTGCCGTCGTCGAGGTTCCAGGCGACGACGCCGGTGCAGCGCCCGTCCGGCTCCATGATGAGATCGAGCGCGAAATATTCGATGAAGAACTGCGCATTGTTCTTCAGCGACTGGCCGTAGAGCGTATGCAATATGGCGTGGCCGGTGCGGTCGGCGGCGGCGCAGGTGCGCTGCACCGGCGGGCCTTCGCCGTAGTTCTGCATGTGGCCGCCGAACGGGCGCTGGTAGATCTTGCCTTCGGCGTTGCGCGAGAAGGGCACGCCGTAATGCTCGAGCTCATAGACGGCCTTCGGCGCCTCCATGGCGAGATACTGCATGGCGTCGACGTCGCCGAGCCAGTCGGAGCCCTTGACGGTGTCGTAGAGGTGCCACTGCCAGCTATCCGGCGTCATGTTCTGCAAGGAGGCGGCGATGCCGCCCTGCGCGGCGACGGTGTGCGAGCGCGTCGGGAACACCTTGGTGATGCAGGCCGTCTTGAGGCCCTGCTCGGCCATGCCGAGCGTGGCGCGCAGGCCCGCGCCGCCGGCGCCGACGACGATCACGTCGAAGGAGTGGTCCACATATTGATAGGCCTTGCCGTTGGCCGCCGGGGAGGAGATCGCTGCCATGATGGATTATCCTGCGAAAGCGATTTTGAGGACGGCGAAGAGACAGAGCCCGCCGACCAGGATCGCGAAGAAGGTGTTGAGCATGAGAAGGCCGATCTTCACGCCCTCCGCATGCACATAGTCCTCGATGATGACCTGCATGCCGAGCTTCATGTGGAAGAGGCCGGAGACGACGACGAGGCCCATCAGGACGGCGACGATCGGGTGCGACAGCGCCGCCGTCACCTCCGCATAGGAGGCGCCGTTGTAGCAGATGAGGAAGCCGACGAAGAAGAGCAGCAGCGGGACGTTGGCGACGGCCGTCAGGCGCTGGCGCCAGAAATGCTCCGTGCCGTCCTTCGCCGAGCCGAGGCCGCGAACCTTGCCGAGGGGCGTGCGCATGTCCATGGGGTCCTCCTCAGCGCGCCAGATAGCCGGCGATCCAGACCAGCACCGTCAGCGCGACGGAGACGACCGGGGTCAGGAGGGCCAGCCTGGTGGAAAAATGCTTCTCGTAGCCATGGCCCATGTCCCACATGAAGTGGCGCAGGCCCCCGAGCATGTGGTGGAGCAGCGCCCAGGTATAGCCGAACAGGATGAGCCGGCCGACGAGCGTGCCGAAGAACCAGTTGACCCAGTCGAAATAGGCCTCGCCCGTCGCGGCCGCGATCAGCCACCAGGCGACGAGGACGGTGCCGAAATAGAGCGCCCCGCCGGTGACGCGGTGCACGATGGACATCACCATCGTCGGGATCGGCTTGTAGACCTGGAGATGCGGCGAGAGCGGCCGGCTTCGAGTGACATTCGCCATCTGAACCTCACGGAACCCCGGAGAGCCAAAACTGGACAGATTTTCTCCGGAATTGCAGTATGTTGTGCACAATGCAGTGATTGCGACGTTTAATCACCGGAAAGCGGAACCACAAGCCTTATTGCGGTGCAAAATGAATTTAATCGATTAGGCGCCGGGCCGTCTTTCATGCCGCCTTCCGCCGCCCGCCGGCGTTAACCAAGGCGACGAAATCTGCAAGCAATTCCGTGACTTTCGCCGCTTTCTGCCCCATCCTGCCGTTAAGGATTTGTTAAGCGTAACCTGGAAGGGAGGACAGAATGACTCTGTTATCCGCGCTCCGTGCGACCAAAGTCTTAGGGCTGGCGGTCGTGCTCGTCGCAGGCGGCATGACGGCCGCCGACGCCCGTGACGGATGGCATTCCCGCCATCATGACCACCATCAAAGGATCAAACGGCTTCCCGGCTTCGAGCCGCGCGCCCATGGCGGGCGCCTCGGCATCGAGTTCCACCAGGGCGACAGCGGTCCGCGGTTCCGGCAGGAGGGCCGCGGCTTCTACCGCGGCGCGTTCACGGCCTATCGCTCCTATGGCAGAGACATCTATTTCTATGTCGAGAACGACGGCCGCGCCGACTGGCGCCGTTCGCTGAGGAACCCGCGCAGGAGCGGATCGAAGGTGATCACCGTCACGCCGCACTCGAACGGCTGCTCCTGGGAAGCCGGCGTCTGCGTCATCCGGCCCGGCTGGTGAAGCGCCAGACGGTCGTCTTCTTGACCTCGCTGTCCTCCAGCGCCCGCGTCACCGGCACCTGGTAGGTGGCGAGCGCCTCCATGCGCTCGCGCGGGCAATAGGCCCGGCCCGGATCGCCGACCAGCACCGCCGCGCCGCGCGCGGCAAGCGCCGTGAACCACGGGACGAGCGCGTCGGCGAAGGCGCGGTCGTAGAAGACGTCGCCCGCCAGCACCACGTCCCAGCCCGCATCGCGCCCGACGAGGTCCTCCGCCGAGAAATCGACCGCAACGCCGTTGAGCGCCGCGTTCAGCCTAATCGCCGTCCCGCTCCACGGGTCGATATCCGCCGCCAGCACGGCCGACGCGCCGGCCATGCGCGCGGCGATGGCGACGAGGCCGGAGCCGCTGGCGAAATCCAGCACCGTCCTGCCGGCCACCAGTTCCGGGTGATCGAGCACATGGCGGGCAAGTCCCTGCCCGCCCGCCCAGGCGAAGGCCCAGAAGGGCGGCGGCAGGCCGATCTCCTCCAGCTCCTCCTCGGTTTTCAGCCATAGCGCATGCGCCTCGCCGGCAAGGCGCAGCCGCACCTCCGGCACATGCGGCGGCGAGAGTACGTCCGTATTGTCCCGGATGAAGACCTCGGGGTCGGTCCTCACGGGCGCATCGCCGCGAAAGGGGAAGGCCGCCCCTCCATCAGCGCGGCGGATCGTCGAGGCCGCCCATGCGGCAGACCTCGATCCATTCCTCCTCCGTCACCGGCTGCACGGAAAGGCGCATGGAGGTGACGAGCGACATGTCGGCGAGCTTCGGATTGGCCTTGACGTCCTTCAGCGAGACGGGCTTGGGCATGTCGCGCACGGCGCGGATGTCGACGCAGTCCCAGCGCGGGTCCTCGCCGGCCGTCGAATCGGGATGCGACAGCCCGCAGACTTCGGTGATGCCGACGATCTCCAGCCCCTCGTTGGAATGGTAGAAGAACCCCTTGTCGCCGATCTTCATGGCCCGCATGTTGTTGCGCGCCTGGTAGTTGCGCACCCCGTCCCATTCCTCGCCGGCCGCGCCCTTCGACTTGAGCTTCTCCCAGGAGAACTTGAAGGGTTCGGACTTGTAGAGCCAGTACGCCATCGGGTGCTACGCCTCCGGCTTGTTGAAGACCCAGTTCCAGGCCTTCACCTCGACCTCGGCGAAGAGGCCGGCCTTGGCATAGGGATCGTTCGCGGCGATCTCGCGCGCCTCCTCGATCGTCTCGGCCGCAACCACCACGAGGCTGCCGGTCGGCTTGCCGTCATCGCCGACGAAGGGGCCGGCGAAGGCGAGCCTGCCCTCGGCATTGAGCGCGTTGAGATAGTCGAGGTGCTCCGGGCGCGTGTCGAGGCGCACCTGCAGCGCGCCGGGCTTGTCCTTGCAGAGGAATGCGAAATGCATGGCTGTCTCTTCCTTTATTCCTGGCCTTTATTCCTGGGTGATCGGGCGCGTCATCAACTGCCCGATGGCGGTCTTCACGTCGAGCGTGCCGTCGATGATGCGCGCGACGGCGTCGGTGATCGGCATGTCGATGCCCTTCTCGGCGGCGACCTTGGAGGCGACCGAGGCGGCGAAGGCGCCTTCCACGAGATCGCCCGACCGGTCCGCGGCATTGCCGTGCCGGCCGAGTGCGATGCCGAAGCGCAGGTTGCGCGACTGGTGGCTGGTGGCGGTCAGCACGAGGTCGCCGAGGCCGGAAAGCCCCGTCACCGTGCCGCCCTCCCCGCCATGCGCCGCGACGAAGCGCGAAAGCTCGGCAAGCCCGCGCGAGATCAGCGCCGCCCGGGCGGAATCGCCGAGCGCCGCGCCCTCGATGATGCCGCAGGCGATCGCCAGCACGTTCTTCAGCGCGCCGCCGAGCTGCACGCCGATGCGATCCGTCGAGGGATAGAGCCGGAAGGTCGGCCCGGACAGCGCCTGCGCCAGCATGGCGCCGGTCTCCGCCCTGCGCGCGGCGATCACCATCGCCGTCGGCAGGCCCTTGGCGATATCGGCGGCAAAGCCCGGCCCGGACAGCACGGCGATCTCGCGGCCGGGCAGTTCCTCTTCCAGAACCTCAGTCAGAAGCCGCCCGGTGCCCTTCTCCATGCCCTTGGCGCAGATGACGACGACCGTGCCGGGCGCAAGCAGCGGGGCCAGCGACCGCGCCGCCTCGCGCTGCGCCTGCGAGGGCATGGCGAACAGCACGATGCCCGCGCCGCGCATGGCCGCCGCATCCGCGCCATAGGCGAGCGCCTGCGGCAGGTCGATGCCCGGCAGCGCCTTCTCGTTACGGCGGGTGGCGCGCATCGTCTCGACGGCAGCCGCGTCGCGGCCGATCAGCGTGACCTCGCCGCCGCTGGCCGCGGCCACGCTCGCCAGCGCCGTCCCGAACGCCCCCGCGCCGATGACGGCGATCCTCGGCGCGGTCCTCATGCCTTGGCCCCCCGCTTGCCCGACCCGAGAACCGTCGCGGCCTGCCGGTCGAGCGGCCAGCGCGAGCGCGGCGCGACCGAGAGATCGTCTGGCGCAAGGCCGGCCGCCATGCGCTCCAGCCCGGCCCAGGCGATCATCGAGGCATTGTCGGTGCACAGCGCCAGCGGCGGCGCGATGAAACGGAAGCGATTCTTGTCGCACAGCGCCTGCAGCGTCGCGCGCAGCTCCGCATTGGCCGCCACACCGCCGGCGACGACGAGGGCGGGTATCCCGACATCGGGATGGAGCGCGCGGAACCGCTCCAGCCCGCGGCCGATGCGGTCCTTCAGCGTGCGCGAGACGGCGCGCTGGAAGGAGGCGCAGATATCGGCGATGTCCTGGTCCGTCACCGGCTCGATGGACTGCGCCGCCTGACGCACCGCCGTCTTGAGGCCGGAGAAGGAGAAATCGAGACGCGCCTCGCCGACAAGCGGCCGCGGGAAAGTGAAGCGCTCGGGATTGCCGCTCTTCGCCATGCGCTCCACCGCCGGCCCGCCGGGATAGGGCAGGCCGAGCAGCTTGGCCGTCTTGTCGAAGGCCTCGCCAAGCGCGTCGTCGATGGTCGTGCCCCAGCGCTCGTAATCGTCGACGCCGCGCACCAGCACGAGCTGGGTATGGCCGCCGGAGACGAGCAGCATCAGATAGGGGAAGGAAAGCCCGTCCGTCAGCCGCGCCGTCAGCGCATGGCCTTCCAGATGGTTGACCGCATAGAGCGGCTTGCCGGTCGCCCGCGCGATGGCCTTGCCGGTCATCAGCCCGACGATGAGCCCGCCGATCAGCCCCGGCCCGCTCGTCGCCGCGACAGCGTCGATATCCTCGAGCGAGCGGCCGGCGCGCAGAAGCGCCTCGGAAATCAGGCTGTCCAGCGCCTCGACATGGGCGCGTGCCGCGATCTCCGGCACCACGCCGCCATAGGCGCTGTGCTCTTCCAACTGGCTGAGCACGACCTCGCCGAGAATCTCGCCCTTGCCGTCGGGATTACGCGCGACGACGGACGCGGCGGTCTCGTCGCAGCTCGTTTCGATGCCGAGGATGGTCAGATGGGACGACATGAAGCACTAGGATCGATTGCGGGCGGCCCTAAAGCCGGTTACGAGACATCCCGGTAACAATGGATCAAGGCGGATGCAAACAAAACCTTTCAGGATCGGAACCCGCGGCAGCCCGCTGGCGCTCGCCCAGGCCCACGAGACCCGTTCGCGCCTGATGGCGGCGCACGGCCTGCCGGAAGAGATGTTCGAGATCGTCGTGCTGTCGACCAAGGGCGACCGCATCACCGACCGCTCGCTGGCGCTGATCGGCGGCAAGGGCCTGTTTACCGAAGAGATCGAGGCGCAGCTTTCCTCCGGCGAGCTGGACTTCGCCGTGCACTCCTCCAAGGACATGCCGACGAAGCTGCCCGACGGCCTGCACCTCTCCGCCTTCCTGCCGCGCGAGGATATCCGCGACGCCTTCATCGGCCGCAGCGTGAAGCGCCTCGTCGACCTGCCCTTGGGCGCGACCGTCGGCTCCGCCTCGCTGCGCCGCCAGGCGCTCATCCGCCGACTGCGACCGGACCTCAACGTCATCGTCTTCCGCGGCCAGGTCGACACCCGCCTCGCCAAGCTCGCCGGCGGCGAGGCCGATGCGACGCTGCTCGCCTATGCCGGCCTCAAGCGCCTCGGCAAGCTCGACGTTCCGACGGAAATCCTCGATCCCGTCTCCTTCCCGCCGGCCCCGGCGCAAGGCGCGATCTGCATCGAGAGCCGCATCGGCGACACGCGCATGGACAACCTGCTTTCCGCCATCGACGACCGGGCGACCCACGCCGCCGTCGCCTGCGAGCGCGGCTTCCTCGCGACGCTCGACGGCTCCTGTCGCACGCCGATCGCCGGCTACGCCACCGTCGAGGGCGACCACCTTAAGTTCCGCGGCATGATCCTGACGCCGGACGGCAGCCGCTTCCACGAGATCGAGGCGAGCGGCCCGGTCACCAACGCCGCCGCGCTCGGCGAGGAGGCCGGCGAGGCGGTTCGCGCGAGGGCCGGAGCGGATTTCTTCGCAAGCTGGGCCTGACACCATGCGCGTGCTCGTCCTTCGCCCGGAGCCCGCGGCAGCCCGCACGGCGGCCACGCTCACGGCGCTCGGCCACGAGGTCGTGTCGCTGCCGCTCTCAAGGGCCGAGCACGACCTTGCGGCGACGCGCGAGGCGCTCTGCGAGCCCCATGCGGCGCTCGCCGTCACCAGCGCGGAAATCGCCCGCCTGTTCGAAAAGCTCGGCACCGCCCCTGCGACGACGGTCTTCGCCGTCGGGCCGGCGACCGCCGGGGCCATGCGCGAGGCGGGCTTTTCCACCGTGCACGCCGCCGGCGGCGACGGCGAGAGCCTTGCCGCGTCAATCGCCGCGCATTACCGCGATAGGGGCATGCCGGCCGACCCCATCCTCTATCTCGCCGGCAATCCGCGCGCGCCCGGCTTCGAGGTCCGGCTGCGGGACGCCGGCATCCCGTTCCGCACCGTCGAGGCCTATCGCATGGAGCAGCTCGCCCTCCCGCAGGCCGAAGTGGAGGCCGCCCTGCTGCATCCGGTGCCCGACGCCGTGCTGCTCTATTCCCGGGAAAGCGCCCTCGCCTTTTTCGCCCTCGCCCCGTTCGAGGCGATGCCGGAGCGGTTCCGGTCGGCGCGCTTCATCTGCATGAGCCGCAATGTCGCAGCCGCCGTGCCGCAGCGCTTCGCCGCCGCCGTCTCGATCGCCGCCGCCCCCGACGAGGAAAGCCTGCTGGCGCTGCTCTAGCCGCCGGACGGGCGGACGAAATTGCCGCAAGGGTCTTTCCCTCTCTGTTTTCCCTGTCTACGTTTAAGGCAATGCACATGAAAGCGAGGAGGTCGCCATGGAACCGGAAACCCCGCCCCGTCGAAAGAAGACCGGCGACGAGCCCGTGACGATCGACCTCGAAGCGGTTCCCGCCTCCGCCAGCAACGAGGCGCTGGCCGCCGGGGAGAACGACACTCCGGCGCAGGAGCCCGAGGCAACGGAAACGGCCGCCGCCGAAACCGCAATGCCGGCAAGCACCGACGACCCCGTCGAGGAAAAGCAGGAGCCGATCGAGCCCGCCCGCCCGGCCTATGAGGAGCCGGCGCGCACCGAGACGCCGCCGCCCCGGCAGCGCAGCAATGCCGGCACGCTCGCCGCCGGCATTCTCGGCGGCCTGATCGCCCTCATCGGCGCCGGCAGCCTGCAATATGGCGGCTACCTCCCCGCGCCCGGACCGGAGCGCGCGGGCGACAGCGACGCCGTCGCAAGCCTTTCCAGCGAGGTCGAGGCCCTGAAGACCCGCCTCTCCGAGACGACGACGCCGAGCCCCGTCGATCTCCAGCCGATCGAGACGCGCCTCGCCGCCCTGGAGAAATCCGCGGGTGAAAACACCGGCGCGGCCGCCGGCGACCCCGAGACCGTGAGCAAGCTCGAAGGCGATGTCAGCCGGCTGACGACGGAACTCGCCGCCCTGCGCGAGAATATCGCCCGCACCACCGAGGCGGTAAGCTCGACGGAAAGTCAGCTCACCGAACGCATCGCCGCCGCCGAGCAGAAGCTCGACGAGCCGCGCAGCGATATCGGCATGGCGCGCGCCGTCGCCGCCAGCGCGCTGAAGACCGCGATCGACCGGGGCGGCCCCTATCTCGCCGAGCTCGAGGCCTTCGCCAGCGTCGCGCCCGACGATCCGTCCGTCGCCGGCCTGCGCGAGCACGCCGCCATCGGCGTCGCCTCGCGCTCCGATCTGGTGCGCGATTTCCAGCCGACGGCGGAGGCGATCCTCGACGCCGTGCACCAGCCGGAAGGCGACCAGGGCATCCTCAACCGCCTGATGACGAGCGCCGCCTCGGCGATCCGCGTGCGCCCGGTCGGCAGCGTCGAGGGCGACAGCCCGGAGGCGATCGTCGCCCGCATCGAGACCAAGCTGCAGAACGGCGACTTCAAGGGCGCGCAGATCGAGTGGCAGACCCTGCCGGAGACGGGACAGGCCGCGGCGTCGGACTACAAGCGCAAGCTGGACGAGCGCGTTACCGTCGAGGAGCTGGTCGGCGCCGCCGTCGCCGGCGCGATGACGGCCGGCAACCAGGGCTGAGGAGAGCTTCATGATTCGCATTCTGGTCTTCGCCCTCTTCGTGCTCGCGCTGGCCGGCGGCTTCGCCTGGCTCGCCGACCGCCCCGGCGAACTCTCCGTCATCTGGCAGGGCCAGCGCGCCGACATGAGCCTGATGGTGGCCGCCACGCTTATCGTCTCGCTGATCGCCGCCGTCATGTTCTGTTGGTGGCTGGTGCGCGTCATCTGGACCTCGCCGCACTCGATCCAGCGCTATTTCCGCGCCCGCAAGCGCGACCGCGGCTATCAGGCGCTCTCGACCGGCCTGATCGCCGCCGGCGCGGGCGATGCCGCCGGCGCCCGCAAGATGCTGACGCGCACCCGGGGCCTCCTCAGCGCCGATCAGGAGCCGCTGATCCACCTGCTCGACGCGCAGGCCGCGATGATCGAGGGCCGCTACGACGATGCGCGCAAGAAATTCGAGCTGATGGCCGACGATCCGGAGACCCGGGAGCTGGGCCTGCGCGGCCTCTATCTCGAAGCCCGCCGCCTCGGCGCCAACGAGGCGGCCCGGCAATATGCCGAGCGCGCGGCCGAGAAGGCGCCGCAGCTTCCCTGGGCGACGGAGGCGGCGCTGGAATACCGCTCGCAGGCCGGCGACTGGGACGAGGCGCTGAAGCTTCTCGGCGACGGCCGCTCCGGCTCGGCGGAGGAGAGGAAGACCTATGCCCGCCGCAAGGCCGTGCTCCTCACCGCCCGCGCCGCGGCGAGGCTCGATGCCGACCCGAAGGGCGCGCGCGACGACGCCCATCAGGCGCTGAAGCTCGACGAGACCTTCGTGCCCGCCGGCCTCATCGAGGCGAAGGCCTATCTGCGCGAGGACAACCTGCGCAAGGCCGCATCGATCCTCGAGAAGCTCTGGAAGGCGACCGCCCATGGCGATGTCGCGCGGCTCTATGTCCGCGCCCGCAGCGGCGATTCGGCGAGCGACCGGCTGAAACGGGCGGAAAAGCTCGAGGCCCTGCGCCCGAACAATGCCGAGGCGCTCTTTGCGGTGGCCGAGGCCGCGCTGGAGGCGCGCGACTTCACGCTCGCCCGCGCCAAGGCCGAGGCCGCCGCGCGGCTTTCCCCGCGCGAAAGCGCCTTCCTGCTGCTGGCCGATATCGAGGATGCCGAGACCGGCGACCAGGGCCGCATCCGCCACTGGATGAACCAGGCATTGAAGGCCCCGCGCGATCCGGCCTGGACCGCCGACGGCATCACCGTGCCGGAATGGCGCGCCGTCTCGCCCGCCACCGGCCGGCTCGACGCCTTCGAATGGAAGACTCCGGTCAGCACGCTCGAAGGGCCGGTCGAGGAAGGCTCCGCCGACGCGGTCGAGGAGGCCATCCGCACCCTGCCGCCGCTCGCCATCGCGGCGAAGCCGGCCGTCCGGGTCGAGAAGGAGGTGACGGTCGAGAAGGTCGAGACGGAAAAACCCGTCGTGGCCGCGGTCGTCGTCGAGCCGACGCCGATCAAGACGCCGGTGCAGGAGAAGGTCGAGGCCGTGGCGGCCGAAGAGGCCGAACGCCCCTTCTACGGCCTGCCGGACGATCCCGGCGTCAAGGAAGGCGTCACCGCCAAGCGCGACGGCACGGGCAGCTTCCGGCTGTTCTGAGGAAAGCGGCGGTTCCGGTGAAGGGGCACGACGGTCCCTCGCCGGAATTGCGGAAATGCAGGCAGTCGGGATAGTTTCGCGTTTCGAAGGATGCGCGACAGTGCGGGAAATGGGGCCAGGATCGATGTTCGAACGCTTGCAGCAGTTTCTCGCAAGCCTTTCCGGGAGCGACAGCCGGCCCGCCTTCGCCGCCGACGACCCGCGGGTCGCCGTCATGGCGCTGTGCATCCAGGTGATGGAAGCGGACGGCAAGGTGCTGGAATCCGAGAAGACGGCGCTGCGCGCCCGCTTCAAGGAGTTCTACGGCGTGGAGGGGGCCGAGCTCGACGCGCTCATCGCCGCCGGCACCGATGCGGAGAGCGAGGCGATCGACTTCTTCCGCTTCACCTCCGAGCTGAAGCGCCAGCTCTCGGAGGAGCAGCGCGTCGACCTGATCGGCCTGCTCTGGGAGATCGTCTATGCGGACGGCGAGCGCAGCGAGATGGAGGACCACGCCATCTGGCGCATCGCCGACCTGCTCGGCGTCTCGGGCCGCGAACGCATCATGAAGCGGCAGGAAGTGGCCGAGCGGGTCGGGGCGGCGGCGGGCGCGGAGGGGACGGACGAGAGCTGAGCCATGCTGGATTTCCCCCGCAAGCCCCATCGCAGGCGCCCCGTCCTCGTCATCCTGCACCAGGAGGGCTCCAGTCCCGGCCGCGTCGGCCAGATCCTCCAGGCGATGGGCCATGCGCTGGATATCCGCCGCCCGGTGCTCGGCGATCCGTTGCCCGAAACGCTCGACCACCACGCCGGCGCCGTCGTCTTCGGCGGGCCGATGAGCGCCAATGACGCCGAGCCCTATGTCCGCCGGGAGATCGAATGGCTGTCGGTGCCGCTTGAGGAAAACCGGCCGTTCCTCGGCATCTGTCTCGGCGCGCAGATGCTGGTGAAGAACCTCGGCGGCGCGGTGACGAGCCATGCGGAGGGCTGGGCGGAGATCGGCTGGTATCCGCTGAAGGCGACCGAGGCGGGCACGGCGCTGATGCCCTGGCCGGACATGGTCTACCAGTTCCACCGCGAGGGCTTCGACCTTCCCTCCGGCGCCAAGCTGCTCGCCACCGGCCACCACTACGAGAACCAGGCCTTCCGCTACGGCGACAATGCCTGGGGCATCCAGTTCCACGGCGAATTGACGCTCGCCATGATGCACCGCTGGGTCGTGCGCGGCGCGCACCGCTTCGAGCTGCCCGGCGCCCAGGCCGGCCGCGCCCATCTCGACGGCCGGCTGCTGCACGATGCGGCGCTGCGCCTGTGGATGACCGCCTTCCTCGACCGCATCTTCCACGAGGCCTGAGCCGCCCGTTAAACATGTTGCCGCCGCCCGGGCGCGCCGGCCTTGCTGGCGGGGCCGGCAATGGCTACATGTCAGCACGAAACCAATTGGAGACGTCAATGATAGCGGTCATCAACACCCTATTGTTCATCATCAGCATCGCATGGTTCCTGGTGATCGCCTCGGCGATCTTCTCCTGGCTCTATGCCTTCAATGTCATCAACGCGAACAATCAGGTGATCGCCACCATCGGCCGCTCGCTCTACCAGCTCACCGAGCCGATCTATCGCCCGATCCGCCGCTTCCTGCCGAATTTCGGCGGCGTCGACCTTTCGCCGCTCGTCGTGCTCGTCATCCTGTTCTTCCTGGAGCAGGTGATCCGCGGCGTGCTGGCGCCGGCGCTCCTCGCGCCGTGACGGATGCGGTCAGGCGCCATGGCGATCATGTGCGCCTGACGGTGCGGCTGACGCCGAACGGCGGGCGCGACGCGATCGACGGTTTCGAGACCGGCGCCGACGGCGAGAGCTACCTCAAGGCAAGGGTCAGCGCCCCGCCCGACAAGGGCAAGGCCAACAAGGCGCTGCTCGTGCTCGTCGCCAGGGCGGCGGGCGTTGCGAAATCCGCGGTCGGCCTCGTTTCCGGCGACACCCAGAGAAAGAAAATCCTCCGGATCGACGGCGACCCGGAGGATATCGTTTTCAGGCTCGAAAGCGCGGTGCCGCGCTGAGCGGTCACTTGGTCTTGTTGTAGCGCTCGACGGCCTCGAGGATCATCCGCTTGGCGACGGAGACGTCCTGCCAGCCGGCGATCTTCACCCACTTGCCGGGCTCCAGGTCCTTGTAGTGCTCGAAGAAGTGCTCGATCTGCTTGAGCGTGATGTCCGGCAGGTCGGTATAGTTCTCGACCTTGTCGTAGCGGCGCGTCAGCTTCGGCACCGGCACGGCGATGATCTTCTCGTCCTTGCCGCCGTCGTCCTCCATCACCATGACGCCGATCGGGCGGACATTGATGACGCAGCCGGGCACGAGCGGGCGCGTATTGGCGATCAGCACGTCGATCGGGTCCCCGTCTTCCGAGAGCGTGTGCGGCACGAAGCCGTAATTGCCCGGATAGGTCATCGGCGTGTAGAGGAAGCGGTCGACGACGAGCGCGCCGGCTTCCTTGTCCATCTCGTACTTGATCGGGTGGCCGCCGACGGGCACCTCGACAATGACGTTCACGTCGTCCGGCGGGTTCTTGCCAACGGAAATCGCATCGATACGCATGGGGGCTCCCTCGATTGGAAACGGAGTGGTTTGCGGGCTTCCTAATGCGAATCCCGTTGCGGCGCAACATGACTTTCGCCGAAGCCGAATAGACGGACGGCCCGCGCCGTTCCCCCGATGATCGGAGGATACACCATGCGCCTGCCCCATCTCCTTCTGACCGCCGCCCTCGCGACCGTCGCCACCACCGGCGCGCGGGCTAACGAGAGCGTCTACACGCAGCGCGACCTCGACGCCTGCAAGACGCTGGCGCAGACGGACGAGGGTCCGAGCGTCACGCTGGAATGCGCCGGCTACAAGGACCTCGCGGTCTATTTCAAGGAGGGCGACCTCCGGCAGAGCCAGGCCTACGGCCCGATCGGCAAGGCCTGGCTCGGCGAGGCCTTCGAGAGCTTCGGCCCCTTCAACCACACCAGCGCGACGATCGAATGGCGGCTCGACGGCAGCGGCGCGCCCTTCGCGACCATCCTGCGCTGGTTCGTCTCCGATCCGGAAACGACGAGCGACACCGAGACGCGCTACGGCCAGGTCCTCGTCGTCTCGACGGTGGCGACGGCGCAAAGCCCGGCAAGCTGTGTCGTCGGCTATGTCGACGCGCTGGAGAACGGCGACGCCAATAGCCTCGCCCGCAAGGTCGCCGACGAGAGGGCAACGGACTTCACCTGCGGCAGGGACGAGCCGCAATGGCAGGGAAAACGGGGAAAGCTGGCGGGCGAGCCGATGCGACACCTGCCCGAGGACGCCGGCAGATAGGCGTCAGGGCCAGACGAAGCCGATCTTCTTCAATTCCTTCTCGCCGAAATTCTCCATGCCCTCGGCGATGTCGCGCCCGCCGGCGGAGCGGAAGAAGTTATAGGCATGCTCGCTGTCCTCCAGGCACCAGACGATCATGCCGTTGCAGCCGAGCGACTTGAGCAGCCGCTGCGCCTCGCCGAAGAGCAGGCGGCCGAGGCCGATGCCCTGGTATTCGGGGCGCAGGTAGAGTTCGTAGATCTCGCCCTCCTGCGGCAGCGCGCGCGCCCGGTTGAGGCCGAGCGTGGCGTAGCCCGCCACCGTTCCGGCGACATCGAGCACCAGCAGCGTGGCGGGGCCGCGCGTCGCCTTGCGCCACCAGACCTCGCCGCGACGGTCGACCATATGGATGAGCGGCCTGTGCGGGATGAGGCCGCCATAGGCCTGCAGCCACGATACCCGATGCGTCTCGGATATCGCGCGCGCGTCCTGCGGCTCGGCGCGCCGCACATCGATCGACAGTGTTTTCATAACACGACTCATATTCCGGCGCCGATTCCACCGGAATCCCGCGAGGGGCGAAGGCTTCCTTTGCCCACAGGCGAGTTCCGGGCGGCGCACCGAAAAGTTAACGCTTTTTTAAGAAACGTCACAAGCCGTAAAACGATGGCACACATGAAAAACCCCGGCGCTGGGGCCGGGGTTCGATCTTGTCCCGTTTCGGGAAGCTGCAATTCACGCCGCGCCGGCGGAGCGCTGCTTTTCGAATCGCTTGCGGTCGTTCGGGTCGAGATAGAGCTTGCGCAGGCGGATCGACTTCGGCGTCACTTCGACCAGCTCGTCGTCCTGGATCCACGAGAGCGCGCGCTCCAGCGTCATCTTGATCGGCGGCGTCAGGCGGACGGCCTCGTCCTTGCCGGCGGCGCGGATGTTGGTCAGCTTCTTGCCCTTCAGCACGTTGACCTCGAGGTCGTTGTCGCGCGTGTGGATGCCGACGATCATGCCCATATAGACCTTCTCGCCCGCGTCGATGACCATCGGGCCGCGGTCTTCCAGGTTGAAGAGCGCATAGGCCACGGCCTCGCCCGCCTCGTTGGAGAGCAGCACGCCGTTGACGCGCCCGCCGATCTCGCCCTTGTAGGGCTGGTAGTCGTGGAACAGGCGGTTCATGATCGCCGTGCCGCGCGTATCCGTCAGCAGTTCCGACTGGTAGCCGATGAGGCCGCGCGTCGGCGCGAAGAAGACGAGGCGGACGCGGTTGCCGCCGGACGGGCGAAGCTCGACCATCTCGGCCTTGCGCTCCGACATCTTCTGCACGACGACGCCGGAATGCTCCTCGTCGACGTCGATGACGACCTCCTCGATCGGCTCCAGCATCTGGCCGGTCGCCTCGTCCTTGTGCATGACGACGCGCGGACGCGACACGGCGAGCTCGAAGCCCTCGCGGCGCATGGTCTCGATGAGGACGGCGAGCTGCAATTCGCCGCGGCCGGAGACGAAGAACGAATCCTTGTCGCCCGATTCCTCGATCTTCAGCGCGACGTTGCCTTCCGCTTCCTTGAATAGGCGGTCGCGGATGACGCGGCTCGTCACCTTGTCGCCCTCGGTGCCGGCGAGCGGCGAATCGTTGACGATGAAGGACATGGTGACGGTCGGCGGGTCGATCGGCTGCGCCTTCAGCGCCTCGCTGATCGAAGGATCGCAGAACGTGTCGGCGACGGTGCCCTTGGTGAGGCCGGCGATGGCGACGATGTCGCCGGCATGGGCCTCCTCGATCGCCGTGCGCTCGATGCCGCGGAAGGCGAGGATCTTCGAGATTCGGCCGCTTTCGATGAGCTGGCCGTCCTGGCCGAGCACCTTGACCGACTGGTTCGGCTTGATCGAGCCGGAATGGATGCGCCCGGTGATGATGCGGCCGAGGAAGGGGTTGGCCTCGAGGATCGTGCCGATCATGCGGAACGGGCCTTCGGCGACCTTCGGCTCCGGCACGTGCTTCAAGACGAGGTCGAGCAGCGGGGCCATGCCCTCGTCCTTCGGGCCTTCCGGGTTGACGTTCATCCAGCCGTTGCGGCCCGAGCCGTAGAGGATCGGGAAGTCGAGCTGCTCGTCGGTGGCGTCGAGATTGGCGAAGAGGTCGAACACCTCGTTCAGCACTTCCTCGTGGCGGCCGTCCGGGCGGTCGATCTTGTTGATGGCGACGATGGGCTTGAGGCCGACCTTGAGCGCCTTGCCGACCACGAACTTGGTCTGCGGCATCGGGCCTTCCGACGAGTCGACGAGAACGATGGCGCCGTCCACCATGGACAGGATGCGCTCGACCTCGCCGCCGAAGTCGGCGTGGCCGGGCGTGTCGACGATGTTGATGCGCACGCCCTTCCACTCGACCGAGGTGGCCTTGGCGAGGATGGTGATGCCGCGTTCCTTCTCGATGTCGTTGGAGTCCATGACGCGCTCGGCGACGCGCTGGTTTTCACGGAACGAACCGGACTGCTTGAGGAGCTCGTCGACGAGCGTGGTCTTGCCATGGTCGACGTGCGCGATGATCGCGATATTGCGGATGGACATAGGTTGTAATCTCTGAGGTTCAGGGGCGCGCGCAAAAAGAGGGCGCCGTCTTCAATGGCCGCGCTCTTACATGTTTTTCCGCAAATGCGAAAGGGGAGGGCCGCAACTCTGTTGCTCGCCCCGCGCGGGGCCGGCCTCGGACCGGCCCTGTAAGGGGAGGAGGACGGGGCGGCTCAGGCCGCCAGCCCCTTCTTCTCCAGCATCGCCTCGGGGCTCGGCAGCTTGCCGCGGAACGCCCTGTAGGCGTCCTCCGGGTCCACCGAGCCGCCGACGGAGTAGATATGCCGCTTCAGCCGCTCGGCCATGGCCGGGTCGAAGGCGTCGCCCGTCTCGGTGAAGGCTGAAAAGGCGTCGGCGTCGAGCACTTCCGACCACATGTAGGAATAGTAGCCGGCCGAATAGCCGTCGCCGGAAAAGACATGCTGGAAATGCGGCGTCGCATGCCGCATGACGATGGATTTCGGCAGGCCGATCGTCTCCAGCACCTCGCGCTGCACCGCCATCGGGTCCTCGACGGGGCCGCGCGTATGGAAGGCCATGTCGACCAGCGCCGAGGAGGTGAACTCCACCGTCGCGAAGCCCGAATTGAAGGTGCGCGCGGCCAGCACCTTGTCGAGCAGCGCCTGCGGCATCGCCTCGCCCGTCCGGTAATGCACGGCATAGCGCGTCAGGATTTCCGGCACGGTCAGCCAGTGCTCGTAGAGCTGCGAGGGCAGCTCCACGAAGTCGCGCGAGACGCCGGTGCCGGAGACCGACGGATAGGTGACGTCGGAGAGCATGCCGTGCAGCGCATGGCCGAATTCGTGGAACAGCGTGCGCGCGTCGTCCAGCGACAGCAGCGCCGGCTTGCCCTCGGCCGGCTTTGCGAAGTTGCAGACATTGTAGATGATCGGCAACTCGCCGACGGAGCCGTTCGGCAGCGGCAGGCGGTGCTGGCTCTGGTAGGAGCTCATCCACGCGCCGGAGCGCTTGGAGGAGCGGGCGAAATAATCGCCGAGGAACATGGCGACCAGCCGGTCCTGCCGGTCGCGGATCTCGAAGACGCGCACGTCCGGATGATAGACCGCCACGCCCTTCTTCTCCACGGCGCGGATGCCGAACAGCCGCCCGGCGACGTCGAAGCAGGCCTCGATGATCTTCTCGAGCTGGAGATAGGGCTTCAGCTCCGCCTCGGAGAAATCGAATTTTCTGGCGCGCAGCTTTTCGGCGTAGTAGCGCCAGTCCCAGGGCATGACCTCGTGGTTGCGCCCCTCCTCGGCGATCAAGGCGGCAAGCTCCGCCTCCTCCTCGCGCGCCCGCGCCACGGCCTTCTCCCAGACCTGCATGAGCAGCCCGTTCACCGCCTCGGGCGTCTTGGCCATGGTGTTGTCGAGCTTCAGCGCCGCGAAATTGTCGTAGCCGAGTAGCCCGGCCTTCTCGGCGCGCAGCGCCAGCGTCTGCCGGACGATGCCGCGATTGTCGGTCTCGCCGCCGTTCTCGCCGCGCGCCGCCCAGGCGCGAAAGGCCTGCTCGCGCAGGTCCCGATTGGCGGAGAAGGTCAGGAACGGCTCGATGATCGAGCGCGACAGGGTGACGGCGTAGCGCCCCTCCTGCCCGCGCTCGCGCGCCGCGCCCGCCATGGCGTCCTTGAGGAAATCCGGCAGGCCGTCAAGCGCCTCCCCCTCGTCGAGGAACAGCGCCCAGCCCTTCTCGTCGGAAAGCACGTTCTGGCCGAATTTCGCGCCGAGCCCGGCCAGCGTCTCGTTGATCGCCGAAAGCCGCTCCTGCTCGGGCTTTTCCAGCCGCGCGCCCGCCTTCACGAAGCCCTTCCAGTGCCGCTCCAGCACGCGCGTCTGCTCCAGCGTGAGGCCCAGCGCCTCCCGGCCCTGCCACAGCGCATCGATGCGCCGGAAGAGCGCGGCATTGGTGCCGATCCTCGAATAGTGCCGCGACATTTTTGGCGCGATGTCGCGTTCCAGCGCCTGGATCACATCGTTGGTGTTGGCCCCTGCGCGGCTCCAGAACAGCGCCGAGACGCGCGACAGCGCGTCGCCGGCGATCTCCAGCGCGACGACGGTGTTCTCGAAGGTCGCCGGCTCGGGATTGCCGGCGATCGCGTCGATCTCCGCCTCGTGGCTCGCCAGCGCCGCATCGAAGCTCGCCGCGAAGGCCTCGTCCTTCACCAGATCGAAGCGGGGCAGGCCGCCCGGGCCGCTCCATTCGACGAGGGCGGGATCGATGCGCATTTCGGTCATGGGTCGTCCTTTCAGGCAAATCACATGCGATGACTATAGAAAGGGAGACGGCCCTTGGTACAGAGCGGATGCGGCGCCGGGAACAAAAGTCCGCCGGACCCGTTGGACGGCTTGCAGCGACCGGCTCTTGACGCGGAAGGCAAGTTCGGCTGAAATAGGCCCATCCGCGGCCTTTGACATCGGTTGCCGCGGTGAACCTGGTGCCGGGCCCCTCTGGCGAGAGTTTTTACGGCGCTCTCGTGATGTCGGTACCGCCAGCAATTAGCCGGCGGATTCATACGCACATGAAAATCCTGACCATGCCTCACCCGCATGCCCGTCGTGGCGCGCGCAATGTCACGTCCCATACCTCCAGCCTGGAGGTGCTGTCATGATCGGCAGCGGCGAAGGCAAATCCACCCTCTCCTACCTCAAATGGGCCTTCATCTTCACCGCCGTCGGCCTTGCGCTCGGCGCCTGGCTCGGCTGGCAGAGCGAAGGCACGCTCGCCGGCATGGCGACCGTCTTCTTCATCTGCGCCGTACTCGCGGTGCTGGAGATCTCGCTCTCCTTCGACAACGCCATCGTCAACGCCAACAAGCTCAAGGACATGACGCCGGTCTGGCAGCACCGCTTCCTGACCTGGGGCATCCTCATCGCCGTCTTCGGCATGCGCATCGTCTTCCCGCTGCTGATCGTCGTCATCGCGGCCGGCATCGGCCCCGTCGAGGCGCTGGTCCTCGCCGCGCGCGAGCCGGCGGAATATGCCCGCATCATGAACGACGCGCATCTGCCCATCGCCGCCTTCGGCGGCACCTTCCTGATGATGGTCGGCCTCACCTACTTCTTCAACCATGAGAAGGACGTGCACTGGATCGGCTTCATCGAGAAGCACATGGCGCGCTCGGCGACCGTCAAGGGCATCGAGATCGCCTTCGTCCTCGCCCTGATCATCGGCTTTTCGAAGCTGCTGGACGGCGAGGCGGCCAGCACCTTCCTGCACGCCGCGGTCTACGGCCTGCTGACCTTCCTCGCGGTGGAGATCGTCGGCGGCCTGCTCGACGCCTCGCAGAAGGCGATGTCGGAAGCGGCCAAGGGCGGCCTCGGCGCCTTCGTCTATCTTGAGGTGCTCGACGCCAGCTTCTCCTTCGACGGGGTGATCGGCGCCTTCGCACTGACGCAGAACCTCTTCGTCATCGCCATCGGCCTCGGCATCGGCGCCATGTATGTGCGCTCGATGACGATCATGCTGGTGGAGAAGGGCACGCTCGCCGAATACCGCTACCTGGAGCACGGCGCGTTCTACGCGATCCTGATCCTCTCGGTGGTCATGTACTTCCAGACGCTGGTGCATATTCCGGAGGTCATCACGGGCCTTGGCGGCGCGACGCTGATCGGCATCTCGCTGTGGTCGTCGATCCGCCACAACAGGCGCGAGCAGGCGCTGCAGCATCACGCCGCCGCGCATCCGTCCGACGGCGTGGCCGGCCGCCTCGGCGAGAAGGCCTGACGCCTCCGGGCAAACGCATGAAGGCCCGCCGGTCCTGCGATCGGCGGGCCTTTCGTCGATGCGACGGCGGTCCCGCGCAGAAACCGCGCCGGGACCCCGCATGGTTAACACGCCATTAAGCCTTCCTTCGTAGGGTTCGCAGTCAGGCACATTCCGCGAATCGGGCGGAAGCGTGCGATCTCCTAGCGCGGACCATAGGCAGCGACCATGAGCAGAAGCATTTCGGCAGGACTGGACAACCGTCACGACCGTTTCGTTCTGTCCTCATTCGTCTGGCGGCAGGTCCAGATCCTCGTCGGGCTCTGCATCTTCGCCGGCCTGGCGCTCGCCATCGCCGCGCTCTCCACCTGGAACGTCTCCGACCCCAGCCTCTCCTATGCCTCCGGCGGCGAGCCCGCCAATATCCTCGGCTATCCCGGCGCGGTCTTCGCCGATCTCTTCATGCAGTTCTTCGGCCTTGCCAGCGTCATCGCGCTGCTGCCCATCGTCGCCTGGGGCCTCGCCATGGTCAGCGGCCGGCGCTTCAGCCGCGTGCCGCAGCGCGCCGCCGCCTGGCTCGGCGGGGCGATCCTCGCCTCGGCCGCGCTCGCCTGCGTGCCCGGCCCGGTGACCTGGCCGCTGCCGACGGGCCTCGGCGGCGTCTTCGGCGACATGATCCTGCGCTTCCCCGCCCTCTTCACCGGCGCCTATCCGACCGGCCTCTTCGCGACGATCCTCGGCGGCATCATCGCCCTGCCCGCCATCTGGCTGATGGTCTTCGCCGCCGGCCTGATCGGCGCCGTCACCGTCGACGACGAGGAAGACTTCGCCCCCGTGCCGATGCCGAGCCGCGCCCGCGCCAACGCCGATCAGGACGACGAGGACGACGAGCGGGAAGGCCCGCTCACCGTGTTCGCCGGCGCCATGACCCATGCCTGGTACACCGGCCAGGCGCGCCTGCGCCGCGTCTTCGCGTATGATCACCCGCACGTCGTGGGTCGCAGTGGGGATCTCGTGCTGCGCGACCACGCGCGCTGGTGACCCGCGACGCGGACGCCAAGCGCGGCGTCTCGCGCCCGCGGTC
>JBDHSZ010000047.1:0-21613 GCA_039812945.1 Shinella sp.
TTGCGTCTTTGTAGCTTGTGAGTGGGAAGCAGTATGGCAGACAAGAACTTCGCGCGAAGCGGAACCGCTGACACGGACCTCTTGGCAGACGATGATCCGTTGAGCGAGCTTGCCCGTCTCGTCAACTTCGACCCGCGCCCGGTCCAGGGCGTCGACCGGTCCTTCGCCGAGGGCGCCCAGCCGGCGCCCCGGCATGAAAATCCCGTCCTCGCCCTCGAGGACGAACTTCTGCGCGCCTTCGAGCAATATGATGCGCCGGCAAGCTACGTCGCCGTCGAGCCCGTCGTCGCCGAAAGGGCCGAGCCCCGGCACGTCGAGCCCGCCTTCGAGGAGCCGGCGCCGGTCGCCGAGGATCGCGCCTTGTTCATCGACGAGGCGCCGACGCGCGATGTGTATGATCGCGAGCCCGTTCAGACGGCTGCCGATCCTGTTTTCGAGGAACCCGCGCCGGTCGAGGATCTTGTGGTGGACGTCGGCGAGCCGCAGGCCCGCGATGTCTCCGCCGCTGACGTCTATCGCCACGAGCCGGCCTTCGCCGACGAGGCCTTCGTTGCCGATCCGCAGCCCGATCCGGTCCTGCTTCTCGCCGACGAGCTCGAGGCGTCCATCAACGACACGCCGACGGTCGAGGCCGAGCCGGCCGTCCATGCCGGCCATGCCTTTGCCGACCGGTTCGAGCCGCGCTTCGAGGAGCCGGTGCGCCAGGCGGTTTCCGTCGAGCCTCATCATGCCGAGCCTGTGCAGGCTGCCGGGCAGCAGCCGGCCTTCCTCGGTCTGCAGCCGCTTGCCGGGGACGGCGGCCTCGCCGACGATATCGGCCTCGACCTGGAACGCGAGCTGGAGCTTTCGATCGGCGCCGGCTTTGCCGATGAGCTGGCGGCCGACGCCTCCTTCGTCGAGCCGGCCCCGGTCGCGGCGGTCGAAGCCCATGTCGAGCCGGAACTCGACGGCTGGATGCCCGCCGATGGCGGGCTGGAACATGCCGAGCCCTTTCGTGCCGAGCCTCCTGCTTATGCGGGAGAAGAGCCGCAATTCGTAGCGGAGATGCCGCAGGAAGCGCCGGACGAGCGCGCCCGCGCCGAGGCGGCGTGGCAGTTCGAGGCGAGCGAGCCCGTCTTCGAGGCCGAGCCTGTCTATCAGGTCGAAACGGTCGAGAAGGGACGGGATTCCGATCACGACCAGTTGCTGGCGGAGATCGAGAGCTTCCCCATGCCGGAAAGCCGCACGCCGCTCGCCGCCGCGACGGCTGCGGTAGCGCGCAGCAACACGCCCGCCAATGTCGCGGCCATTTTCGGCCGCGCGACGCCGACGACCCATCGCGGCGAGCCCGCCGTCGAGCCGGGGGCGGCCGTTTGGGCGCCCGTCGCAGAGGTCCGCCGGGAGCCGGTCGCGGCGGCTGCCGCCGAGCCGGAGCTCGATTTCGAGAATATGGAATTCGACCTGTCCGATATCGACCTCGATCTTTCGGATTTTTCGCTGAACGAGGGTATCCCCGGGCAGGAGGCCAAGCCGGCCGAAGTAAAGCCGGTGGAAGTCGTCAAGCCGGTGGAAGTCAAACCGGTCGAGGTCCGGCCGGTCGAGGTCAGGTCGGCCGTGGCTCAGCCCGTGGCCGAGACGCCCGTGCGGCGCGAGCCGGCCGTCGCCGTCCCGGTATCCACCTATACCCGGCCGCAGCCGGCCGCCTTCGAGACCCATGACGGCGTGCTGCCTTTCGATCCGACCATGATCGCCGAGACCGATGTCGGCGTGTCGCCCGTCACCGAACTGGACGTGCCGCAGCTTCCCGTCGTCGAGAAGGAGAAGCCGCCGGTCTACCAGCCGGACTACGATCTCGACATCGACGCGGAGATGGCCCAGCTCTTCAACGAGCCGGCCGCAAAGCCCCGCGTGGAGGAAACGCAGGTCGCCGCGGCCGCCCAGCCGGTCACGCAGATCAACGACGTCGACGATTTCGAGCGCGCGCTGGAGGAAGACTTCCGCCGCTCGCTGAACCAGCCGGAGCGCATGGCGATCCCTGTCGATCCTGGCCAGGCCAACGTGCTCTATTCCGGCGACGGCTACGACGACGAGACGGCGCGCCCGCGCCGCGGGCTGATGATCGCCGCCTCGCTCGCCGGCCTGCTGCTGATCGGCGGCGGTGGCGTCTATGCCTGGTCCTTCTTCACCGGCGGTTCGGCCGGCTCGGGCGAGCCGCGCGTCATCCTCGCCGACAAGGAGCCGATCAAGATCGTGCCCGAGGAACGGGGCGGCAAGACCGTGCCGAACCAGGACAAGGCCGTCTATGACCGCGTCGCCGGCGACACCGCCAGCACGCCGCAGCAGGAGCAGCTCGTCACATCGACGGAAGAGCCGGTCGATGTCGTGCAGCGCACGCTGACGCCGGAGACCCTGCCGTTCGACGGCCCGGAGGACGGCATCGAGACCGCCAATGCGGCCGACGACGAGAACCGCCTGCTGCCGGGCGTCGACGAGCCGGAAACGGCGGCGACCGAGGCCGGCGGCAAGCCGCTCGTCTCGCCGCGCAAGGTCAGGACGATGATCGTCAAGCCGGACGGCACGCTCGTGGCCCGCGAGGACACGGTCGCCGAGCCCGCCACGCAAACCGCCGGCGTTGACGCCAAGGCGACCGCAGTAGCCGCCGGCGCGGGCACCGACGCGACGATCGATGCCGACGTGTCGCTGCGCACCGAGCAGGCGGCGGAGGGCCAGCCGCGCTCCGCCCTGGCGGAAGTGGCCGACACCAAGGTCGAGGACGCCGCGCCGGTGCGCACGGTGAAGACGACGACGATCGGCGCGACCTCCACCGGCGACAAGGCGCCGGTTCCCGAGACCCGCCCGATCGACCAGCCGGTCAACGTCGTCGGCACCGTCACCGAGAACGGCAACGTCTCGGGCACGCAGACGGCCTCGGCCGAGCAGACGCAGATCGCGGCCGTGACGCCGGGCGGCTATGTCATCCAGATCGCCTCGCTGCCTTCGGAAGCCGAGGCGCAGAAGTCCTACAACACGCTGTCCGCGAAGTTCTCCAGCGTCATCGGCGGCCGCGGCGTGGATATCAAGAAGGCGGAGATCGCCGGCAAGGGGACTTACTTCCGCGTCCGCATTCCCGCCGGTTCCCGCGAGGAAGCCAATTCGCTCTGCAACCGCTACAAGAGCGCGGGCGGAAGCTGCCTCGTCACCCGCTGAGGCCGGCACAGATTTCCCGAAGGGGCGCGGACGAGGTCCGCGCCCCTTCGTCTTTCCCCATACAACCTCTAGGATCGCGGACATGAGCGAATCGAAATCCTTCATTTCGGGCTGCAAGGGCCTGAGCCTGACCGCCGACGAAAAGGCCTTCTTCCGCAGCGAGCGGCCCTGGGGCTTCATCCTCTTCGGCCGCAATATCGGCGAGCCGGCGCAGGTCGCGGACCTCACGGCCGAGATGCGTGACTGCATCGGCGGCGGGGCGGATATCGCCGTGCTGATCGACCAGGAGGGCGGCCGCGTCCAGCGCATCAAGCCGCCGCATGTCCAGCAATATCCGAACGCCGCCGCGCTCGGCGCGATCTTCCGCTCGGATCGGGAGAAGGGGCTGCGCGCCGCCTGGCTGATGTCGCGCCTGCACGCCTTCGATCTCCTGCGCCTCGGCGTCAACGTGGATTGCCTGCCGGTGCTCGACGTCGCCGTGCCGGGCGTGCACGACGTCATCGGCAACCGCGCCTACGGGCAGGAGCCGGAGATCGTCTCCGTCATGGGCAAGGCGGCGGCCGAGGGCCTCAAGGCGGGCGGCCTGCTGCCGATCATGAAGCACATGCCGGGCCACGGCCGCACCATGGTCGATTCGCACCACGACCTGCCGGTCGTGCATGCCGGCCGGGCGGAACTGGAGGCCTGCGACTTCGTGCCCTTCAAGCGCATGAAGGACGAGCTGATGGCGATGTCGGCCCATATCGTCTTCACCGCCATCGACGCCGACAATCCGGCGACGACCTCGGCCAAGGTGGTCGAGGAGATCATCCGCGGCCATATCGGCTTCGACGGCCTGCTGATGTCCGACGACGTCTCGATGAACGCCCTTCGCGGCGATATCGCCGAAAGAACCCGGGGTATAATCGCCGCCGGCCTCGACATGGTGTTGCATTGCCACGGCATCATGGAGGAAATGATACAGGTGACGGAGAACGCGCCGCCGCTTGCCGGCGAAAGCCTCCGGCGTGCCAAAGCGGTGCGCGCGGCCTTCCCGACGCCCGACGGGGCGGACGAGCAGGCGCTGCGCGAGGAATTCAATGCCATGATCGCGGTGGCCTGACGGCCGCGCCAGAGAGGGCGATGTGCAGGTGACGGGGTCGAAGCCATCGAGGAAGGGTCGCGGCGCGGATACGCCGATGGAGGACCTGTGGCAGGACGACGCCGAGGGGCGTGGCCTTTCCGAGGAGAGCCTCGTCGTCGACCTCGCCGGTTTCGAAGGCCCGCTCGACCTGCTCCTGCACCTTGCCCGCACGCAGAAGGTGGACCTCACCCGCATCTCCGTGCTGGCGCTGGCCGAGCAATATCTCGCCTTCATCGACAGGGCGCGAAAAATCCGCATCGAGCTTGCCGCCGACTATCTCGTCATGGCCGCCTGGCTCGCCTATCTGAAATCCCGCCTGCTGATCCCGAAACAGGCCAAGGACGACGGACCTTCGGGCGAGGAGATGGCGGCGAGCCTTGCCTTCCGCCTCAAGCGGCTGGAGGCGATGCGCGACGCCGCCACCAGGCTCGTCAACCGCAATCGCCTCGGCCGCGACGTCTTCGCACGCGGCATGCCGGAGCATATTCCGACCGAGCGCCGCTCGGCCTTCGACGCCTCGCTCTACGACCTGCTCAACGCCTATGCCTCGCTGCGCCAGCGCCATGCGGTGACACAGGTCACCATCGAGAAGCGCACGGTCTGGTCGCTCTCCGACGCGCGCGAGATCCTGCAGGTGCTGATCGGCGGTTTCGACGACGACTGGACGGCGCTCGACCTTTTCATGCTGCGCTATCTCAGCGACCCCACGGAGCGCGCGACGGCGATCGCCAGCGCCTTCGCCGCGACGCTCGAGCTGGTGCGGGAAGGGCGGCTGGAGCTTCGCCAGGACGGCGTCTTCCAGCCGATCTATCTGCGCCGCGGCCCGAAGGCGGGCGAGCCGGAAGAGGACGGGAGCGACGGGCGTGAGTGACGAGGAGGACGGCACGATCGTCGATCCGCGCCGGCTGCACGAGGCCGCGCGCATTGCCGAGGCGCTGGTCTTCGCCTCGGCCGGCCCGGTATCCGCGGCCTATATCGCCGAGCGCCTGCCGCGCGGCGTCGACGTGCTGCATGTCATGCGCGAATTGAAGGGGCTCTATGCCGGGCGCGGCGTCCATCTCGTGCAGACGGGCGACGCCTGGGCCTTCCGCACCGCGCCGGACCTGTCCTTCGTCATCCGCACGGACGAGACCGAGGTGCGCAAATTGTCGCGCGCCGCGCTCGAGGTGCTGTCGATCATCGCCTATCACCAGCCGGTGACGCGCGCCGAGATCGAGGACATCAGGGGCGTGCAGACCTCCAAGGGCACGCTGGACGTGCTGATGGAGGCGGGCTGGGTGCGCCTGCGCGGCCGCCGCCGCTCGCCGGGCCGCCCGGTGACCTTTGGCACGACGCGGGACTTCCTCGATCATTTCGGTCTTGAGGAGCTGCGCGACCTGCCGGGGCTGGAGGAGCTGAAGGGCGCCGGCCTGCTTTCCGGCCGCATCCCCTCGAATTTCCAGGTGCCGCTGCCGCTCGGCGAGGACGAGCTTGCCGAGGACGAGGATCCGATCACCCAGCTCGACCTGGAGGAGCTCGGTCTCTTGACACCGGGCGGAAAAGAAGACGAATAGGCGAAGGTTACCACGCGCGGCCATCCGGCGGCGGCAGGGAAAGACTTCGGGAAATGGCTTCGGATCCGTCAGGCTCCAACGGTATCGAGACGCGGCGGGCATCGGCGGTCACCTTCGCGGCGCGCCTCGCCTTCGAGGACATCCATCACAGCTATCACGGCAAGGAGACGATCCGCGGCATCTCGCTGACGGCGGAGCCCGGCGAGGTGCTGTGCCTGCTCGGCCCGTCCGGCTCCGGCAAGACGACGCTGCTGCGCATCGCCGCCGGCATCGAGGCGCAGACCGCCGGGCGCGTGCTGCTCAACGACAGCGAGATCGCCGGCCCCGCCGTCTTCCTGCCGCCGGAACGGCGCGGCGTCGGCCTGATGTTCCAGGATTTCGCGCTCTTTCCGCACATGTCGGTGCTCGACAATGTGCGTTTCGGCCTGACGGCCCTGCCGCGCGCGGAGGCCGAGGCCGAGGCGCAGGCGGCGCTGGAGCGGGTGGGCCTTGCGCATTATGCCGAAAAATATCCGCATATGCTGTCGGGCGGCGAGCAGCAGCGCGTGGCACTTGCCCGCGCGCTCGCCCCGCGCCCCTCGGTGCTGCTGATGGACGAGCCGTTCTCCGGCCTCGATTCGCGCCTCAAGGATTCGATCCGCGCCGATACGCTGGCGATCCTGCGCCATTCGCGCGCCAGCGCCATCGTCGTCACCCACGACGCCGAGGAGGCGATGCGCATGGGCGACCGGATCGCGCTCCTGAAGGACGGCCGGCTGATGCAGGTCGGCACGGCGGAGGAGCTGTATCTCCGGCCCCAAAGCATCTTCGCCGCCGCCTTCTTCTCCGAGATCAACGAATTTTCCGGCCATGTGCGCGGCGGCGTGGTGGAAACGCCGCTCGGCAATGTCGACGGCCGGCGTTTTTCCGATGGGCAGACGGTGCGCGTCGCGGTACGCCTGTCGGGTCTCAGCGTGCGCGAGGAGGGCGGCGAGACGCCCGCGCGCATATTGTCGCGGCGTTTTCTCGGCGTGGTCGAGCTCTTGGAACTGGCGGTTCCCGGGGCGGACAGGCCGGTTCGGGCGCGCGTCAGGGCCGATCATCTGGCTGCCGGATTGCGCGACGTCACGCTTTCGGCTAACCACCGCGACATACTGGTATTTGAAAAAGACGGCTGAACGTCTTAAATCGGGGTTCAGGTTCTAACGGGAGTTACGGGAATGGGTTCTTTCAGCATCTGGCATTGGCTGATCGTTCTGGTGGTTGTGCTGCTGCTGTTCGGCCGCGGCAAGATTCCGGAACTGATGGGCGACGTCGCCAAGGGCATCAAGAGTTTCAAGAAGGGCATGTCCGACGACGAGACGGGCGCCGCCGACACGACGAAGACCGTCGATCACAAGGCCGACGAGGCCAAGTGAACGGCATCCGGCCGGGAGCGGCGGTTCCCGGCTCATGAGGACACTATCCTATGCTTGATGTCGGCTGGACCGAAATACTCGTCATCGCCATCGTTCTGATCGTCGTGGTGGGTCCGAAGGACCTGCCGCAGATGCTGCGCACCTTCGGCCGCATGGTCTCCAAGATGCGCGGCATGGCGAGCGACTTCCGCCAGCAGTTCGACGAGGCGCTGCGCGAGGCCGATCTCGACGACGTCCGCAAGACGATCGGCGAGGCGCAGAAGCTCAATCCGCTGAACTCCATCCGCGACGCGGTCAATCCGCTGCGCCAGATGGGCGAGGAGATCAAATCCGATCTCCAGAAGGCGACGAGCCCCGTCTCCAAGACAACGCCCGCCGCCGAGGCCGCCAGCTCCGCCGAGGCGGTTTCCGGCACGCCCGTCGCCGTGCCCTCGCTGGCGGCCGAGCCGGCCTCCGCCGAGCCCGTCGCCGCCGCGCCGCTGAAGAAGGGACCGGTCGCCAAGGCTTCGAGGAAAAAGGCCGACGGGGAGGCCGTGAAGGCGGCAAGGCCCCGCAAGGCCGATGCCGAGGCGAAGACGGCCACGAAAAAGGCGCCGGCGGCCAAAAAAGCCGCTTCCAGCAAGCCCAGGACCGCAAGACCCAAGAAGGACGACGCATGAGCGGCGATCTCGACGACAAGCCACAGCCGCTCATCGAGCATCTGATCGAGCTTCGCCAGCGCTTGCTGTGGGCCGTGGGCGCGTTCTTCGTCGCCTTCCTCGTCTGCTTCTATTTCGCCAAGCAGCTCTTCAACCTGCTCGTGCTGCCGTTCAAGTGGTCGGTGGAATGGGCGGGGCTGACGCACCGCAATGTCGAACTGATCTACACGGCGCCGCAGGAATTCTTCTTCACGCAGATCAAGGTCGCGATGTTCGGCGCGCTGGTCATCGCCTTCCCGGTCATCGCCCAGCAGGTCTACAAGTTCGTCGCGCCCGGCCTCTACAAGAACGAGCGCGCCGCCTTCCTGCCGTTCCTGATCGCCTCGCCCATCCTGTTCCTGATCGGCGCGGCGCTGGTCTATTTCTTCTTCACGCCCATGGTCATGTGGTTCTTCCTCGCCATGGAGCAGGGCGGCGGCGAGGGGCAGGTCTCCATCCAGCTCCTGCCGAAGGTTTCCGAATATCTCAGCCTGATCATGTCGCTGATCTTCGCCTTCGGCCTCGTCTTCCAGCTTCCGGTCGTCTCCTCGCTCCTCGTGCGCGCCGGCTTCATCGATGCGCAGGCGCTGGTCGCCAAGCGCAAATACGCCATCGTCATCGCCTTCATCGTCGCCGCCGTGCTGACGCCGCCCGATCCGGTGTCCCAGATCGGCCTTGCGCTGCCGGCCATCCTTCTCTACGAGATTTCCATCTACACGGCCCGACTCATCGAACGGCAGCGGTCGCGCGCCTCGCAAGCGCAGGATGCGGAAGACGAGGTCGCTGCAACGCCGGGCAAGGCCGATTGAGGCCTTGCCGGCGGCGTCGCCGCCGGGAGTGGATGGGTTCAATCCACGCAACGCCTGGAACGACAATGCTTGATATCAAATGGATCCGCGACAATGCCGAAGCCCTCGACGCCGCTCTCGCCAAGCGCGGCGCGAGCCCTCTCGCCAAGGCGCTGATCGATCTCGACGAGAAGCGCCGCGCCGTCATCCAGAAGGCGCAGGACATGCAGTCGCGCCGCAACGCCGCCTCCAAGGAGATCGGCGCGGCGATGGCGGGCAAGAACGCCGAGCTCGCCGAAAGATTGAAGGCAGAGGTCTCGGCCATCAAGGACCAGCTTCCGGCCGCCGAGGAGGAGGAGCGCCAGGTCACGGCCGAGCTCAACGACGCCCTGTCGCGCATCCCGAACATCCCGCTCGACGACGTGCCGGTCGGCACGGACGAGGCCGGCAATGTCGAGAAGCATAAATGGGGTAACAAGCCCGGCTGGACCCACAAGCCGCTGGAGCACTACGAGATCGGCGAAGCCCTCGGCTACATGGATTTCGAGGCCGCCGCCCGGATCGCCGGCTCGCGCTTCACCGTGCTCAAGGGCCAGCTCGCCCGCCTGGAGCGCGCCCTCGGCCAGTTCATGATCGACGTGCACACGCAGGAGCACGGTTACACCGAAGTCCATGCGCCGCTCCTCGTGCGCGACGACGCCATGTTCGGCACCGGCCAGTTGCCGAAATTCTCCGAGGACCTGTTCCGCACCACGGACGGCCGCTGGCTGATCCCGACGGCGGAAGTCTCGCTCACCAACCTCGTGCGCGAGGAAATCCTCGAGCAGGAGAAGCTGCCGCTGCGCTTCACCGCGCTGACGCCGTGCTTCCGCTCGGAAGCGGGTTCTGCCGGCCGCGACACGCGCGGCATGCTGCGCCAGCACCAGTTCATGAAATGCGAGCTCGTCTCGATCACCGACGCGGACAGCGCGATCGACGAGCACGAGCGCATGACGGCCTGCGCCGAGGAGATCCTCAGGCGCCTCGGCCTGCATTACCGCGTCCTGACGCTGTGCACCGGCGACATGGGTTTTGGCGCGCGCAAGACCTATGACCTCGAAGTTTGGCTGCCGGGGCAGGACACCTATCGCGAGATCTCGTCCTGCTCGGTCTGCGGCGATTTCCAGGGCCGCCGCATGAACGCCCGCTATCGCGGCAAGGACGAGAAGGCGACGCGCTTCGTTCACACGCTGAACGGCTCGGGCACCGCCGTCGGCCGCGCGCTGATCGCCGTCATGGAGAACTATCTCAATGCCGACGGCTCGATCACCGTGCCCGAGGCGCTGCTGCCCTATATGGGCGGGCTGAAGAAGATCGAGAAGGCGGCCTGATGCGCATTCTCCTCACCAATGACGACGGCATCCATGCCGAGGGCCTCGCGGTCCTCGAGCGGATCGCCCGGGAACTCACCGACGACGTCTGGATCGTCGCGCCCGAGACGGACCAGAGCGGCCTTGCCCATTCGCTGACCCTTTCGGAACCGCTGCGCCTGCGCCAAATCGACGACCGGCGCTTTGCCCTGCGCGGCACGCCGACCGACTGCGTGATCATGGGCGTGCGCGAGGTGCTGGACGAGAAGCCCGACCTCGTCCTGTCCGGCGTCAATGCCGGCGCCAACATGGCCGACGACGTCACCTATTCGGGCACCATCGCCGGCGCCATCGAGGGCACGCTGCAGGGCATCAAGTCCATGGCGCTGAGCCAGGCCTACAACCATGCCGGCGGCCGTGTCGTGCCGTGGGAGGTGGCCGAGACCTTCGCGCCGAAGCTAATCCGCCAGTTGATGGATGTCGAGCTGCCCGACTGGACCTTCTTCAACCTCAACTTCCCGAACTGCGCGCCGTCCGGGCTGCAGGGCGTCGAGGTGACGAGCCAGGGCAAGCTGGATTTCGGCCTGACCATCGACGAGCGCGCCGACGGCCGCGGCTTCCCCTATTACTGGCTGCGCTTCGGCGAGCGGAAGGGCGATTTCCGCATGGGCACGGATATCCATGCGGTGAAGAACCACAAGATCTCGGTGACGCCCCTCAAGCTGGACCTCACCGACTACACCGTTCTCGACCGCGTCCAGCGCGCGCTCAGCGGAGAGGGCGACGATTGAACACGGGGCGGGTGATCGAGAAGGAAGGATTTGCCGCGCTGGCCCTGCGCCTGCGCGGCGAGGGCATCAACAATCTCGACCTCCTGACGGCCGTGGAGCAGACGCCGCGCACGCTCTTCGTGCCGCCGCAATTCACCGGCGAGGCCTATTCCAGTCGTCTCCTGCCGCTCGATTGCGGCTCCTTCGCCGAGGGCATCGACCTTGCGGTCCGCCTGCTCAACCTCCTGAACCTCAAGGCCGGCCAGCGCGTGCTGGAGGTCGGCACCGGCAGCGGCTTCACCGCCGCCGTGATGGGACGGCTCACCGAGCGCGTCCTGACCATCGACCGCTACCGCACGCTCGTCACCAATGCGCAGCAGTCGATCGAGAAGGCCGGCATTCGCAACGTCATCGTGCGCCAGGCCGATGGCAGCAACGGCATGCCGGGCGAGGGGACCTTCGACCGCATTCTCGTCACCGCCGCCTTTCCGGCCCTGCCGCGCTTCTTCGCCGAACAGCTCGTTTCCGGCGGCATGCTGATCGCGCCCGTCATGGTCAGCGAGACCGAGTGCCGCATGCTCAAGCTGGTGAAGACCGGCAGCCGCTTCGACCGCGAGGACCTTTTCGCGGCGCCCTACCTGCCCATCGTTCCCCAGGTCGCGCAGGCCCTCTAGCCGTTTCCCCGTGCTTTTTCCGGCTTGGCAGGCCCTCCGCCTGCTGAGTCTCTTGCTGTTTCGCCGCAGATCCGGCGTTGCGGCTGCGCGCCATGCGTGAAAACCGCCTCGAAATACAAGGTGTTAACTTTTCGTTAAGCAACGCAAGCTTCGCGCAAGGTTCGGGGCGTAGCCCGGAAACGAAGCAGTAGTTCCACGCAAATCCCGGTTCCCCAGTCGTTCCGGCCGCGATGGAGAGGAAAATGTACGTCTCGAACAGGATCGCCAGCGGATCGACCGGCGACAGCCTCGCCTATCTCGCGACGCGGGCGGCGGGCAGCGTTGCCGAGGAGAATACCGAGGCCGGCTCGACCGCGCAGCTCGCCGGCGGCAGCTACGATCCGTCGGCCCATGTCGGCCTGTCGGTGGACGCGCTCCTCGTGTTGAGCGCCGCAAGGGAAGAGGCAGCTTACGGTCAGCCAGCGCTTACCGAGGCGGAGCGCAACAATCTCGACACGACGGAGCTCGAAAAGCGCGAACATGCGGCCTACGGCCATTTCCTCGAAGAGGGGGACCGCAAGGCCTATCTGCGCGCCTATATCGAGTATTTCGACAGCATGCCGGCGCAGGACCAGCGCAGCTCGCGCTATGCCGGCACGCGCGAGCCGGCCGTCGCGGCGCTGCGCGCCATCGCCTATAACGAGAGCGCGCTCGACATGACGGCGCCGGACGCCGGGCTGGAGAACGCCTCGGAGACCGGCGACAGGGCGGTCCGCCGCGCCACGCCGATCGCGGCGATCTTCCAGCCGAGCGCCGGCGATTTCGAGAATGCCGCCCGCATCGGCGGCCGCATCTCGCGCGCGGACACCATGTATGCGACGGGCTTCTGACCGGTCCCTTCCGCGAAGCCCGTCCGGGCCATGGTTATCAATTCATCAAAAAAACGATGCGGATAGTCCGGCTTTAACCGGGCAGTAACTCTAACGCGCTTTAATCGGCCTACATCAAGTAGCGTACCGAGTGGATAGTTTCATGCGTAAGAGTGTATCGCCGAGTTTTGGCCGGACCGCGACCCGTCTTATGGCGGCAGCGCTGCTGGCAAGCGTCGCGACCGGGTGCAGCTCGGACGCAAGCCGCTTTAGCGGCCTCTTCTCCTCCTCCGGCCAGGATAGCCTGACCACCAGCTCGGTTCCGCGCCGCACGCTGTTCGGCGGTGGCGGCAATCCCGTTCCGCGCGGCACGGTCGGCAACGGCCAGCAATTCGCCGCGGCAGGCCAGATGGGCGGCCGCGAGGAAGCGCTCAACCAGCCGTTCCCGGGGCAGGGCAACGCCTCCTACGAGCCGATCGACAGCTCGATGAGCGCCGGTTCCGGCACGCGCCTCGCCACGACGCCGATGCGCGTCCAGCGCGGCGAGCTCACCGATCCGACCGCAGGCGTCAGCCGCGCCGCCGAGCGCCAGGCCGCCCTCGGCCAGGAGCTGCCGCAGCGCAAGGCGAAGGCCATCGTCGAGGATACGGACAGCCTCACCACCGCGACCGTCAAGGGCAAGGCGGGCTGGTCGACCAACAATGCGCCGGTCGTCATGCTGCGCCAGGGCGAGAGCGTGAAGACGCTCGCCAACCGCTACGGCGTGCCGGAAAAGGAAATCCTCGCCGCCAACGGCCTGAAGCGCGCCGGGGATGCCGAGCCCGGCCAGAAGATCGTCATCCCGACCTTCAGCACCACGGCGAGCGCCGCCAAGGCCTCGACCGACCATACGCTGAAGGTCGACAACAAGCTGCCGACGCCGGAGCGCAAGGGCGAGCAGAAGGTCGCCATCCTGCCCGGCAGCGCCACCCGCGACAAGGTGAAGTCGGAAAGCGGCCAGACCAATTCCAACCTCGCCGATGCCGGCGAAGGCGGCGGCAAGGGCGGCTACGAGGTGAAGCCGGGCGATTCGCTCGCCAGGATCGCGCGCAGCAACGGCGTGTCCGTCGACGCGCTGAAGAAGGCGAACGGCATGCAGACCGCCTCCATCCGCATCGGCCAGAAGCTGGTCATCCCGGCCGGCGGCGGCGCTGTGGAGGCCGCCACGGACAGGACGCAGACCGCCTCGATCCCGGTCAGCAAGGAAAAGAAGATCGAGACGGCCGAGAAGAAGCCGGAGGCCTACAAGGCGCCGGTGAAGACCGTCTCCGTCACCGAAGCGGCGGCAAAGTCCGACGTGACGGACGACGCGCCCGAATCGACCGGCATCGGCAAGTATCGCTGGCCGGTGCGCGGCGCGGTCATCGCCGGCTACGGCGCCAATGTCGAGGGCAACCGCAACGACGGCATCGACATCTCGGTTCCCGAGGGCACGCCGATCAAGGCCGCCGAGAACGGCGTGGTCATCTATGCCGGCAGCAGCCTGAAGGAACTCGGCAACGCGGTCCTCGTGCGCCACGACGACGGCACGGTCACGGTCTACGGCCATGCCGGCGAGCTGAACGTGCAGCGCGGCCAGAAGATCCAGCGCGGCCAGACGGTCGCCTCCTCGGGCATGAGCGGCAACGCCACCCGCCCGAAGGTGCATTTCGAGGTGCGCAAGAACGCGACGCCGGTCAACCCGATGACCTTCCTCGAATAGGCTCGTCCCCGAACGTCAAGGAAAAGGCCCGGCTCGCCGGGCCTTTTGCGTTCTATTTCCCGAGCGACTTGCCGAGCCGGCCGGCGAGGTCCTGCACATATTGCCAGGCGACGCGGCCGGAGCGCGAGCCGCGCGTGGTGGCCCATTCGAGCGCTTCGGCGTGCAATTGCTCTTGCGGCAGGTCGAGGTCGTAATGGCCGGCATAGCCGTCGATCATCTCGAGATATTCGGCCTGGCTGCACTTGTAGAAGCCGAGCCAGAGCCCGAATCGGTCGGAGAGCGACACCTTCTCCTCCACGGCCTCCGAAGGGTTGATCGCGGTCGACTGCTCGTTCTCGATCATGTTGCGCGGCAAAAGGTGCCGGCGGTTCGAGGTGGCGTAGAGCAGCACATTGTCCGGCCGGCCCTCGACGCCTCCGTCCAGCGCCGCCTTCAGCGACTTGTAGGACGTGTCGTCGTGGTCGAAGGACAGGTCGTCGCAGAAGATGATGGCGGGGAAGGGCGCCTCTTTCAGTACGTCGAGCAGCATCGGCAGCGTGGCGATGTCCTCGCGATGCACCTCGATGAGCTTGAGGCCGCTCGCGGTCTCCTTCGCGGCGAGCGCGTGCACGGACTTGACCAGCGACGACTTGCCCATGCCGCGCGCGCCCCACAGCAGCACGTTGTTGGCCGGCAGGCCGCGCGCGAAGCGCACGGTGTTGTCGACGAGGATGTCGCGCACATGGTCGACGCCGCGGATGAGGTCGATGTCGATGCGGTTCGGGCGCTTCACCGGCTGCACGTGAAGGCGCGCCGGGGCCCAGACGAAGACGTCGGCGGCGCTCCAGTCGTTGACGGCGGGGGCCGGGCCGGCGAGGCGCTCCAGCGCGGCGGCGATGCGGCCGGCTTCGGCCGCTAGCTGCTTGACGTGATCTTCCTGCAATGTCTGTCTCCTCATGCTCCATGCCGGGTAGCATGGGCCGGCCGGTGGCGAAAAGGGGGAAAGCGCTTGAAAACCGAGCGCTTCTCGGTCTCGTGTGTTGCATTCAAGCCGTGCTTGCCTATATTCCGGCATCCGAAATGGCCGCTGAGGCCGCGAAAATTTAAGATTCCAAGGAGTAGCTGATGTTCATTACCGAGGCCTTCGCACAGACGGCGGCACCCGGCGGGGCCGGCGGCGCGGACATTCTGATGTCCATCCTGCCGTTCCTGCTGATCTTCGTGGTGATGTATTTCCTCATCATCCGGCCGCAGCGTGCCGCCATGAAGCGTCGCGAGGAGCTTCTGAAGAACGTCCGCCGCGGCGACCAGGTCGTCACCGGCGGCGGCATCGTCGGCAAGGTCACCAAGGTCGTCGATGACGGCGAGCTCGAGGTCGAGGTCGCCGAGGGCGTCAAGCTGCGCGTCGTGCGCAGCGGCATCAGCGAAGTCCGCGTCAAGGGCGAACCCGTCAAGGAATAGCTTGGCCTGCCGCCCGGCCGGGGATAGTCTCGGCCCGGCGGCCCGACTGGTTTTCAGCCGGCCCCGCGCCGGACCTTAGTCGAGACCGCGATGCAGCAATCCGTCCGCTGGCAGACCGTTTCCTTCTGGCTCGTCCTCGTGGCGAGCCTTCTCGTCATCCTGCCGAGCCTTCTGCCGGCGCGCACGGCCGCCGGGCTTCCCGGCTGGATCGGCTCGCATCGCCTCGCTCCCGGCCTTGACCTGACGGGCGGCTCCCGCCTCGTTCTCGAGGTCTCCCGCGCCGATATCACCGCCGAGCGGCTGCGCGCCGGGGTGGAGACGATCGGCAATGCGCTGCGCGCCGCCCGCATTCCGCATGGCGATCTCAACGGCGCGCAAGACGCCGTCGAGGTCACCGTGACGGCTCCGGACCGGGTGGATGCGGCGCGCCAGACGCTGACCGGCCTTGGACTCGGCACTCTCGAAGAGCCGGAAAGCGGCCGGTTCCGCATCGTGCTGCCGTCCGCGGCCGTCGACGAGGCCGTCGGCGCCGCCTCGCTCGGCGCGGTGGATGCGGTGCGCCGCCGTATCGAGAGCCTCGGCATCCCCTCGCTTCTCGTGGCGCGCGGCGAGCACGACCGCATCGTCGTCTCCATGCCGGGGCTGACCGATCCGCAGCGCGTCAAGGACATGCTGGCGCAGGTCGGCCGCCTTTCCGCCCGCCTCGTCGATGACAGCATGCCCGTCGACACGGCCATCGAGAACGGCCCGCCCGAAGGCTCCGAGGTGCTCTATTCCAGCGACGAGCCGCCGGTCGGCTACCTGGTGAAGCGGGACGATCTCTTCACGGCGGTGGACGTCGCCTCGGCCCAGCCGGCGGCCAACGGCGAGGCCTTCATCGAATTCGTCCTCAAGGCCGAAGCCGCCGACCGTCTCGCGGCCTTCACCCGGGAGAACAGCGGCCGCACCATCGCCATCCTGCTCGACGGCCAGGTGATCTCGACGTCGCTGATCCAGGGCGCCATCGTCGACGGCGTCGGCCGTCTTGCCGGCGATTTCGACGCCGAGGGCGCGGCGAACATCGCGCGCATCGTCGCCAGCGGCCCCCTGCCGGCGCCGCTCACCATCATCGAGGAGCGCTCCATCGAGCCGGTGCTCGGCTCCACGGCGCCCGGCAAGATCCTGCTGGCGCTCGCCGTCGCCGTCGCGGCGGTGGTCGCCTTCATGACCTTCTTCTACGGCGTGCTCGGCGTCATCGCCTCGCTGTCGCTGTCCTTCACCGTGCTGGTGACCTTCGCGGTGCTGGCGCTGGTCGGCGCGCCGGTCTCGCTCTCCATGATCGCCGGCGTGGTGCTCACCGTCGGCCTTGCGGTCGATGCCGCCGTGCTGATCTTCGAGCGCATCCGCGAGGAGGTCAGGAACGGCCGCTCGCTGCGCGATTCCATCGCCATCGGCTTCGGCCGGGCCCGCGTGACGGTGCTCGACGCCTCGGCGACCATGCTGATCGCCGTCGCCGTGCTCTTCCTGCTCTCCGCCGCGCCGGTGCGCGCCTTCGCGCTCGCCGTCGGCGTCGGCCTTCTCGCGACGCTCTTCACCACCTTCACCATGACGCACGGCCTCGTCCGGGCCTGGCTCAGCCGCAGCCACGCGACCCATCTGCCGAAGGGCGTGCGCACCGGCCTCTTCGACCGGCTCGACCTGCGCTTCATGGCGGTGCGCAATGTCGTCTTCCTGGCGACGGCGGCGGCCTCGCTGATCATCGCCGGCCTGCTGGTCCTCGGCGAATTGCGCCTCGGCATCGATTTCACCGGCGGCGCGGCGCTGGAGATCCAGGCGAAATCCGGCGATGCCGACCTCTTCGACATCTCCGCGCGCCTCGCGGATGCCGGCATCGAGGTGCAGAGCATCGACACCCACGGCAACGAGCGCCGCGCGCTGGTGCGGCTGACCTCGCTGGGCGAGGGCGAGAATGCCGAGCAGACCTCCGTGCTCGTCGCGCGGGGCGAATTGGAGGATGCCTATGACTTCCGCCGCGTCGAGGTGGTCGGCCCGGCGATCTCCGGCGAGCTGATCGACACGGCGACGCTCGGCTTCGTCGCCGGCCTGATCGCGCTCGTCGCCTATATCTGGATCCGCTTCGAGTGGCATTTCGCCATCGGCGCCGTCATCGCGCTGGCGCATGACGTCTTCTTCACGCTCGGCTTCCTGGCGATCGCCGATATCGAGTTCAATGTCAGCGCCGTGGCGGCGCTGCTGACGGTCGCCGGCTATTCGCTGAACGACACGATGGTCGTCTACGACCGAATCCGCGAGAATCTGCGGCATTTCAAGCAGATGCCGCTGCCGATCCTCATCGACGACGCGATCAACCGCACGCTCTCGCGCACCGTCCTGACCTCGGCGACGACGCTGATCGCGCTGGCCGCGCTGGCGCTCTTCGGCGGCGAGGCGATCCGCACATTCGCGCTGACGCTGCTCTTCGGGGTGGCGATCGGCACCATCTCCTCCATCTACATTGCCGGACCGGTCCTCATCCTGTTCCGTCTTCGGCCGGAACGCTACCGTCCCGGCAAGGGCGGCAAGGGGCCGGTCACGGAAGCGACGGGAGCCAATGGCTAAGGGCATCGAAATCCGCGAGGCGCATTTCCCCGGGCGTGCGCCGATCGACGCATATGGCAATGGCGGCTTCCGCTTTGCCGACATGTCGCATCGCGGCTCCATCCTCTGCCTGCCCTCGGGCATCCACGGCTGGGACAAGACGGAGGAAACGCCGCTGGCGCTGGCCGACCTCACGCGCGTGCTGGACGAGGCGGGCGGGATCGAGGTGCTGCTCGTCGGCACCGGCAGGGAAATCCGCCCGCTGCCGGCGGAGATCAAGGCCGCGCTGAAGGAGCGCGGGATCAGATCGGACCCGATGAGCACGGGCGCCGCCGTGCGCACGTTCAATGTCATGCTGGCCGAGAGCCGGGCGGTCGCCGCCGCGCTCATCGCCGTGTGACCGAAGGTGGTTTTCCGGACGTGACCGACAAGAGACAAGACGATTACGCGTATTGCCTGGCCGTGCTCCGCGACACCGATCGCGACCGCTATCTGGCCTGCCTGCTGGCCCCGGCGGAAAAGCGCGGCGCGCTCGCCGCGCTCTATGCCTTCCATGCCGAGATCGCGCGGGTGCGCGATCTGGTGCGCGAGGCGCTGCCCGGCGAGATCCGCCTGCAATGGTGGCGCGACCTGCTGGAAGGCGCCGCCGACGGCGACGCCATGGCCAACCCGCTCGCCGCCGCCCTGTCGGCCTGTATCGAGGAGCACCGGCTCCCCGTCGCCGTGCTGACCGACATGATCGAGGCCCGCATCTTCGACGTCTACAACGACCCGATGGAAAGCCGCGCGGCGCTGGAAGGCTATGCCGGCGAGACGGCCTCCGCGCTGATCCAACTCGCAAGCCTCATCCTCGATCCGGGGAACGCCGCGAGATCGGCGGAAGCCGCCGGCCATGCCGGCGTCGCGCAGACGGTCGCCGGCACGCTGCTGATGCTGCCGATCCACCGCAGGCGCGGGCAGGTCTATCTGCCGGCCGATCTCCTCGCCGCCACCGGCCTCACGCCGGAGGCACTGCTCGCCGGGAGCGACAAGGCCGCCGCCGCGCGGGCGATAGAGGCCTTCGCCGGCCTCGGCCGCGAGCATCTCGCCAAGGCGCGCGCGGCCGGCGGCGTCTCGCTGGGCAATCGCCCGGCCTTCCTGCCCGTCGCCCTCGTGCCGCATATCCTGCGGGCCGCGGAGAAGGCCGGCGCGGACGCGCTGGACCATTCGCTCCAGCCCGCGCAATGGCGCCGGCAATGGTGGATGTGGCGCGCCCTGCGCCGCGGGCCGTTCTGAGAAGAGCCGTTTTGCACGTTCGCCGTGCTTGACGGGACGCCAAACTGGCGCAAGCCTTGTCCGCTACAGCGACGGGACGTATTCGTGGAGGAGTGCAGAGATGCTCTGGACCATCACCATCGCCTGCCTGCTGCTGGCCGGCCTGATTTTCCGTCAGAGCCTGCGCAAGCGGAACGAGGAGCCGGAAATGGCGAGCGAGAATGCCGGGCTCGCCATCCTGGAATTCGGCCGCGCCTTTCCGGGCGAGGCGATCCGCGCCGTGATCACCACGGCGAACGGCCGCACCGTCTTCCTGCGCCTGCATGACGGCAAGGCCGGCTGCATGCATGCCCACGGCCATCACTATTCCTGCCATCTCATCGAGCCCGGCACGGTGCGCGTCTCCGGCGCCGGCCCGAAGCGGCTGGCCGTGCAGTTCGCCAATGCCGCCTTCGAGGGCGGCACCTTCGAGTTCCGCGACGAGAAGCAGGCGGCGGAGGTCTCGCTGTGGCTGCTGGGCAGCTTCATGCCCGTCGCCGGCCAGGACCCGCAGCTCGCCGGCCGGCCGAGCTGAGGATCAGCGCCCGAGCCAGCGGGCGCAGTCCTCGAGGGCCCGGGCGGCGGTGGCGTGCTTCTTGGCGAGCGCCTTGTCCTTGCCGCGAAAGCGCTTCACGCCCTCCGGCTTCGTTACCGCGCCCGGCTCCAGCGGCGGGAACAGGCCGAAATTGACGTTCATCGGCTGGAAGGAGCGTTTTCCCGGCTCATCGTCGGAAACGATGTGGCCGCCGGTGATATGGTTCAGCAGCGCGCCGAAGGCCGTCGTCTCCGGCGGCAGCGCGGGCGTTTCCCCGCGGCGCTCGGCCAGCGCGAACCGGCCTGCCAGAAGGCCGATGCTGGCGCTTTCCACATAGCCCTCGCAGCCGGTGATCTGGCCGGCGAAGCGCAGGCCCGGCCGGCCCTTCAGCGTCAGCGAGCGGTCGAGCAATGTCGGCGAGTTGATATAGGTGTTGCGGTGCAGGCCGCCGAGGCGGGCGAATTCCGCATTCTCCAGGCCGGGAATGAGGCGGAAGATTTCTGCCTGCGCGCCGTATTTCAGCTTCGTCTGGAAACCGACCATGTTGTAGAGCGTGCCGAGCGCATTGTCCTGGCGCAGTTGCACGACGGCATAGGGCTTGACGGCCGGGTTATGCGCATTGGTGAGGCCCATCGGCTTCATCGGGCCGTGGCGCAGCGTCTCGCGGCCGCGTTCCGCCATCACCTCGATCGGCAGGCAGCCGTCGAAATAGGGCGTGCCTTCCCATTCCTTGAAGCCGGTCGTGTCGCCGGCGATCAGCGCGTCGATGAAGGCGTTGTACTCAGCCTCGTCCATCGGGCAGTTGATATAGTCCTTGCCCGTGCCGCCGGGCCCGACCTTGTCGTAGCGCGACTGATACCAGCAGATATCCATGTCGATGCTGTGCGTGTGGATGATCGGCGCGATGGCGTCGAAGAAGGCGAGCGAATCGGCACCCGTGCGCGCCTGGATGGCCGCGGCGAGCGAGGGCGCGGTGAGCGGGCCGGTGGCGATGATCGCCTGGTCCCAGTCCTCCGGCGGCAAGCCCGCCACTTCCTCGCGGACGATGGTGATCAGCGGATGGCTTTCGAGCGCCGCCGTGACAGCGGCGGAAAAGCCGTCGCGGTCGACGGCGAGCGCGCCGCCGGCCGGCACCTGGTTGGCGTCGGCCGAGCGCATGATCAGCGAGCCGGCGAGCCGCATTTCCGCATGCAGCACGCCGACGGCATTGCTGGTGGCGTCGTCCGAGCGGAAGGAATTGGAGCAGACGAGCTCGGCAAGGCCGTCCGTCTTGTGGGCATCCGTGCCGCGCACGCCGCGCATTTCATGCAGGATGACGGGCACGCCGCCCTCCGCGATCTGCCAGGCGGCCTCGGAGCCGGCAAGGCCGCCGCCGATGATGTGGATGGGACTGGGGGAGGAGGTGTTGCTCATGGGCGGTTCGTTATCACGGAGACCGGCGCATTCCAAGTTTCAGGAGCCCGGAATCAAAAACGGCACCAGATGGTGCCGTTTGAAGTGTTCCTCGCGCGTCGCCGTTTCCGGCCGCAGCGGCGGAAACCAGCGATAGCTTAGCGGAACGAGCGCGAAGCGATGTCGCGGATGTCGTGGCGGGTCAGGCCGATATCCGAGAGCGTGTGGTTCGACAGGTTGCCGAGTTCGTTCATGGTGCGGCGGTAGGAG
>JBDHSZ010000048.1:0-20703 GCA_039812945.1 Shinella sp.
GTGTCCTTGCCGGAGAAGGCGCCGCCGCCATGCGGGGCCGCGCCGCCATAGGTGTCGACGATGATCTTGCGGCCGGTAAGGCCGGCGTCGCCATCCGGGCCGCCGATGACGAACTTGCCCGTCGGGTTGATGTACCAGGAGCAGTCGTCGGCGATCTTCAGGCCGTTCAGCGCCTCGCGGATATAGGGCTCGACGACCTGGCGGACCTTCTTGGAATCCCAGGTGTCGTCGAGATGCTGCGTGGAGAGCACGATGGAGGCGACGTCGGCAGGCTTGCCGTCGACATAGCGCACGGTCACCTGGCTCTTGGCGTCCGGGCCGAGCTTGCCGGCGTCGCCCTCGCCCTTCTTGCGGGCCTCGGCGAGGAGCTGGAGGATGCGGTGCGAATAGTAGAGCGGGGCCGGCATCAGCTCGGCGGTCTCGCGGCAGGCATAGCCGAACATGATGCCCTGGTCGCCGGCGCCCTCGTCGCCCTGCCTGTCGGCGGCGTTGTCGACGCCCTGGGCGATATCGGCCGACTGGGAGTGCAGCAGCACGTCGATGCGGGCGGTCTTCCAGTTGAAGCCGTCCTGCTCGTAGCCGATGTCGCGGATCGCCTTGCGGGCAGCCGACTTGAACTTGGCCGGATTGATGACGTCGTTACCGTCCTTGTCCTTCTTCATCAGGCTCGGCGGCAGGCGCACCTCGCCGGCGATCACCACGCGGTTGGTGGTGGCGAGCGTCTCGCAGGCGATGCGGACCGACCACGGATCGATCTTCGACTTGCCGGCCTCGCGATAGACCAGATCGACGATCTCGTCGGAGATGCGGTCGCAAACCTTGTCCGGATGGCCCTCGGCGACGGACTCGCTGGTGAAGAGATAGCTGCTGCGCATGCGGGAATTCCCCTCAAAGAAAAAAGACTGCGACGTTGTTATTCAACTCGTGGCGCAATGACAAGCACACAAGGACATAAGAATGTCTTTATATCCTATGAATCGGGGCAATTTTCCGGCGGCTGTCGCAGCGGGGATACAGGCGGGCGCAACCCATAAAAAACGGCCCCTCGGGGACCGCTTTTCATCCGTTCCGGGTGGGTCCGGTTACTCGACCTCGGCCTCGGCGGCGAGCGCCTTGACCAGGTCGACGAGCTTGCGGCGCACCTTGGGATCGGTGATCTTGACGAAGGCGCGGTTGAGCTGGAGGCCCTCGGAGGAGGAGAGGAAATCGACCACGTAGTTGGAGCTCGAGGCCTCGGCCAGGCCCGACTGGACGTCGGCCTGCTCGCCGCCCGGCGCATCCTCGAAGAAGAAGGAGACCGGCACGTTGAGAATGCTCGAGATGTTCTGCAGCCGGCTGGCGCCGACGCGGTTGGTGCCCTTCTCGTATTTCTGGATCTGCTGGAAGGTGATGCCAAGACTTTCGCCCAGCTTCTCCTGGCTCATGCCGAGCATGGTCCTGCGAAGCCGAATCCGGCTGCCGACGTGAATATCGATCGGATTCGGCTTCTTCTTGTTTTCCATCATCACTTTAAGTCCTAACGCGGATATGGCCCCTACCCTGCCGGCAGCCCTGACGAAAACCTAACGTCACGTTGTATGCGCAATTTCTGAAGGTCGTCACGATACAGGAGAACGGCCGGCGGGGGGCACTATGCTATTTTAGGGGTTTTGGGTCAATTCACCCTGTTTCTAAAACCAATGCGAGAAATCCCCGCGATCGTGAAGAGAGCGGCGAGAATCGCGGGAAACGCCCAATTCCGCCACTTTGCATCCTCACGTAACGTGAACTTGCCCGGAAGGGTTGCATCCACGATGCCGGCGACATCGTAGGCAAGGCCGGAAACCACCTGCCCCTTGGCGTCCACGATCGCCGAAATGCCGTTATTGGCGGCGCGAATCAGCGGCATGCCGCGCTCGACGGCGGTCAGCCGCGCCTGCAGGAAATGCTGGTAGGGGCCGGGCGTGTCGCCGAACCAGGCGTCGTTGGTGACATTGAGGAGCGCCGCCGCGCCTTCGGCCGTCGCGCCCACCTCGGAGGGGAAGATCGCCTCGTAGCAGATCAGCGGATAGAAGCCCTTGCCCGAAGCCTCCAGCAACTGGTGCTCGCGGGCGGCGGAGAAGCCGCCCGGCATGGCGACGGCATCCACCCCGAGGCCCTCGATGACCTCGCCGAACGGCATGTATTCGCCGAAGGGCACGAGATGCACCTTGTCGGCGGCGGCGATGATCTGTCCCTTGCCGTCGATCACATAGATGGAATTGTAATAGCGCGGCGCCTTGCCGGAACCGGCGCTTTCCGTTCGCACCGCGCCGGCGATCAGCATCTGGTCGTCCTCCAGCACATCGGCGATGCGCACCAGCGCGTCCGGATTGTCCGTGAGGATGAAGGGGATGGAGGTCTCCGGCCAGACGATGATGTCCGGCCGCTTGCCCCCCTCCTCCGGCGCCACCGCGCTCAGCGCCAGGTGCCGCTCGAAGATCTCCGCCCGCGCGGAATCGTCGAGCTTCATCGCCTGGTCGATGACCGGCTGGACGAGGCGGATGACGGTCGTCTCGCTGCCGGGCGCGGGCACGATATCAAGGGCGTAGTAGCCGTAGCCGAGATGGGCGGCGAAGAGCAGCGTCGCCAGCGTCAGGCCGAGCCCGCGGCCGCGGCGCGTGCCGAGCAGCGCCGGCGCGGCGAAGACGAAGACGGCGAGCGCGTTCATGCCGGCGATGCCGACGAGGCCCGACGATTGCATGAGCAGCGGCACGGGCATGGCGCCATAGCCGACGGCGTTCCAGGGAAAGCCGGTGAAGAGCGTGGCGCGCAGCCATTCGCCGATGCCGAAGGCGAAGGCGAGCGCCGCGATGCGGCCCATGCCGTCCGACCAGAGGAGCCGGGCGAGCGCGGCGGCGAGGCCGTAATAGAGGGCGAGGAAGGCGGGCAGGCCGAGGACGGCGAGCGGCAGCGCCCACGCGAAGGCGTCCGCCTCGACCAGCAGCGCATTGCCGAGCCACCAGAGGCCGCCGACGAAATAGCCGAAGCCGAAGCACCAGCCGATGCGGAAGGCGGGCGCCAGCCGCCGCAGGAAACCGGCCCCCGGCGCGGCGCTCGCGCCGTCGAGCAGCCAGACGAGAAGGGTGAAGGAGACGAAGAGGGCGGCGAGGAAACCGAAGGGCGGCAGCGCCAGCACGCCGATGAGGCCGGCGAGAAACGCCACCAGCGCCCGTCTCGTCCCAGACAGGAGCATGACCTTGCCCGCAAGCCCCTCCATACCGCCCCCTTCATGGTCCCCGAATCAGCCGGGGCCAGTCTTCCAAAAAAGCAGCGGTTTGTCCTGTGTCATGGAGGGGTAATGTCAGGGCGGATGCCGCGCCCCTCATCCGGCCTGCCGGCCACCTTCTCCCCGCAAGCGGGGAGAAGGGGATATGCCGCGCCGTTTTTCTCAACCTTCAACGATGCGTGGGGCAAGTCCCCTCTCCCCGCTTGCGGGGAGAGGGTTAGGGTGAGGGGCAAAGGCAGGCGAGAGCCTATTCGGCGCCCGCCCCGTCGTTCTGCTGTTCCGGCAGCTTGGCGCGGTCTGCGGGGGCCGCGCCCTCGCCTTCGGCGCGGCGCTCGCGGCGGCGGACGGAGCCGGGGCGCTTGCGGGTGACGCGCACGCGCTTGACGCGGCGCGGATCGGCGTCGAGCACATGGAACTCGAAGCCCGGCACCGCCTGCACCACCTCGCCGCGCACCGGGATGCGGCCGAGCGAGGCGAAGATCAGGCCGCCGAGCGTGTCGGCATCCTCGAGCTGCTCGCGGATGTCGAAATCCGGGCCGATGGCCTCGGCGAGCTCCTCCAGCTCGACGCGGGCATCGGCGATGAAGACGTCGTCGCTGACGCGCTGGATCATCGCCTCGTCGTCGTCGTGCTCGTCCTCGATGTCGCCGACGACCATCTCGACGATGTCCTCCAGCGAGGCGAGACCGTCCGTGCCGCCATATTCGTCGATGACGAGGGCCATCTGCGTGCGGTCGGCCTGCATGCGCGCCATGAGGTCGGCGGCCAGCATCGACGGCGGCACGAAAAGGACCTGGCGGATGATGCCGGCCTCGGCGACGGTCTTGGAGAGATCGACGCGGCCGAGATCGAATTCCGCCTTCGGCGTGCGGGCGGGTTTCTCTCCGGAGGTGGAAGAGGGCTTCGCGCCGTTGCGGCGCTTGTTGCGCGCCTGCTTGGTGACATAGGCGAGCAGGTCGCGGATATGCACCATGCCGCGCGGATCGTCGAGGCTCTCGTTATAGACCGGCATGCGCGAGCGGCCGGAATCCTCGAAGATCACCATCAGTTCGGCGATGGTGATGTCCTGGTCGACCGCCTCGATATCGGCGCGCGGCACCATGACGTCCTCGACCCGCACCTCGCGGAACCGCAGAATGTTGTGCAGCATCGCCCGTTCCTCGGGCAGGAAGGCCGGCTCACCGCCGGTGTCTTCCGTCATCAGGGCCTCGGCGAGGTCCTTGCGCAGCGTGGAGGCGCCGGTCATGCGCCAAAGCCGTGTCGCACGGGACCAGAAGGATGACCGGCCCCCGCTTTCCTGCCTCGGCGCGCTGCTACTACTGCCCGCCTCGTCCTGACTTGAGGCGTCGGCCTCGTCCTGTTCCGCCGCTGCCGGCTGGTTCTTGAAATCGCTCATCGGTCCAAACTATTCATCGGGGTCGTCCCCGTAAGGGTCAGATAGGCCAAGCCCGGCAAGAATGCGAGTCTCCAGCCCCTCCATTTTTTCCGCATCCTCGTCCTCTATATGATCATAACCGAAGAGATGCAGAAATCCATGCACCATCAGATGCGTGAGATGATCGTCGAAGGACTTGCCGAGATCGGCCGCCTCGCGGGTCAGCGTTTGCTCGGCGAAGATGATGTCGCCGAGCATGGGGCCCGGCATCCCGCCGGGCGTCACCGGGAAGGCGGGGAAGGACAGGACGTTGGTCGGCTTGTCCTGGCCGCGCCATTCCGCGTTGATCGCGCGGATGCTCTCGTCGTCGGTGAAGACGAGGGAGAGCTCCGGCGCGCCGGTCTTCGGGAAGGGCTGTCTTTCCTCCTCCCGAAGGAAGCGGGCGGCCGCGCCGAGCACGCGCCCGCTCATTTCGAGCAGGCGGTCCTCGGAGGGCCAGGCGCCCTCTTCGACGGAGATCTGGATATCGAGTTCGCTCATCGGACTGGGATCAACGATCCGGCTGCTCGCTTTCGTCCGGCACGGCCGTCTGCGCCTCGTAGGCCCGGACGATGCGCGCGACCATCGGATGGCGCACGACGTCGGCGTCCTTGAAGCGCACGACCGAGACGCCCTCGACATCCTTGAGGATCTGCAACGCCTCGACGAGGCCGGATTTCACGCCGCGCGGCAGGTCGACCTGGCTCGGATCGCCGGTGACGATCATGCGGCCGTTCTCGCCGAGGCGCGTCAGGAACATCTTCATCTGCATCGAGGTGGTGTTCTGCGCCTCGTCGAGGATGACGGCGGCGTTGGCCAGCGTGCGGCCGCGCATGAAGGCGAGCGGCGCGATCTCGATGACGCCGGCGGTGATCGCCCGCTCGACCTTGTCGCCCGGCATCATGTCGTAGAGCGCGTCGTAGAGCGGACGGAGATAGGGATCGACCTTCTCCTTCATGTCGCCCGGCAGGAAGCCGAGGCGCTCGCCGGCCTCCACGGCCGGACGCGACAGGATGATGCGGTCCACCGCGCCGCGCTCGAGGAGCTGGGCGGCATAGGCGACGGCGAGATAGGTCTTGCCCGTGCCGGCCGGGCCGACGCCGAAGACGAGCTCCGACCGTTCCAGCGCGCGGATATAGCTGTCCTGCATCGGCGTGCGGGCGGCGATGGTCTTCTTGCGGGTGGAGATCTGCGCCATGGTGAGCTTGGCCTTTCGCTCCATCGTCGGCAGCGACAGTTGGTCGTCCGCGGCGATCGCCATGCGGATCGCGCCCTCGACGTCGGAAATCTCGATCGAGCCGCCCTTCTGCAGGCGGTCGTAGAGATAGTCGAGCGCGCGGCGGGCCTGGTTGGTCGCCACGACGTCGCCGGAGATGGAGACGGAATTGCCCCTGGCGCGCGCATCGATGCTGAGGCGCTGCTCCAGAAGCTTCAAATGCTGGTCGAACTGGCCGAAGAGCTCGCTCGCGTACCGATTGTTCTCGAAGGTCAGCACGAATTGATTTGCGTCGGTCCCCTGTTTCGACTGGCGCGGCGATGACGTCATCAGTTCGTGTCCGTTCAAGCGGTCAAGCTCCTTGCGATCCGCCCGTCAACCGATCGCTTGCGCGAAGAGGCTGTTGGGCCCGGCATCGGTGATTCGTACCCGGATAATGTCACCGATTTCAGAACCTTTTGCATCAATATTCACAGGCTGCAGCCAGGGCGAGCGGCCGACGAGCTGGCCGGGCCGGCGTCCGGGCTTTTCCAGCAGCAGGTCGATCTGCTTGCCGACGCAGCCGGCGGCGAATTCGCGCTGCTGGCGGAAGAGCAAAGCCTGCAATCTTTCAAGGCGTTCGGCCTTCACATGTTCCTCGACATGGCCGTCCATCCCGGCGCCCGGCGTGCCCGGGCGGATGGAATATTTGAATGAAAATGCCTGTGCATAACCGATTGTTTCAACGAGGCGCATCGTTTCCTCGAAGTCCGCGTCGGTCTCGCCGGGAAAGCCGACGATGAAATCGCCCGATATGGCAAGCTCCGGCTGGACGGCGCGGATGCGCTCGATCAGCGCGATATATTCGGCGGCCGTGTGGCGCCGGTTCATCGCCTTGAGGATGCGGTCGGAGCCGGCCTGCACCGGCAGATGCAGGTAGGGCATCAGCTTCGGCAGGTCGCGATGCGCCGCGATGAGGCGGTCGTCCATGTCGCGCGGGTGGCTGGTCGTGTAGCGCAGGCGCGCGAGGCCGTCGATCTCCGTGAGGCGGTAGAGCAGGTCGCCGAGGCCCCATTCGCGGCCGTCCGGGCCGAGGCCGTGCCAGGCGTTGACGTTCTGGCCGAGCAGGGTGATTTCGCGCACGCCCGCATCGGCGAGGCGCTCTGCCTCGGCGACGATCTGGGCGACCGGGCGGGAGACCTCCGAGCCGCGCGTATAGGGCACCACGCAGAAGGTGCAGAACTTGTCGCAGCCTTCCTGCACGGTGAGGAAGGCGGTGACGCCGCGCGCGCGGGTCCTTGCCTTTTCCGGCGCGGGCAGGTGCTCGAACTTGTCCTCCAGCGCGTAATCCGTCTCGACGACGCGCTCGCCGCCCTTGGCACGGCGCAGCGCCTCGGGCAGGCGGTGATAGGTCTGCGGGCCGATCACCAGATCGACGGCGGGCGCGCGTCGTAGAATTTCCTTGCCCTCGGCCTGGGCGACGCAGCCGGTGACGCCGATCACCATCTCGCGGCCGTTCTTGGCGCGGGCCTTCTTCATCTCGCGCAGGCGCCCGAGCTCGGAATAGACCTTCTCCGCCGCCTTCTCGCGGATATGACAGGTGTTGAGGAGGACGAGGTCGGCCTCCTCCAGCGCGTCCGTCGCCTGATAGCCGTCCTTCGACAGGGCGTCCGTCATGCGCTCGCTGTCATAGACGTTCATCTGGCAGCCGTAGGTCTTGACGAAGACCTTGCGGGTGTCCGGCTTGGCATCGGCTGCGGGCGTGACGAGGGATTGTTCGCTCATGGCCGTTTCCATAGTGGAAAAAGGCCGGAAATTGAAGCCCCGTCGCGCCGTCTATCGGCCGCGCAGCCGCGCGCCCAGCATGGCGCGGATGCGCGCGCCGACCTCGCGGCTCACCTGCTTGCGGTTGCTCGCCTTCGTGTAGTCGACGCGCTCGCCGAAATCGACGTCGACATCGACCGCCCCTTCGCGCGCGATGCCGAGGAGATGGGGCAGCAGCGCGATATCGCCGGGCCAGGCGGCGATGGGGCGGTGGTAGCGGCCCATCGCCATGCCGTGCACGCCGGTATAGGCGATGGAGACGGGCTGGATATGCACGACGCCCTCCGGCGCATGCGGCACGGCGGAGGCGGCGGCGCCGAACAGCGAGGATTTTATCTCCAGCAGGCGGTTGCCGTCCGAGGTGGTGCCTTCCGGGAAGAGCACGACGATCTCGCCGTCCGCCATGCGCCGTGCGATCTCGTCCACCTGGTCGCCGGTCTTCTGGCGCTGCTCGCGCTCGACGAAGATCGTCGCCTGCAGGCGGGCGAGGAGGCCGAAGACCGGCCAGCCCTTCACCTCGGATTTCGCGATATAGACGACGTCGGCGAGCGAGCCGAGCACCATGATGTCCTTCCAGGAGGCATGGTTGGCGGCGATCAGCAGGGGACGGCTTCTTTCCAGCGTGCCGTGCACGCGCACCCTGAGGCCGAGTATGCGGCAGGCGGCGCGGTGCCAGAGGCGCGGGAGATAGCGGCGGACCTTGAGGTCGAAGCGCAGGCCGACGAGCTGGACCGGCAGCAGGACGAGCGTCACCGCGAGCAGGACGGCGATGCCGATGGCGATGCGCAGCCAGGTGATCACGCGATCACCGGCGGGGGAGCGAAGGCCCCTCCCCAACCCCTCCCCACAAGGGGGAGGGGCTTACCGTGCAGCGCCCTCGGCGTGTAAGATGGAGGAATGAGCAAGCCTTTGACATTCTCCCCCCTTGTGGGGGAGATGCCGGCAGGCACAGGGGGACTTGAGGACGATCGCCTCACTCGCCCTCCTTGAGCGGAACGCCGTAGAGCTCCAGGCGGTGATCGACGAGCCTGAAGCCGTGCTCGCGGGCGATGCGCTCCTGCAGGGCCTCGATCTCCGGCGAATGGAACTCGATGACCTGGCCGGTCTTGAGGTCGATCAGGTGGTCGTGGTGCTCGTCCGGCACGGTCTCGTAGCGCGAGCGGCCGTCGCGGAAATCGTGGCGCTCGATGATGCCGGCGTCCTCGAAGAGCTTGACCGTGCGGTAGACGGTGGAGATGGAGATGCGCGCGTCGACGGCGGAGGAGCGGCGGTAGAGCTCCTCCACGTCGGGATGATCGGCGGACGCCTCCAGCACGCGCGCGATGACGCGGCGCTGATCGGTCATGCGCATGCCGCGCTCGACACAAAGCTCTTCCAGCGATTTCTCCGCGTCCGTCATGCGACCTGCCCTCTTCGTTCCGCTCCCCGAAAGGGGACTAGCGAAGATCGCGCCGCATGACAAGCGCCGTGGACCGGGTGCCATCGGCGGCGGCGTAATAGGCCTTGCGTTCGCCGACCTTGGAAAAGCCGAGCTTGGCATAGAGGCCGCGGGCCGCGGCATTGCCCTCGTCGACCTCGAGGAAGATGTCCTCGGCGCCGCGCATCCTCGCCTCGCGCAGCGCCGCCAGCATCAGGCGCCAGCCGAGGCCGGAGCGGCCGAATCGCTCGTCGACGCCGATCGTCAGGATCTCCGCCTCGCCGGCCGCCGCGCGGGCCAGCACGAAGCCGCCCGCCGTGCGGCCGAGCGCGCCTTCCCGCAGCGCCAGGAAGCCGAAGACGGTGTCCTGCGACAGCAGGGAATGGAACTCGTCGTCGCCCCACGGCCGGGCGAAGCGCGCGCGATGCAGGGCCGCGGCGATGCCGGCATCGTCCGTTTCGAGCGGGAAGATCTCGAAGGCCGCCTTGCGGGTGAAATAATCGCCCAGCGACATTCAGGCCCTCCGGATCGCGAAACCCGCCTGCGGCTTGGCATCGGGACCGCGCAGATAGAGCGGCTTCGGCTGGTTGTCGCGCGGGTCGAGCCCTGCGCCGAGGCGGGCGACGGCGGCGATGGAAACGCCGTCGGCGTCCTGCGGCGCGCCGTCGCGCAGGAGATGGGCGGCGGAGCCGGCGATCGCGCCGTCATGGCCGGCGGCGACGGCGCGCGCCTCGGCGAGGGGCGCGATGGCCGGGGGCGTCGCCGCGCTGCCGTCGGCGGCGAAACGCTGCCAGTAGACCTCGCCGCGCTTGGCGTCCAGGGCGACCAGCAGCGGTCCCTTGCGGCCGGCGGCGAGCGCGGCGAGGGTGGAGACGCCGACGGCGGGAACGCCGAGCGCCAGCGCGAGGCCGCGCGCGGCGGCGACGCCGACGCGGATGCCGGTGAAGGAGCCGGGGCCGACGGTGACGGCGATGCGGCCGATGGCCCTGATGTCCAGGCCGGCGGCATCGAGCGCCGCATCGACGAATTCCATCAGCCGCTCGGCATGGCCGCGGCCGATATCGGCGCCGGCGGCGCCGAGGACGATATCCTGGTCGGGATCATAGAGCGCCGCGTGGCAGCCGGTGCCCGCCGTATCGATCGCAAGGACGATCATGCCGGGCATCCTGCCTTCGCGGGGCGGGCCTTACATGACGGCTTCAACTTCCTGCACTTCCGGTACGAAATGGCGAAGAAGGTTCTGGACGCCGTGCTTGAGCGTCGCCGTCGAGGACGGGCAGCCCGAGCAGGCGCCCTTCATGTTGAGGTAGACGACGCCGTCGCGGAAACCCTTGAAGGTGATGTCGCCGCCATCCTGCGCCACGGCCGGGCGGACGCGCGTGTCGAGCAGCTCCTTGATGGTGGCGACGATGGTCTCGTCGCCCGCGTCGAAGAACTCGCCTTCCTCATCGTCGTCGCCGCCGAGCGCGCCGCCGGCGAGAACCGGCTGGCCCGACATGAAATGCTCCATGATGTTGCCGAGGATGGCCGGCTTCATGTGCTGCCAGTCGGCGTCGTCCTTGGTGACGGTGATGAAATCGTAGCCGAGGAACACGCCCTTGACGCCGGGAATGGCGAAGAGGCGGGCGGCGAGCGGGGAAGCGGCGCGCGCCTCCGTCTCGTCGCGGAACTCGGCGGTGCCGGTCTCCAGCACCACCTTGCCCGGCAGGAACTTCAAGGTGGCCGGGTTCGGCGTCGCTTCGGTCTGGATGAACATCTTTTTCTCCATGCGGCGGGCCGCAGAAATTTAGAACAATTCAAAAGAAGATAGGCTTTTCCGCGCCGCTCTTCAAGGTCAGCTCATGGCGTCGAGTTCCTCGTCGGTGAGCTGGTCGGGGATGACCGTCACCGGGATGGGGAAGGCCTGCGCGCGGCTGGCGAGCGAGGTCACCAGCGGCCCCGGCCCTTCCTTGGCGGAACCGGCGGCCAGCACGAGGATCGCGATGTCGCGGTCCTCCTCGATGAGGCCGTTGATCTCCTCGCTGGCGACGCCCTCGCGGATCACCGTCTCCGGCTCGATGCCGATCGCCTCGCGCAGCGCCTGCGCCGCCTTGGCGAGCACGGCCTCGGCCTCCTCGCGGGCTTCCGCCCGCATGATCTCCTCGACGCCCAGCCATTGCTGGAAATCGCCGTTGGCGATCACATAGAGCAGGACGACGCCGCCGTTGGAGTTCTTCGCCCGCATTCCCGCATAGTGGACGGCACGCTGGCATTCCGGCGTGTCGTCGATGACCGCAAGGAACTTGCGGCGATGACCTTCGAGGCGGGAAAGACGGCGAGAAACCATGCGCGCTCCTGATATGGGGTCGTTTTCGAGGCGACCTTACTGCACAAAGCCGATGATGTCGCGAACTTCCTTCATGGTTTTCTCGGCCCTTGCCCGCGCCCTTTCGCCGCCGTCCCGGAGGATCGCGTCGATATGGCTGGTGTCGTCCATCAGGCGGCGCATCTCGCCGGAGATCGGCGCGAGCACCTCGACGGCAAGGTCCACCAGCGCCGGCTTGAAGACGGAGAACTGCTGGCCGCCGAACTCGGCGAGGATGTCGGCCTTCGACTTGTCGGACAGCGCGGCATAGATGCCGACGAGGTTCTCCGCCTCGGGACGGCCCTTCAGGCCCTCGACCTCGCCCGGCAAGGCGTCCGGGTCGGTCTTGGCCTTGCGGATCTTCTTGGAGATGGTGTCGGCGTCGTCGAGCAGGTTGATGCGCGAGAGGTCGGAGGCGTCGGACTTCGACATCTTCTTCGTGCCGTCGCGCAAGGACATGACGCGCGGCGCCGGGCCGCCGATCAGCGGCTCGACCATCGGGAAATAGGCGTGCACCGGCTCCTCGCCGACGACGATGTCGACGCCTGTGCCGGCCTCGCGGATATGGCTGCCGAAATCGATGTTGAACTTCTGGGCGATGTCGCGGGTCAGCTCCAGGTGCTGCTTCTGGTCGTCGCCGACCGGGACATGGGTCGCGCGGTAGACGAGGATGTCGGCGGCCATCAGGCTCGGATAGGCGAGCAGGCCGAGCGAAACCTGCTCGGCGTTCTTGCCGCCGGCCTTGTCCTTGAACTGCGTCATGCGCTCCATCCAGCCGATGCGCGCCACGCAGTTGAAGATCCAGGCAAGCTCGGAATGCTGCGGCACGGCGGATTGGTTGAAGACGATGTGCTTCGTCGGGTCGATGCCGGAGGCGATGAAGGCGGCGGCGATGGAGCGGATCTGGCCCCGCATGTCCTCGTGCACGAGCTGCGCGGTGAGCGCGTGCAGGTCGACGACGCAATAGATGCAGTCGTTGTCCTGCTGCAGGGCGACGAACTTGCGGATCGCGCCGAGATAGTTGCCGAGATGGAGGTTGCCGGTCGGCTGGACGCCGGAGAAGACGAGAGGCTTGAATGCGCTCATGACGGTGTTCCTTCAGGCGGGTGGAGGGCCTGGTCCCTGTTGCACGAGCAATTCCGGGGCGATGTCCAGCCGGAACTGCGGAAAAATACGTCGCGCTTATGCACGGCGCGGTGGCCGCGATCAAGAGGGCGCTGCGCGGGCGGCGACGCTCATGAGGGAGTCCTTATAAAAGACATTTTCCGGTCGTTCCTTGCCGGCGGGGATTTGGGGGGAAGGCCGGTCCCGATCGGCCGTTTTGTGACGAAGGGGCGCAAAACGGAGATGACCCGTGCAGAAGAACGGTTCCATCCTGCTTGCCTGCGTCGTCGCGCTGACATCGCTCTTCGCGACCGAGACCACGGCGGGCCGCAGCCATAAACATGCCTCCAGGGCCGACAAGGGCGCGGGGGCGGGAATCTACGCGATCCAGACGCCGCGCGTGCGGCACCGATGCTTTCCCGGCAGGCTGAGGGGCGTCCTGTCCCATATCGCGCGGGTGGTCGGCCGGCGGCCGCTCGTCACCTCGGGCCATCGCTCGAACGGTCGGCGCGGCTCGTACCACCGCAAATGCCTTGCCGCCGATATCCGCATTCCCGGTATCTCCGTGAAACGGATCCTCGCGGCGGCGAAGTCGGCCCCGGCCGCCGGCGGCATCGGCACCTATTGCAACGGCATCGTGCATGTCGATGTCGGGCCGAAGCGGCGCTGGCGCCATTGCGGCGGCGGGCTTGCGCGGCTGACGCACCGCGCGCGGCACAATGCGCGCTGAGCCCTATTCCGTCGGGGCGGCTTTCGGCTTGCGCTTCACGTTGCGGCGGATCATGCCGAGGTCCGCCCCGCCGATGAGAAAGGCGACGGCGAAATAGACGACCATGGCGAGCGCGACCAGCGCCCCGAGCGCCCCGATGCGCTCGTAGAGCGGCGCGGCCGAGCCGAGATAGGCGGCAAGGTAGCCGGAGGCATATTCCAGCGTCACGGCCATGACGACGGCGGCCGCGATCAGCCGCGCGACGCGCGAGACAAGCGCCTTGTCGAGCGGCCAGTGGCCGCGGCGCAGCAGCGTGACGAAGAGCATGAGCGCCGTCAGCCAGCCGGAGACGGCCTCGGCGGTGGCGATGCCGCGCTCGTGGAACAGCGGGAAGAGCGAGACGGCCAGGACGCAGTTGACGACCACCGAGGCCATGGTGATGCGCATCGGCGTTTTCGTGTCCTCGCGGGCGAAGAAGCCGGGGTTCAGCGCCTTGATCATCACGAAGCCGGGCAGGCCGAGGCCGTAGATGGCGAGCGTGCCGGCGACGACGGAGGTCGTCTCGGGGCCGAAGGCGCCGCGCTCGTAGAGAACGCGGACGATCTCGTCGGAGATCACCCAGAGGGCGGCGGCGGCCGGCAGCGTCAGGAAGAGCACGAATTCCATCGAGCGGTTCTGCAGGTTGCCGGCCTCGCGCTCGTGGCCGGCCTTCAGCGCCCGCGCCAGCTCCGGCAGCAGCACCACGCCGACGGCGATGCCGACGACGCCGAGCGGCAACTGGTAGACGCGGTCGGCATATTGCAGGGCGGAGATCGCGCCGTCCTTGGTGGAGGCGATCATCTGGCCGATGAGCTGGTTGATCTGGGTGATGCCGCCGGTGATCGCCGCCGGGAAGGCGAGCCAGAGCAGGCGCTTGACGTTCGGCGTCATGCGCGGGCGGCGAAAGCCGATCTTCATGCCGGCATGGCGCACGCCGGCATAGAGCACCGCCATCTGCAACAGGCCGGCGGCCAGCACGCCCCAGGAGAGATACCAGGCCGTCTCCAGCGGGGACGCGCCCTGCCAGAGCCCGTAGCCGAGCGCGCCGATCAAGACGACGTTGAGGAAGACCGGGGCGACGGCGGCGGCGAAATAGTGATGCAGCGAATTCAGCATGCCCGACAGCATGGCCGTCAGCGACATGCACATGAGATAGGGGAACATGACGGCGGCCAGCTTGACCGTGACGTCGAACTTCTCCGTATCGCCCACGAAGCCGGGCGCGATGACCCAGGCGACGATGAGCGGCATGGAAAGCTCCATCGCGATGGTCAGCATCAGGAGCACGGTGAAGAGGACGCCGAAGACCTCTTCCGAAAAACGCTTGGCGCCGTCGATGCCGTCGGCCTCGATCTCCTTGGCGAAGAGCGGCACGAAGGCGGCGTTGAACGCGCCTTCCGCGAAGAGCCGGCGGAAGAGGTTCGGGAAGCGGAAGGCGGCGTAGAAGGCGTCGGCCATCGGCCCCGTGCCCAGCGCCGCGGCCATCAGCGTCTCGCGGGCGAAGCCGAGCACGCGGCTGCCGAGCGTCGCGCCGCCCACGGTCGCGAATTTTTTCACCAGACTCATTGTTCTGTCCTGATCCTCTTCGCCACGGCGGGAACGGGGGCGATCATGCCTGACGGCATGCGGTCGCGCAGTTCGTCCGCCTCGTCGGCCATGACGGCCTTCAGCCGCGCGACGATATTGGCCTGCCGGTTTTCGTTGGTGACCTTCTGGCCGACGAGGTCGGTGACGTAGAAGGTGTCGATGACCTTCTCGCCGAAGGTGGTGATATGCGCCGAGGCGATGTCGAGCGAGAGGTCGGAGAGGACCGCCGTCACCTCCGAGAGCAGGCCCGGCCGGTCGAGGCACTCGATCTCGATGACGGTGAACTTGTTCGACAGCGTGTTGGAGATGGTGACGGCCGGCGAGACCGTGAAGGTGCGGCTGCGCCTGCGGCTTTTCGCGCGCGTGGCGATGACCTCCGGCAGGTGCTTGCGGCCGGACAGCACGTCCTCGATCATCCGGCCGATCGTGCCGGCGCGGCGCATCTCGTCCGCATCGTCGGGGAACTCGCGGTTGACGAGGATGGTGTCCAGCGCGCGGCCGTCCGAGGTGGTGAAGATCTGCGCGTCGACGATGTTCGCCCCCGCCGCCGCGCAGGCCCCGGCGATCACCGTCAGGAGGCGCGGATGGTCCGGCGAGAGCACCGTGATCTCGGTGATGGCGTGGAAGGAATGGGTGCGCACCATGGTGGCGAGCGTTTGCCCCGCCCTGTCCGTCTCGCGGATGAAGGCGGTGTGGCGCACCTGGTCCTCCAGCGAGACCGTCAGCAGATAGGGCTCGTAGTGCAGGCGCGCATAGGTCTTGCGGTCCTGCTGGCTCCAGTCGGCCGGCAGCGTCTCGGACAGCATCTCGCGGGCGGCCTGGGCGCGCTCCTTGCGCGACAGCTCGGAGAAGCCGCCGGAAATGAGCAGCTCGGTCTCGTAATAGAGCGTGCGCAGGAGCTGGCCCTTCCAGCCGTTCCAGACACCCGGGCCGACGGCGCGGATATCGCAGACCGTCAGCACCAGCAGCATCTTCAGCCGCTCCATCGACTGCACCTTGTCGGCGAAATCGACGATGGTCTTGCGGTCGTTGAGGTCGCGGGTCTGGGCGACCATCGACATGGTGAGATGCTCCTCGATCAGCCAGACGACCAGTTCCGTCTGCTTCGGCGTCAGGCCGAAGCGCGGGCAAAGCTTGCGCGCCACCTTGGCGCCCGCCACGGAATGGTCCTCCGGGCGGCCCTTGGCGATGTCGTGCAGCAGCACCGCGACATAGAGCGGGATGCGGTCCTCGATGCTCGGCATCACCTGGTAGCTCAGCGGATGGGCGTCCTTCTCGCGGCCCTGATCGATGCCGGCGAGCACGCCGACGGAGCGGATCAGGTGCTCGTCGACCGTGTAGTGATGATACATGTTGAACTGCATCATCGCGACGATCTTGCCGAAATCCGGGATGAAGCGGCCGAGCACGCCCGATTCGTTCATGCGGCGCAACAGCAGCGCCGGATTGCGCGGCGAGGTGAGGATGGAGAGGAACAGGCGGTTCGCCTCCTCGTCCTCGCGCAGCGCCGCGTTGACGAGCTTCAGCGAGCGCGTGACCTGTTTCAGCGCATCGGGATGGAACTCCAGCCCGTTGATATCGGCGATGTGGAAGAGGCGGATGAGGTTGACCGGGTCGCGCCTGAAGACGTCGGGGTCGGCGATGGTGATGCGGCCGCGATCCTCCAGGAAATCCAGCGTGCCGGCGATCTTTCGCGCGCGCCGGGTGAAGCGGCTGAGGGCGGCGGTGAGGCCGGGGGCTTCCTTGGCCTGCTGGTCCTCCAGCGTGGCGCAGAAGATGCGCGTCAGGTCGCCGACGTCCTTGGCGACGAGGAAATAGTGCTTCATGAAGCGCTCGACGGCGGACAGGCCCGGATGCGGCTGGTAGCCGAGGCATTCGGCGATCTCGCGCTGGATGTCGAAGGACAGGCGCTCCTCGGCCTTGCCCGTCAGGAAATGCATGTGGCAGCGCACCGCCCAGAGGAAATCGTCGGCCTTGCGGAAGAGCTTGTATTCCTGCCGGGAGAGGACGCCGAGCTTCACCAGCTCGGCGGGATCGCGGATATGGTAGAAATACTTGGCGATCCAGAACAGCGTGTGCAGGTCGCGAAGCCCGCCCTTGCCCTCCTTGACGTTCGGCTCGACGAGGTAGCGCGTGTCACCGGCCTTGCGGTGGCGCTCGTCGCGCTCGGCAAGCTTGGCCGCGATGAATTCCGGGCCGGTGCCGCGCACGATCTCGCGGTCGAAGCGCACGGCCATCTCCTCGAACAGCGCCACGGAGCCGCAGATGTAGCGCGCCTCGAGGGTCGCCGTGCGGATGGTCATGTCGCCCTTGGAGAGCTGGATGCATTCCTCCAGATTGCGCGTGGCGTGGCCGACCTTGAAGCCGAGATCCCACAGGATATAGAGCATGAACTCGATGGCCGGCTCGCTCCAGGGGGCAGGCTTTGCCGGCAGGAGGAAGAGCAGGTCGATATCTGAGCCCGGCGCCAGCGTGCCGCGGCCGTAGCCGCCGACGGCCGTGACGGTGATGCGCGCGGCGGGCGGGGCCTGGCCGGCGCTGAAGACATGGTTGAGGGCGAAATCGTGCAGGACGGCGATGAGCTGGTCCTGCAACCAGGAGATGCGCGCGGCGCATTGCAGGCCGCTGCCATCCGCGAAGAGCAGTTCGCGGGCCCGCTCGCGGCCGCTCGTGTTGACCTTCTTGAACTCGGCGAGCAGCTCGCGGCGCATGCGGTCGCGGTAATCGGCATTGGTGCTGGCGATGAACTCGCAGCGCGCGCGCAGCGCCGCCACGTCGAGAAGGCCGGATTCGGCCGGCGGCAGAAGCTTCTTTTCCATCGGATGCCGGCCTGCGTCCCGCTTGTCGTCGATCGCCCGTTCGGTTCGCATGCCTATAGACCCTTTCAGCATGGCAGGACAATGATCCGCGCCGCTAGGCTTTGCCAAGCTCTTTCTTCAGCGCATAGAGCGCATCCAGCGCCTCGCGCGGCGTCATGTCGTCGGGGCTCAGGCCCTTGACCAGTTCCTCGACCTTCGACGGGCCGCTGCGCTGCGCCTCCTCGCGGCGCACCGCGACCTGGAACAGCGGCAGGTCGTCGATGAGCTGGCTCGCCGGGTTCTTGCGGTCGGCATCCTCCAGCTTGGCGAGCACGTCCTTGGCGCGCGCCACCACCGAGGGCGGAAGCCCCGCGAGCCGCGCCACCTGGATGCCGTAGGAGCGGTCCGCCGCGCCGGGGCCGACCTCATGCAGGAAGATGACCTCGCCATCCCATTCCTTGACGCGCATCGTGGCGTTGGAAAGGCGGGCGAGCTTTTCCGACAGCACGGTCAGTTCGTGGAAATGGGTGGCGAAGAGGCCGCGGCAGCAATTGGCCTCGTGCAGGTGCTCGACGGCGGCCCAGGCGATGGAGAGGCCGTCGAAGGTCGCCGTGCCGCGGCCGATCTCGTCGAGGATGACCAGCGAGCGGTCGGTCGCCTGGTTGAGGATCGCCGCCGTCTCGACCATCTCGACCATGAAGGTGGAGCGGCCGCGCGCCAGGTCGTCCGAGGCGCCGACGCGCGAGAACAGGCGGTCGACGACGCCGATATGGGCGCTTTCGGCCGGCACATAGGCGCCCATCTGGGCGAGGATGGCGATGAGGGCGTTCTGGCGCAGGAAGGTCGACTTGCCGCCCATATTGGGGCCGGTCAGCAGCCAGATCGCGCCGTGGCCCTTGCCGTCCGCCGGCGAGAGGTCGCAGGAATTGGCGACGAAGGCGGCGGCCTGCTGGCGGCGCAGCGCCTGCTCCACCACCGGATGCCGCCCGCCGACAATGGCGAACATGGTGGAGCCGTCCACGACGGGCCGGCAATAGGCCTGCTCCTCGGCGAGCGCCGCGAGCCCCACCGAGACGTCGACCACCGCGAGCGCCCGCGCCGCCGCCTTGATGGACTCGGCCTCGGCGAGCACCGCCTCGACCAGCCCGTCGAAGGCGGCAAGCTCGATGGCGAGCGCCCGGTCGGCGGCGTTGGCGATCTTGGTTTCGAGTTCGGACAGCGCCGTCGTCGTGAAACGCATCGCGCCGGCCATGGTCTGGCGGTGGATGAAGCGGGCCTTCGCCTCGTCGCCCTCCGTCAGCGCCGAGGCGTTGCCGGCGGAGACCTCGATGAAGTAGCCGAGCACGTTGTTGTGCTTGATCTTCAGCGACTTGACGCCCGTCTCCTCGGCATATTGCAGTTGCAGGCCGGCGATGACGCGGCGCGACTGGTCGCGCAGCGCGCGCATCTCGTCCAGCTCGCCGTCCGCCCCCTCGCGGATGAAGCCGCCGTCGCGCTTGAGGAGCGGCAGCTCGTCGGCGAGCATCACGGCGAGGCGGTGCGACAGGTCGATGGGCAGCGCGGCGATGGCCGAGCGGGCGGCGGCAAGCTCGCCGTCGAGGTCCTCCACCACCATCAGCCCGGCGATATCGGCGGAGGCCGTGAGGCCTTGCAGGATCGCGCCGAGATCGCGCGGGCCGCCGCGGCCGAGCGCGATGCGCGACAGGGCGCGCGGCATGTCGGGCAGATGCTTCAGCGCGCGGCGCAGGTCCTCGCAGAAGGAGGGGCGGTCGGCGAGCGTCGAAATCGAATCGAGCCGGGTGTCGATGGCCTTGGGATCGGTCAGCGGCGACATCAGCCGTTCGGCGAGAAGCCGCGCGCCGCCGCTGGTGACGGTGCGATCGATGGCCTTCAGCAGCGTGCCCGCGCGCTCGCCCGACTGCGTGCGCACCAGCTCGAGATTGGTGCGCGTCGCCGGATCGATGAAGAGCGTGGAGGCCGAGCTTTCGCGCTCCGGCCGGCCGAGCGGCGGGCGCTCGGCGATCTGGGTCTTCTCGACATAGGAGATCGCGGCGGAGGCGGCGGCCAGCTCGGCGCGCGAGAAGGCGCCGAAGCCGTCGAGCGTCGAGACGCCGAAATAGCGGGCGATGCGGCCCTCCGCCGTCGCGCTGTCGAACAGCACGGCCGGCTGCGGCACGGCCACACGGCCGACGACGTCCAGCACGGGGCGGAAATCCGGATCGTGGAACAGCGTGTCCGGCACGATCAGCTCGCGCGGATCGATGCGCAGGATATCGGCGAGAAGCTGGCCCTGCCCCGTCTCCGACAGGCGGAAGATGCCGGTGGAGATGTCGATCCAGGCGAGCGCCATGGCCGGCTCCGCCCCGCCGCGAATGCGCACGACGGCCATCAGGTAGTTGGCGTCCGACGGGGAGAGCAGCTTCTCCTCGGTCAGCGTGCCGGGCGTGACGAGGCGCACGACATCGCGGCGCACCACGGATTTCGAGCCGCGCTTCTTCGCCTCCGCCGGGTCCTCGACCTGCTCGCAGACGGCGACGCGGAAGCCGACGGCGATCAGCTTCTGCAGGTAATCGTCCGCCGCATGGACCGGCACGCCGCACATCGGGATATCGAGGCCCATATGCTGGCCGCGCTTCGTCAGCGTGATGCCGAGGGCGCGCGAGGCGTCCACCGCGTCCTCGAAGAACAGCTCGTAGAAGTCGCCCATGCGGTAGAACAGCATGCTGTCCGGGTTGGCCGCCTTGATCTCGATATACTGCTCCATCATCGGCGTCGCCGAGGCGCGGCTTGCCTCGCTGGCGAGTTCGGCCGTCGACAGGATATCGGTCTGGCACGCGATCTTATCGTTCACGGAGATTCTGTTTCTTCTGAAATGTAGAGTCTGTTCTTCGGAAAAAAGTGGTGTCACCCTAGCCATGCGGCAATATAGAAGACAACAGCCATGGGCCTATCGCCCACAGGAGTGTGAAGGGGGGAACATGCCGGGAACCGACAAATCAGATCGCCAGAGGGCAACCGTCACGGA
>JBDHSZ010000049.1:0-20666 GCA_039812945.1 Shinella sp.
TTTTCCTTCTCGGCAAGCAAGCGATCGACGTCCAAAATCACCTCGTCCGTCATCTTCTGCACCTTTTCCGACTGGCTGCGGCTCGTGTCCTGGCCGATGTCGCCGTCCTTTTCGGCCTTCTTGAGGTCGTCCATGCCGTCGCGGCGCACGTGGCGGATCGCCACCTTGGCCTTTTCGGCATAGTCATGGGCGACCTTGACGAGCGACTTGCGGCGCTCCTCGTTGAGCTCGGGCAGCGGGATGCGCAGGTTCTGGCCGTCGATGATCGGGTTGAGGCCGAGATTCGATTCGCGGATGCCGCGCTCGACCGCGCCGACCATGCCCTTGTCCCAGACGGAGACCGACAGCATGCGCGGCTCGGGAACGGAGATGTTGGCGACCTGGTTCAGCGGCACGCGCGAACCGTAGGCTTCGACCTGCACCGGATCGAGCACGTTGGCCGAGGCGCGGCCGGTGCGCAGCGAGGCGATGTCGTTCTTGAACGCGCTGATCGCGCCGTCCATGCGGCGCTTCAGTTCTTTGAGGTCGATACCTTCACTCATCGGAATACTCCCGTTTTCAGTCGTGGCTGCACGCAAGAGACGTGCGCGCCTCCAGAATCAGTTGTCGGTTACGATGGTCCCGCGTCCGCCGCCGGTCAATATTTCGGCAAATCCGCCCTTTTCATGGATGGAGAAGACGATGATCGGGATGGAATTCTCGCGCGCCAGCGCGACGGCCGCGACGTCCATGACGGCAAGGCCCTTCTCCAGCACCGCGCTGTGCGTCAGGCGGTCGAAGCGGGTGGCGGTCGGGTCCTTCTTCGGATCGGCGGAATAGATGCCGTCGACCTGCGTACCCTTGAAGATCGCCTCCGCGCCCATCTCGGCGGCGCGGAGCGCCGCGGCCGAGTCGGTCGTGAAGAACGGATTGCCCGTGCCGCCGGCGAAGATCACCACGCGGCCGAGCGAGAGATGGTAGAGCGTCGCGCGCTGCGAGAAGCTCTCGCAGATCTCCGGCATGGCGATGGCCGAGAGGACGACGGTGTCGATGTCGAGCTTGCGCAGCGAGGTCGCCAGCGCCAGCGCGTTGATGACGGTCGCCAGCATGCCCATGTGGTCGCCGGTGACGCGGTCGCCGCCCTTGGAGGCGACGGCGACGCCGCGGAATATGTTGCCGCCGCCGACGACGACGCCGACCTCGACGCCGAGCGCGCGGGCCTGGGCGATGTCCGAGGCGATGCGGTCGGCCACGGCGACGTCGATGCCGAAGCCCTGCGAACCCATCAGCGCCTCGCCGGAGGCTTTCAGCAGAACACGTTTGTAGATTGGCTTGGCAGTCATTGTCGCTCCTGAATGCGGGCGCCTGCTCGCCCGATCCGGCCGCCAGGGGAAAACCGGCAGCCTTGGCCGCAGAGGAATTTCGGGGCAGGCATTTCGGCAAGCCGGATACACGAAGGGCGCCGCGTTGTCACGCGGCGCCCTCGCCTTTTCCCAAGCGGGATATAAGAAAATCAGCCCTTGGCGGCAGCCGCGACTTCGGCGGCGAAGTCCGTCTCTTCCTTCTCGACGCCTTCGCCGAGCAGGAGGCGGGCCATGCCGGTGACTTCGATCGGCGCGCCGACGGCCTTTTCCGCTTCCTTGACGGCAGCGCCGACCGTGAGGTCGGGGTTCATGACGAAGGCCTGCGAGAGCAGGGCGACTTCCTCGAAGAACTTGCGCATGCGGCCTTCGACCATCTTCTCGATGATGTTGTCCGGCTTGCCCGAGGCGCGCGACTGCTCGATGAAGACGTTGCGCTCGCGTTCCGCAACGGCGGCGTCGACTTCCTCGGCGCGGATGGCGAGCGGCGCGGTCGCGGCGATGTGCATGGCGACCTGGCGGCCGATGGCGTTCAGGGCTTCCTTGTCGCCGGTCGACTTCAGCGCGACGAGCACGCCGAGCTTGCCGAGGCCTTCGGCGGCGGCATTGTGGATATAGGTCGCGACGACGCCGTCCTCGACCGACAGGGCTGCCGAGCGGCGCAGGTTCATGTTCTCGCCGATGGTGGCGACGGCGTCCTTGATCGTGTCGGTGACGGTCTTGCCGGTCGCCGGATAGATGGCGGCGCCAACGGCCTCGACGGTGCCGTCGGTGGTCAGCGCCACTTCGGCGACGCCGCGGACCATGGCCTGGAAGGCGTCGTTGCGGGCGACGAAGTCGGTCTCGGAGTTGACCTCGACGACGACGGCCTTGGTGCCGGCGCTGGCGACGCCGATGAGGCCTTCGGCGGCGGTGCGGCCCGACTTCTTGTCGGCCTTCGCGATGCCCTTGGCGCGCAGCCAGTCGATCGCCGCTTCGATGTCGCCGTTGTTCTCGGCCAGCGCCTTCTTGCAGTCCATCATGCCTGCGCCGGACTTCTCGCGCAGTTCCTTCACCAGTGCAGCGGTGATTTCAGCCATTGTGAGCCTCTTGTCGGTTTGTTGCGTGCCGCCGGAAATCTCGGGCGGACGGGATCTTCAAACGAACCGAGGCCAGGGATCGTCTCTCTGGCCTCGGCTGGATGGGAAAGCGGGAGCGAAAGGCTCGCTCCGGCCCTGGCCTTACGCTTCGGCTTCGAGAGCCGGCTCGACCGGAACTTCGGCGGAGGCGCCGAGGTCGCGGCCCGAGGCGCCCTGCTGGCGCGCGATGCCGTCGATGGCGGCGCGGGCGATCAGGTCGCAGTAGAGCGAGATGGCGCGCGAGGCGTCGTCGTTGCCGGGGATCGGGAAGTCGATCGGGTCAGGATCGCAGTTCGAGTCGATGATGGCGACGACCGGGATGCCGAGACGCTTGGCTTCCTGGATCGCGATCGACTCCTTGTTGGTGTCGATGATGAACATCAGGTCCGGCGTGCCGCCCATGTCGCGGATACCGCCGAGGGCCTTGTCGAGCTTCTCACGCTCGCGCTCGAGGTTCAGGCGTTCCTTCTTGGAATAGCCGGAGCCTTCCGAGTTGAGGATCTCGTCGAGCTTGCGCAGGCGCTGGATCGAGTTGGAGATCGTCTTCCAGTTCGTCAGCATGCCGCCGAGCCAGCGGGAGTTGACATAGTACTGGGCCGAACGCTTGGCGGCGTCGGCGATGATCTCGGAAGCCTGGCGCTTCGTGCCGACGAAGAGCACGCGGCCGCCGCCGGCGACGGTGTCGGACACGACCTGAAGGGCGCGCGACAGCAGCGGAACGGTCTGCGCCAGGTCGATGATGTGGACGTTGTTGCGGTCGCCGAAGATATACGGCTTCATCTTCGGGTTCCAGCGGTGCGTCTGGTGGCCGAAGTGAACACCAGCTTCGAGAAGCTGGCGCATGGAGAAATCGGGCAATGCCATGCCTAGTCATCCTTTTCCGGTTGAACCTCCGCAAGGCGAACAGCGCTTCCTTCGGAAACGCCACCGGCGGAACAGCCCGGATTTCTCCCGGACGATCCCATGCCTCACGTGTGGAATGGCTGCCCCTTAACCGCAGTTTCCCGGCAAATCAAGGGCAGAAGGCAAAAAACCGGCAAAAGCGCGCTTACTTGCACTCCTGCGGCTTGAACATCTCCAGCTTGGCGAGCTTGCCGCTCAGCACGAACTCGCCGTAGTCCATGGTGAGGTCCCGGGTGATGCCGTTCTCGTAGAGCTTGAAGGACATGCGGTAGACCGGCAGCGCGTCGCCCTCGCCGGTGTCGTTGTAATAGGCGATGGAGACCGGCCAGAAGTCCTGCTTGGCGAAGCTGCCCGCCTTGTCGGCGTCGACGTCCCCGGCCTTCGGCTTTTCCTTCTTGCCGACGACGGCCGTGGTCATCAGCGTCTTGTCGCCCGAATCCGAGCCGTCGAAGATGCGCGATTCGAAGAAGCGCTCGCCCTTCTTGGCGTGATCGATGACCTCCAGCATATGCTCGGTCGGGAAGCGGCTGGCGGCAAGTTCGACCTGCCGCGTGTCCGGCGAGGTCAGGTCGACGCTGACGCCCTTCTTGTCCTCGTGGGCGGAGCCGCGCACTTCCTTGTCCAGCTTCTCGTCGGTGAAGGAGCGGGTGAGGAAGCGGAAGCTGCCGCCCTTGAGGTCCTCGTAGGTCGTCGTCTGCTGGTCGGTCAGCCGCGTCTCCTCGCCGGTATTGACCTGGGTGACGAAGCGGAAGCTCACCGTGTAGCCGTCGCAGGGGCTGCCGTTGAACTCGTAGACCATGCGGCCATACATGCCGGCGATGCCGGAACGCTCGGTCGCATCCTTGAGCTTGAGGTCGTAGACGGCGCGGTGCGGCGCAAGCCCGCTCGCCGAATTGGCAAAGGCGCTGCCGGCGAAGCATGCCCCGGCCAGAAGAGCCGCGACAAGGGCTGAACGAAACATCCGTTTCCTCCTGTTGAATCCGGTGGCGATGTTATATGAACTCTTTCGGCAAAAGCGAGGCAATATCCACGCCTTGCCGCAAGAAACCTCACAGCCGAGCATGGAGAGCGCAATGTCCGCCGAAATCGAGGAACGCATCAAGGAACTGGGCTACGACATTCCCGTGGCTGCGGCGCCCGCGGCCAACTACGTGCCCTTCGTCATCAGCGGCAATATGCTCCATATTTCCGGCCAGCTGCCGATGCTGGACGGCAAGCTCGCCTATACCGGTCATCTCGGCAAGACTGTAGACGTCGCCGGTGGCCAGAAAGCGGCGGAACTCTGCGCCCTCGGCCTCCTCGCCCAGGCGAAGGCCGCGCTCGGCGACCTCTCGCGCATCCAGCGCATCATCAAGATCAACGGCTTCGTCGCCTCCACGCCCGATTTCGTCGAGCAGCATCTCGTCATCAACGGCGCGTCGAACTTCCTCGTCGGCGCGCTGGGTGAAGCGGGAAAACACGCCCGCGCCGCCGTCGGCATGGCTTCGCTGCCGCTCAACGCCGCCGTCGAGATCGACGCCATCATGGAAATCGCCTGATGCACAAGTTCAACTGGCTGACCGAGCGGCCGATCGCCCATCGCGGCTATCACGACCTCAACCGGGCCGTCTGGGAAAACACGCTCTCCGCCTTCGCCCGCGCGGCCGATGCCGGCTTTGCCATCGAATGCGACCTGCAATATTCGGCCGACGCCATTCCGGTCGTCTTCCATGACGACGACCTGAAGCGCCTGTGCGGCATCGAGGGGGACGTGCGCCGGCGCACCGCCGCCGAGCTCGGCCTCTTGACCATCGGCGGCACGGCGGACCGTATTCCGACGCTTCGCCAGCTCCTCGACCTCGTCAAGGGCCGCGTGCCGCTGGTGCTGGAGCTGAAAGGCCGCAGGGGCGACGACGACGGCTTCGCCATGGCCGTGCTCGACGCCATCGAGGATTACGACGGTCCCGTCGCGCTGATGAGCTTCGACCACTGGCTGCTGAAGGACCTCAGGGAGATCGGCACGAACCGCCCCGTCGGCCTGACGGCGGAAGGCCAGCGCCCGGAGAATTTCGCCGCGCACGAGGAGGCGATGCAGCTCGGCCTCGACTTCGTCTCCTATCATTACGGCCACCTGCCGAACGCCTTCATCAGCCGCCAGCGCGACCTCGGCGTCAAGATCATCACCTGGACCGTGCGCGACGACGAGGCGCGCACGATCACGGCCGACAACGCGGACCAGATGACCTTCGAGGGCTTCGATCCCCGCGAGCCGCTGACCGCCTGACCATGGCGAGGGCGGTGCGCATCCGTGTCGAGACGAGCTTCGCCGATATCGCGGCGGAGGACTGGGGGCGGCTTGCCGGCGCCTCCAGCGCCGGTGCCGACGCGCCCTACAACCCCTTCGTCAGCCACGCCTTCCTTTCCGCGCTGGAGGAATCGGGCTCCGCAGTCGCCGAGACCGGCTGGCTCGGCCAGCACCTCCTGCTGGAGGACGACGACGGCGGGCTGCTCGGCGCCCTGCCCGCCTATCTCAAGAACCACAGCCAGGGCGAATATGTCTTCGACCACGGCTGGGCCGACGCCTTCGAGCGCGCCGGCGGGCGCTATTATCCCAAGCTGCAGGCCTCGATCCCCTTCACGCCCGCGACCGGCCCGCGCCTTCTGCACCTGGGCGGCCGGCCCGCCGTCGAGATACAGGCCGGGCTTGCCGAGGGCTTCAAGGAGCTTTGCCGCCGGCACGGTGCGTCCTCCGCCCATGCGACCTTCGTGCCGGAGGCGGAAATGCCGGTCTTCGAGGCGGCCGGCTACCTGCACCGCACGGACCAGCAGTTCCATTTCCTCAATGCCGGCTACGGCTCCTATGACGACTTCCTCGCAACGCTCGCCTCCCGCAAGCGCAAGGCGCTGAAGAAGGAGCGCCGCGCGGCGCTGGAGCACGGCATCGAGATCGACTGGCTGACGGGCAAGGACCTGACGGAAGGCATCTGGGACCAGTTCTTCGCCTTCTACATGGACACCGGCAGCCGCAAATGGGGCCGGCCCTATCTCAACCGTCGCTTCTACAGCCTGATCGGCGAGCGCATGGCGGACGACATCCTGCTCGTCATGGCCCGGCGCGGCGGCCGCTACATCGCCGGCGCGATCAACTTCATCGGCGGCGACACGCTCTTCGGCCGCCACTGGGGCTGCATCGAGGATCACCCCTTCCTGCATTTCGAGGTGTGCTACCATCAGGCCATCGATTTTGCGATCGAGAAGGGCCTGGCGCGCGTCGAGGCCGGCGCGCAGGGCGAGCACAAGCTGGCGCGCGGCTACCGGCCCGTCACAACCCATTCCGCCCATTACATCGCCCATGCGGGCCTGCGCCGCACCGTCGCCGACTATCTCGAGCGCGAGCGCCGGGACGTGGAGATGATGGGCGAATATCTTGCCGAGCACGGCCCCTTCCGCCGGGACGAAAACCAGGACTGACAACACCGGGAGACGAGCATGAGCGCCTACGACACCAACAATATCTTCGCCAAGATCCTGCGCGGCGAAATCCCCTCGCACCGCGTCTACGAGGACGAGCACGCCGTCGCCTTCATGGATGTCATGCCGCAGGCGAACGGCCACACGCTCGTCATCCCCAAAACCCCGTCGCGCAATATCCTCGACGCCGACCCGGAAACCCTCGCCCGCCTCATGCCGGTGGTGCAGAAGGTGGCGGTCGCCGCCAAGGAAGCCTTCGAGGCCGACGGCGTCACGGTCATCCAGTTCAACGAGCCGGCCGCCGGCCAGACCGTCTATCACCTGCATTTCCACGTCATCCCGCGCATCGAGGGCTTGCCGCTGAAGCCGCATTCCGGCGCGATGGAAGACCAGGGCGTGCTTGCGGCCAATGCGGAAAAGCTCAGGAAGGCGCTGGCGAAATGACCGCCCGCCTCACCCGCCGAAACGTCCTGATCGGCCTCGCGAGCCTCGCCCTCGTCGCGGCGCTGCCGGCATTTCCCGCCTTCGCGGCGGAACGGCCGGAAGAGATCCTGGAAAAGATCTACGCCGCCTATGACAACAACGGCAACGGCCCGCAGGACGTGCCCTATCTCGCCGATCTCGCCGAGCAGCTTTCCGGCGAGAATCATCCCGGCTTCGATTTCTTCATCGACGCGCAGGATTTCGACAAGGTCTCCGCGGTCGTGTCGCTGGTCTCGGAAAACGACACCGGCGCCCTGGTGCGCGCCGACGTGACGAATTTCGGCGAGAAAAAGGCCGTCGAGGTCGACTTCGTGAAGTAGGGCCAGGACTGGAAGATCGGCAACGTGCGCTATCCCGTCGCTGGCGGCTTCGACCTGCGCCAGAGCGTCGGCCTTTCGCCGCTCTGATCAGACGCCACGATGGCAAGACCCGCGGCCAGGAAAGCCATGGCCGCGGCAATGCCTGAAATCTGCCGGAAGCGGCCGCCGAGGAAGAAGACAAGCGCGCCCGCGACCACCGCACCCAGCCGCAACCAGAGCGGCGAGGTCTCCAGCGTTCCCGTCGGGAAGAAGATCATCTTGGCGATGACGGCCGCGACCAGCGCCGTGGCGACCGCCCTCACCCAGTTCAGCAGCTCGGACTTCTCGTCGATGCGGTTGCCGACGAGCACGCCCGCCCAGCGCCAGATGTCCGTCGCAAGCCAGCCGGCGATGGCGATGTGGAGATAGGGCCAGAGGCCGTCGAAGCTCATCGGCGGGCCTCCCGCCGGCGCAACAGGCGCTCGCCCCACCAGGCCAGCGTGCCGCCGATGAGGCCGGCAAGCAGGATGTCGTATTGCGGCGCGACTACCGCGAAGAACCAGCCGAGCGCAAGGCCGACGCCGAGCGCCCAGTAGATCACGCGGTGGCGCGCGGAAATCCAGATCGAGGTGAGGAAATAGACCGGCGTCAGGAAGAACAGGCAGCCCGAGACGAGCGGCGGAAACTCCGCGACCGCGCCATAGGCTAGCCCGACGAGCACGATGTTGGTCAGCGTCAGCGTGACGCCGAAGCCGGCGAAGAAGGCGACGCGGCCTTGGCGCGGCACGTCGCGCACCCGCTCCATGGCGAAGACCCAGGCGGTGATGGCGATGAAATGCGAGAGGATCAGCAGGAGCCAGGTCGGCGTGCGGCGGGTGCGGATTTCCGGCACCAGCGAGGCGACCATCGGCATCATGCGCACGGAGGAGAGCGTCACCGCGATGAAGGCCGTCGCGACATGGGCGCCCGACAGCATGGAGCCGACGAGGATCACCTTGGCCGGCAGCGCCCAGATCATGCCGGTCATGAACATCACCTGCTCGACCGGCACCTTCGCCTCCGCCGTGAAGGCGGCGAAGCCGACGAAGGACAGCATCAGGATGACGGCCGGAAGGCTGAAGAGGCCGCGCATGCCGAGGAGGAACCAATGGGTCTGGGATCGGGGTTCTGGCGCGGTCTCGGCAGTCATAAACGTCTCTTGCAGCAAAAGAAAGCCGGGCAGTTGTCTACCTTTTCTGCCCCTGTCTATCGACAAGCCATGCCCCACCCACAGGGTCATCCTCGGCCTTGAGCCGAGGATCCATTTCCGCGACGGGCGATGGATGGTCGGCTCAAGGCCGACCATGACAAAAGAGAGGTTGTCACAAAACGAGGCCGGGCAGTTTCCTGCCCGGCCGGTATCGATGTGTAAAGCCGTTACTTCTTGCGCGGCACCTTCGGAACCGCGCTGGAGGACTTGCGCGGCGGCTCGTCCTTCGGCGCCTCGCTCTTGGCCTCAGTCGCCTTCTTCGACGACTTGGCCTTGGCCGGTGCCGCCTCGGCCGCGACGGTTTCCTTGGGCTTGCGCGGCTTTGCCTGCTTGGCGGGGCGTTCCGCGATCTCGGCCTTCGGCTTGATCGGCGCCGTCTCCGGCACGGCGTCGAGGATCAGGCCCTTCGAGCCGTCTTCCTTCGGGCCGACGGAGACGCGGACGACGCCGCCCTTCTTGAGCTTGCCGAAGAGGATTTCGTCGGCGAGCTTCTTCTTGATGTTCTCCTGGATGACGCGCGCCAGCGGACGGGCGCCCATCTTCTCGTCGTAGCCCTTCTCCGCCAGCCAGGCGATCGCTTCCGGCTTGAGGTCGAAGGTGACGTTGCGCTCGGCCAGCTGCGTTTCCAGCTGCATGACGAACTTCTGCACGACCTGATGGATGACCGGCGTCGGCAGCGAGCCGAACGGGATGATCGCATCGAGGCGGTTGCGGAATTCCGGCGTGAACAGGCGGTTGATCGCCTCCATGTCCTCGCCCTCGCGCTTGGACGAGCCGAAGCCGATGGCGGCCTTGGCCATGTCGGATGCGCCCGCATTGGTCGTCATGATCAGGATGACGTTGCGGAAGTCGATCTTCTTGCCGTTATGGTCGGTCAGCGAGCCGTGATCCATGACCTGCAACAGGATGTTGTAGAGGTCCGGATGCGCCTTCTCGATCTCGTCCAGCAGCAGCACGCAATGCGGATGCTGGTCGACGCCGTCGGTCAGAAGGCCGCCCTGGTCGAAACCGACATAGCCGGGAGGCGCGCCGAGCAGGCGCGAGACCGTGTGCCGCTCCATATATTCCGACATGTCGAAGCGCAGCAGTTCCACGCCGAGCGAGCTGGCGAGCTGCTTGGCGACCTCGGTCTTGCCGACGCCGGTCGGGCCGGAGAACAGATAGCAGCCGATCGGCTTGTTCGGCTCGCGAAGGCCGGCGCGCGACAGCTTGATCGCCGAGGCCAGCGCCTCGATGGCGAGGTCCTGGCCGTAGACGACCGAGCGCAGTTCCTTCTCCAGGTTGGCGAGCACCTGCTCGTCGTCCTTGGAGACGGTCTTGGGCGGAATGCGGGCCATGGTGGCGATCGTCGCCTCGATCTCCTTCTCGGTGATCAGCTTGCGGCGCTTGCCGGCCGGCAGCAGCATCTGCGCCGCGCCGGTCTCGTCGATCACGTCGATCGCCTTGTCCGGCAGCTTGCGGTCGTTGATGTAGCGCGCCGACAGTTCCACCGCCGTCTTGATCGCCTCGTTGGAGTATTTCAGCTTGTGATACTCCTCGAAATAGGGTTTCAGCCCCTTCATGATGGCGATCGTGTCGTCGATGGTCGGCTCGTTGACGTCGATCTTCTGGAAGCGACGCACCAACGCCCGGTCCTTCTCGAAGAACTGGCGGTATTCCTTGTAGGTGGTCGAGCCGATGCAGCGGATCGCCCCGGAGGAGAGCGCCGGCTTCAGGAGGTTCGAGGCGTCCATCGCGCCGCCGGAGGTGGCGCCCGCGCCGATGACCGTATGGATCTCGTCGATGAACAGCACCGCGCCGGGATAGTCTTCCAGTTCCTTGACGACCTGCTTCAGGCGCTCCTCGAAATCGCCGCGATAGCGCGTGCCGGCAAGCAGCGTGCCCATGTCGAGCGAGAAGATCGTGGCATCCGCCAGCGCCTCGGGCACCTTGCCCTCGACGATGCGCTTGGCGAGCCCTTCCGCGATGGCGGTCTTGCCGACGCCCGGATCGCCCACATAGAGCGGGTTGTTCTTGGAGCGGCGGCAGAGCACCTGGATCGTCCGGTTGACCTCGGCGTGGCGGCCGATCAGCGGGTCGATCTTGCCGCCCTTGGCCTTCTCGTTGAGGTTGACGCAATAGGCGGTGAGCGCGTCCTGCTTCTTGGCGGTTTCCTCCTGCTCGTTGTTGCCGTTCCGCTGCTGCTTCGGCTCGTTATCCGCCTCCTCGCTGCCGCGCACCTGGCGCTGCTCGGACGAGCCGGGCCTCTTGCCGATGCCGTGCGAGATGAAGTTGACGGCGTCGTAGCGCGTCATCTCCTGCTCCTGCAGGAAATAGGCGGCATGGCTCTCGCGCTCGGCGAAGATGGCGACGAGCACGTTGGCCCCGGTCACTTCCTCGCGGCCGGACGACTGGACATGGATCACCGCGCGCTGGATGACGCGCTGGAAAGAGGATGTCGGCTTGGAATCCTCCTCGTAGCCGGTGACGAGATTGGCCAGCTCGTCGTCGACATAGTCGGTCAGCGTCTTGCGCAGCACGTCGAGATTGACGTTGCACGCGCCCATCACGGCGGCCGCGTCGCCGTCGTCGATCAGCGCCAGCAGAAGGTGTTCGAGCGTCGCATATTCGTGATGGCGCTCGTTCGCGTAGGTCAGTGCCTGATGGAGGGCCTTTTCAAGGCTTGCAGAAAATGTTGGCACGTTCGTTCCTCATTTCTTTTCCATGACACATTGCAGGGGGTGCTGGTGCTGGCGGGAGAAATCCATCACCTGTGTCACTTTGGTTTCGGCAACCTCGTAGGTGAACACCCCACACTCGCCTACGCCATGATTATGCACATGCAGCATGATCCGCGTGGCCGCTTCCCGGTCCTTCTGGAAGAAACGCTCCAGAATGTGGATCACGAACTCCATGGGCGTATAGTCGTCGTTGAGAAGCAGCACGCGGTAAAGGCTCGGCTTTCTCGTCTTCGGCTTCGTGCGGGTAATGACCGAGGTGCTGCGACCGGGAGTGTCGCCGCCCTCATCGCCGTCCTGCATTCGAACCCGTCTCACATTCATTCGTGTTCATTCCCTGGCTAGGGCCCTGTCGACCACGGCCGCGTTCCTTCGGCGCACGCTTCGTCTGAGGTTGCCTTCGGACCTGTTATCTAATGTCTCGGCACACGATTGTAAGACCCTCGCATCGCACTGCAATCATAATCGCGGACCATCCGAAGGAAATAGCCGATTTTGCTGCCGCTGCGTCAGCCTCGCGCAATCCCCGGACGCGGAAAGGCCGGCTGCGGTTGCCCGCAGCCGGCCTTTGAACGCATTGCGCGTGAAGCCGTGCCTGGAAGGATCAGGCGGCGACAGCGGCCTTGGCGGCAGCGGCAGCCTTGGCGACCGGTGCTTCGTAGGGCTTGTAGGCGCCCTTGGCGAGGTCGGCATACATCTCGCTGATCTTGGTGGCTTCGGCGACGAAGCCTTCATAGGAGGACTTCACGAAGGCCGACTGCAGCTCGACGGCGGCTTCGACGCTCTTGACGCCGGAAAGCTTCTCGAAATGCGCCATGCCGTTTTCGAAGGACTTCTTGGAATAGTCGGCGGTCTCGGTGGCGATCGCCTGCCAGCCCTGTGCGAGCGTCGTGTAGCTCTTGACGAACGTGTCCACGGCTTCCTTGCCCTTCTTGTTTGCCTCGTCGAAATTGAACATCGAAGTCTCCTTTGATCCCGGTGATTGAGCCGGAATCTATATGCGGCGCACAAAAAAGTCAATGCTGATGCTGCAACGCAATATTACGCAGGCAAAGCAAGGCCTTGCGCGATAGGTATGATCATTGCGCCTGGCAAAAGCCAAGCCTTCACGAAATCATGATGAGGGAGCCGCCCTGCCGGACGGCCGCGTCTAGCCGGCCACGACCCGGTTCCGGCCGGCATCCTTGGCCGCGTAGAGCCGCCGGTCGGCGGCCGACAGCAGCGCGTTCAGCGTGGTGCCGTCGCCGTAGCTGTTGGCGACGCCGATGCTGACCGTCATCGGCGCGCCGTCCGGCCGGCGGATCTCCGCCTCGACGGTGCGGCGCAGCGTCTCGGCCCGCTCCGTTCCGACGGCCGGCGCGATGTCCTCGCAGATCACCACGAATTCCTCGCCGCCGAAGCGGAACACCCGGTCGCTGCCGCGCAGCGTCCGCTGCAGGCAGGCGGCGACGTCCTTCAGCACCCCGTCGCCGGCCAGATGGCCGAAGCGGTCGTTGACGTCCTTGAAATGGTCGGCGTCGATGATCATCAGCGCCAGCGGCTTGCCCTCGGCCAGCATGGCCGAAAGCATGCGCGGGGCCTCGAACTCCAGCCGGCTGCGGTCGTAGACGCCGGTCAGCGCGTCGCGCCCCGAGCGGTCGAGCAGGTCCTCGTAGCGCTCGCGGAAGGTGAGGTCGGCGAAGATGTCGGCGATCGGCCGCGGCGAGACGGGAATGGCGGAGATGCGCGAATAGTGCAGGTAGACCGTGATCAGCACCGCATAGGCGCAGGCCGCCATCATCTTGGCGATCCAGCCGCCCCAGAACACCTCCACCGGCGCGCCGTTGAGGAAATGCAGCGCGGCGAAGAAGCCGATCTGGTCGAAGGTCAGCACGACGACGCCCGACACGAAGAAGCGCATGGCCGTGCTCTGCTTGAAGACCCGGCCGAGCCGTTCGTAGAGCAGGATGATGCCGAGCGAATCGAGATAGAGCAGCGTCGTGCCCCACAGCATCAGCCAGCCCATCTCGTCGATGAAGGCGAGGTCGGCGATGCGGCCCGGCACCGCGCCGATCGTGTGGTGATGGCGCAGCAGCAGGCTGAGCCCCACCGTCAGGAAATTGCCGGCCAGCAGGCCGTAGATCGGCGCGCGCACCACGGCCGCGTCCTCCTTCACATAGAGAAGGAGGATCATCATAAGCTTGCCGGAGAAGAGCACCGAGGAGCCGGGCGAGATCACGCCGAAGGGCAATTCGATATAGAAGACGGCCGCCAGATAGGTCTCGAGGAAATGCATCACGCCGAGGGCCGCGACGAAGACGCCGATGCCGATCTGATGGCGCAGGTGCAGGATGCCCACCATGAAGACGAAATAGAATCCGGCCTCGATGAGAAGCAAGATCAGGTTTTCTGTGCCCATGGTCGGTCCGCGGCTTCCCGACTGACCCCGCCCGAAGGACGGGGAGAATCGCAACAGGTCATATCCCTGCGGATACAAGCAAATGCGCCGGTTCTCCAGCGTCTTCCTGCGCCTGACGGCGAATTATTCCGGCGCGGGCCTTCAGACCTGCCGGTGCTCGATGCCGTCGCCGAAAAGCGATGCGCCGTGCTGGTCGGCGATCTGCCTTGCCTTGCGGAAGGTCGAGGCGACCGTGTCGTCCCGCGAGGAGAAGAGGTCGGCGCGGATGAAGCTGCGGGTCAGCACCCGCTCGCCGTCGCGCTTTTCGATGCGGCCCGCGAGGCGGAACTGGCCGCCCTCGGGAATGGGAGCCGCGACGAGGAGGAGATCGTTGTAGGTCTCGCTCTCCTCGGCGATCTTCGCCGGGGCTTGCGAGTCGCCACCGCGACCGAAGAGTTTTGAGAAGAAAGATGCCATGGCCGATTGCTAGCACAGGCGGCAGCGGCCTCCAAGGGGAGAGCGCCGTCGACCCACGTGTCCCTAGATGATGAGGTTTGCGAGAATCTCGTTCTCGGTGATGTCCTGATAGCGCATGCCCGCCGCGTCGAAGGCCTTCTTGAGCGCGGTAAAATTCTCCGGCGCCTTGGTCTCGATGCCGATCAGGATCGAGCCGAAGTTGCGGGCGGACTTCTTCAGATATTCGAAGCGGGCGATGTCGTCGTCCGGGCCGAGCATGTTGAGGAAGTCGCGCAAGGCGCCGGGGCGCTGGGCAAGGCGCAGGATGAAGTATTTCTTCAGCCCCGCATGGCGCATGGCGCGCTCCTTGACGTCGGGCAGGCGCTCGAAGTCGAAATTGCCGCCGGAGACGACGGCGACGACCGTCCTGCCCTCCAGCGCCTCGCGGCCGAGCGCGTCCAGCGCCGCCAGCGACAGCGCGCCGGCCGGCTCCAGCACCACGCCTTCCACGTTCAGCATGTCGATCATCGTCACGCAGATGGCGTTTTCCGAAAGCAGCATCACCTGATCGGCGGAGAAGCGGCTGAGCGCCGAAAAGTTCAGCGCGCCGATCTGGCCGACCGCCGCCCCGTCGACGAAATTGTCGACCTGGTCCAGCGTCACCACCGCGCCGCTTTCCAGGCTCCGCTTGAGGCTCGGCGCGCCGGCCGGCTCGCAGAACAGGAAGCTCGACGGGCCGACCATGCCCTCCAGATAGCCGGTGACGCCGGAGGCAAGCCCGCCGCCGCCGACCGGCAGCACCACGAGGTCCGGCAGCCGGCCGGGCCCGAGCTGCGCGACGATCTCCGCCGCCACCGTCGCCTGCCCCTCGATGATGTCGACGTGGTCGAAGGGCGGCACCATCAGCGCGCCGGTCTCCTCGGCATGGTCGCGGGCCGCCTTGTAGCACTGGTCGAAGAAGTCGCCGACCAGCCGGATCGTCACGAACTCGCCGCCGAACATGCGCGTCTTGTCGATCTTCTGCTGCGGCGTCGTCACCGGCATGAAGACCACGCCCGGCACGCCGAAATGGCGGCAGACGAAGGCAAAACCCTGTGCGTGGTTGCCGGCCGAGGCGCAGACGAAGCTGCGCGCGCCATCGGGCTCGGCCAGCACCTTGCGGAAGAAGTTGAAGGCGCCGCGGATCTTGTAGGAGCGCACCGGCGAGAGGTCCTCGCGCTTCAAGTAGATCTCCGCGCCGTAGCGGGCGGAAAGATGCTCGTTGAGCTGGAGGGGTGTTTCGGGAAAGAGCCCGCGCAGGGCTTCGCATGCCGCGTCGACGTCCGGTTTCATGCCGTTCGATGCCATCCTTGAGTTTGGACAATGCAAAGGCTATAGCATCGTGCCGGGAAGTGGGTAGCGGTTTTCGGCGAAAAACGATGCGAAAAACAAAAAGTTGCCCGTCGCATCGACTGATCCCGCCCGTCCTGGCCGCGCGGCCTTCCAAGACCAGACCTTGAGCCCAGCCGGCACGCAGGACGACCTTCCTTGAACGCCACGATCTTCCGGTCCGCCATCAACATCGCCGCCATCAGCGGCATCTACCTCTCCCTGGCGATGCTCGTCCCGGCGCTCATCGACGTCTATTACGGGCATCCCGATTCGGAGGTCTTCTTCCTCTCGGCCTTCTTCACGGGCGGGCTGTCGCTCGCCACGGCCGCCGCGACCCGCGCCGGCCCGCCGCCCTTCAACAAGCGCATGGGCTTCCTGGTGGTCAACCTGCTGTGGGTGAGCGCGTGCATCATCGGCGCGATCCCGCTGTGGCTGTCCTCGATGAAGCTGACCTTCGCGCAGGCCCTGTTCGAATCGGTCTCGGCGGTCAGCACGACCGGCTCCACCGTCATCACCGGCCTCGACCACGCCCCGCCCGGCATCCTGATGTGGCGCTCGCTGCTGCATTGGCTGGGCGGCATCGGGATCCTCGCGCTCGGCCTCTTCATCATGCCCTATCTGCGCGTCGGCGGCATGGCCTTCTTCAAGCTCGAATCGTCCGACACCGCCGAAAAGCCCTTCGCCCGCATCGCCAGCTACACCCGCGCCTTCCTCGCCATCTACGTGGCCATCACCCTCGTCTGCGCCATCACCTATGCGGCGCTCGGCATGAACCGCTTCGACGCGCTCAACAACGCCATGTCCACCGTCGCCACCGGCGGGCTTTCCACGCACGACGCCTCCTTCGGCTATTACAAGAGCCTGCCGCTGCTCTGGGCCGCCACCTTCTTCATGACGCTCTCCAGCCTGCCCTTCTCGGTGCTGATCCTCATCGTCGTGCGCGGGCGGGTCGATGCCTGGCGCGACCCGCAGATCCGCGTCTTCCTCGGCTATCTCGTGCTGTTCTCCATCGCCGCCAGCGTCTTCCAGCGTCTGCACAACGGCGTGGATTTCCACGAGGCGCTGGCCCATTCCTTCTTCACCGTCTCCTCCATCCTGTCGACGACGGGCTTTGCCAGCGACGACTATACGCAATGGGGCCACTTCATCGTGGCGCTCGCCTTCGTCGCCACCTTCATGGGCGGCTGTTCGGGCTCGACGGCCGGCGGCCTCAAGGCCTATCGCCTGATCATCCTCTTCAACTTCATCCGCACCGGCCTCTATCGCCTGCTCTATCCCGACGGCATCCATGCCGTGCGCTACGGGCCGATGACGGTCGACGCCGACCTGCAGCGCAACGTCTTCCTGTTCTTCATCACCTATGTGGCGCTCTCCGCCCTGGGCGCCATCCTGCTCGGCCTGATGGGCTACGACGTGCTGACGGCGATCTCGGCGGCGGCGACCTCGCTGTCGAATGTCGGCCCCGGCGTCACGCAGGACATCGGCCCGTCCGGCAGCTTCGCCGGCTTCCACGACGCGGCGCTCTACGTGCTGTCCTTCCTGATGCTGCTCGGGCGTCTGGAAATCCTCACCGTGCTGGTGATCCTGACGCCGCTGTTCTGGAAGAGCTGAGCGTTCTTGACTGTTGCCGCGCTTGTCCGCATCCTGCCGGCATCCCGCTGGAGGAAGACTGAATGTCCGTGTGGAAGTCCCTGTTGCGTATGAGCTTTGCCGGCGCGCTCGCGCCGACGCTCGCCCTTGCCGGCCCGCTCGCGGATGCGGCCCGCAAGGCCGAGGAGCAGGCGGCGGCCGGCGACACGGTCGGCGCGCACGACACGATCCGCGACGCCTACGGCGCCTTCGCCGCCACCCTGCCCTTCTCCATCGGCAAGACGGTCTTCGTTTCCGCGCCGCCCGAGGGATACGGCATGTACGCGACGCGGCCGGACACGGATTTCAAGGCCGGCGAGCCGCTGATCTCCTATGTCGAGCCCGTCGGGCTCACCTGGCGGCCGGCCGATGGCGGGCGTCTCGAGGCGCAGTTCACCGTCGACCTGGAGCTCCTCGATTCCAAGGGCGCGAAGCTCGCCGAGCAGAAGGCCTTCGGCGCCTTCGACTTCAAGGGCAGCGTGCGAAACCAGGAGGTCTTCGCCAAGCTGACGCTGAACCTGTCCAGCCCGCCGGCCGGCGACTACGTGCTGCGCTACCGCTTCCGCGACAGCGCGAGCGGCGCCGTCGCCATCAGCGAGCAGCCCTTCAAGATCGTGCCCTGAGAGCGGGCGCGACCCGTTTACCGCAGCGCAAGAGAAATTGTGACAAGGCCGAATCAACGCTTTCCAGCGCGTTTACGGTCAATTATGACAGCCGCATGACAACCCCAGCCACACAAGGGGCATCCATGCTTTCGCTGTTTCGCAAATTCATGCCGCGCGAGGACCGTTTCTTCGATCTCTTCGAGCAGCACTCCCGCACCGTCGTCGGCGCCGCCGAAGCCCTCCGCGCGGCGCTCGCCGGCGGCCCGGACCTCGAAAAACACTGCAACCGCATCGTCGAGCTGGAGGACCAGGCCGACGACATCACGCGCGAGGTCCTCCTCGCGGTGCGGCGCAGCTTCATCACGCCCTTCGACCGCGGCGACATCAAGGACCTGATCCAGTCGATGGACGACGCCATCGACATGATGCACAAGACGGTCAAGACCATCCGCCTCTTCGAGCAGACGAGCTTCCAGCCCGGCATGCGGGAAATGGGCGAGACGGTCGTCAAGGCCGCCCATCTCGTCGCCGAGGCCATTCCGCTGCTCGACAAGGTCGGCATGCATGCCGGCCGCCTCACCGCCATCGCCGAGGAGGTCACCCGCGTCGAGGGCCTTTCCGACGAATTGCACGACCAGGGTCTCAAGGACCTCTTCAAGGAATTCGGCCAGTCCGATCCGATGGCCTATATCATCGGCAGCAAGCTCTATGGCGAGCTGGAGAAGGTGGTCGACAGCTTCGAGGACGTCGCCGACGAAATCAGCGGTATCGTGATCGAGAACGTCTGATGGACGCCACCCTCGCCTTTCCGCTGCTCGTCGGCCTCGTCGCCATCGCGCTGCTCTTCGACTTCCTGAACGGCCTGCACGATGCGGCGAACTCCATCGCGACGATCGTCTCGACGCGCGTGCTGCGGCCGCAATATGCCGTCCTGTGGGCGGCGTTCTTCAACTTCATCGCCTTCCTGTTCTTCGGCCTGCACGTCGCCGAGACGCTTGGCAAGGGCATCATCGATCCCCAGATCGTCAGCCCGCTCGTCATCTTCGCGGCGCTGATGGGCGCGATCATCTGGAACGTCGTCACCTGGGTCTTCGGCATCCCGTCGAGCTCCTCGCACGCCCTCATCGGCGGCCTCGTCGGCGCGGGCCTTGCCAAGACCGGCTTCGACGCCGTCGTCTGGAGCGGCCTCCTGAAGACGGCGAGCGCCATCTTCCTGTCGCCCGCCTTCGGCTTCTTCCTGGCGCTGATCCTCGTCCTCACCGTCTCCTGGATCTTCGTGCGCCAGACGCCGTTCGCCGTCGACCGCACCTTCCGCGTCATGCAGTTCGTCTCCGCCTCGCTCTATTCGCTCGGCCATGGCGGCAACGACGCGCAGAAGACCATGGGCATCATCGCCGTGCTGCTCTATTCGCAGGGCGCGCTGGGCGCGACCTTCTACGTGCCGCTGTGGGTGGTGCTGTCGTGCCAGTCGGCGCTGGCGCTGGGCACGCTGTTCGGCGGCTGGCGCATCGTCCACACGATGGGCTCGAAGATCACGCGGCTCAACCCGATGCAGGGCTTCTGCGCGGAGACCGGCGGCGCGCTCACCCTGTTCGGCGCGACCTGGCTCGGCATCCCCGTCTCCACCACCCACACCATCACCGGCGCCATCGTCGGCGTCGGCTCCGCCCGCCGCGTGTCGGCGGTGCGCTGGGGCATCGCCGGCAACATCGTGGTGGCCTGGGTCGTCACCCTGCCGGCCACCGCCTTGATCGCGGCCCTGGTCTATCGGATCGCGCATCTGGCCGGCTGATGCCGCAGCCTGGCGCTTGCGTCCGGGAAAAACCGGATTATGTGACTCTGCATTTCACGCCCATGCCCGCCGGTAGACCGCCGGCCAGCCGGAGGAAGCCGCCATGTCCCTCACCAAGGAAGCCGTCCTCGAACGTCTGCGGACCGTCAACGGCCCGGACTTCACCGGCAACATCGTCGATCTCGGCCTGGTTTCGGAGATCTTCATCGCCGATTCCAAGGTCTTCTTCTCGATCACCGTGCCGGCGGCGCGGGCGCGCGAGATGGAGCCGCTGCGCGCCGCCGCCGAGCGCGTCGTCAAGGCGATGCCCGGCGTCGCCGGCGCCGTGGTGGCGCTGACCGCCGAGAAAAAGGGCGGCGGCATGGAGGCCGCCCCGCCGCGCGCGCCCCATGCGCCCCAGCCCCATGCCCCTGTGTCTCATGCCCCTGTGTCTCACGCCCCTGGGTCTCGTGCCGCTCCTGCGCAGCAGGCGCCCGCCTCGCGCTCGTCCGGCAGGCGCGGCGTGCCGGGCATCGAGGCGATCATCGCCGTCGCTTCCGGCAAGGGCGGCGTCGGCAAGTCGACCACCGCGGTCAACCTCGCGCTCGGCCTCGCCGCGCTGGGCAGGAAGGTCGGCGTGCTCGACGCCGACATCTACGGCCCCTCCATGCCGCGCCTGCTCGGCATCCGCGGCCGCCCGCAGACGAAGGACGGCAAGGTCCTGCTGCCGATGGAGAACTACGGCCTCAAGGTGATGTCGATCGGCTTCCTCGTCGAGGAGGAGACGCCGATGATCTGGCGCGGGCCGATGGTGATCTCGGCGCTGACGCAGATGCTGCGCGAGGTCGAATGGGGCGAGCTCGACGTGCTGGTGGTCGACATGCCGCCCGGCACCGGC
>JBDHSZ010000050.1:0-20379 GCA_039812945.1 Shinella sp.
CCGCCGACGAGATGTTCGCGGCCATGCGCAAGACGGCGATGAGCTCCATCATCTACGAAGTGCTCGACATGGGCACCGGCATCACCGACGCCGAAGGCCGCCTTGCCTCCTCCGGCGCCGGCATTCCCGGCTTCATCGGCGTGCTCGACAAGTCGGTGAAGGTGCTGCTGAAGAAGTTCTCGAAGCCCGGCGACATCCAGCCCGGCGACGTCTTCATCACCAACGACCCCTATTACGGCGGCGTCACGCATCTGAACGACCTCGTCGTCTGCATGCCCGTCTTTTCCGGCGACCGGCTGATCGCCTGGACGGCCAATATCGCCCACAATTCGGACGTCGGCGGCAAGTCGCCGGGCTCGCTCTCCGCGGATGCGACGGAGATCTTCCAGGAAGGCCTTCGCCTCCCGGCCATCAAGATGATCTCGAAGGGCGAGGCGATCCCCGGCATCTTCGACATCATCACCGTCAATTCGCGCATGCCGGATTTCCTCGAAGGCGACCTCTGGGCCGCCATCGCCTCCGTGCGCATCGGCGCCAAGCGCCTTGCCGAGCTTGCGGAGAAATACACCGTCGCCACCTTCGAGGCGGCCATGGCGAGCTTCATGGACCACGGCGAGAAGATCGCGCTCGCCGAACTCGCCAAGCTCCCGCACGGCACCTTCGAACTGACGGAGGAGCAGGACGACGGGCGCATGTTCAACGTCAAGGTGACGATTTCGGACACGGAATTCGTCATCGACCTGCGCGACAACCCGGACCAGGACGCCGGCCCCTCGAATGCCGGCCATGACGACACGCTCGTCAGCATGCAGGTCATCTTCAAGGCGCTGACCGATCCGACCTCGCCGGCCAACGAAGGCTCCTTCCGCCCGCTGAAGGTTTTGACGCGCGAAGGTTCCTGCTTCCATGCCAAGGAACCGGCGGCCGTCGGCTTCTATTACGAGATCGGCATCCGCGGCTACGACCTCGTCTGGCGCTGCCTTGCCCCGCACATGCCGGAAAAGCTGCCCGCCGGGCACTTCTCCTCCATCGCCGGCACCTTCATCGGCGGCATCCATCCCGATACCGGGCGGCAATACACGATCATCGAGCCGCAGATCGGCGGCTGGGGCGCCTCGAACGGCCGCGACGGCAATTCGGCGATCTTCTCCGGCGTGCACGGCGAGACCTACAATTGCCCGGCGGAGATCTCCGAGGCGCGCAACGGCCTCTTCGTCGACCGCATGGAGCTGAACACCGATCCGGGCGGAGAGGGCAAGTGGACCGGCGGCTACGGCATCCGGCTCGACTACCGCATCCGCCGCGACGATTCCTTCCTGACGCTCGGCTATACCCGCTCGCGCATCCTGCCCTGGTCGCTCGACGGCGGCAACGAGGGCTCGGCCAACTATGCGCTCGTGCTGCGCAAGAACGGAGAATCCGAGCGCTACGCCTTCGCCTCGGGCATCCGCGTCGACAAGGACGACGTGATCCGCGTCATCACCGGCGCGGGCGGCGGCGTCGGCAATCCGAGGGAGCGCGATCCGGCGCTGGTGCGCGAGGATATCCGCAACGGCTACATCACCGCCGAGCGTGCCCTTAAGGTCTACGGCGTCGGCCTTTGAAACCGCAAGGTCCCCGGCCTTCGGGCCGGGGACCGCAGCCACAGGAAGGAGGAGCGCATGGATACCCGACCGCCCAGGATCATGTATCTCAACCCCGTCGGCGACGACGAGGCCGTCGACGCGATCTTCGCCGCCATGGCGAGGGACCACAAGCTGCCCGGCACGGAAGTGCATGTGACGGCGCTGCCGAAGGCCCGCTACGGCTTTTCCCATATCGAGTTCCGCACCTATGAGGCGCTGGTGACGCGCGGCATCATGCGCGCCGTGCGCACGGCCGCGCAGGAAGGCTTCGATGCGCTCGCCATCGGCTGCTTCTACGACACGGCGCTGCCCGATGCGCGCGAGATCTCCGGCGAGATGATCGTCACCGCGCCCTGCATCGCCTCCTGCGAGATCGCCGCCAGCCTTGCCAACCGCTTCGGCATCATCGTCGGCCGGCGCAAATGGGTGCACCAGATGCAGGCGACCGTGCATGATTACGGTCATGCCGAGCGCCTTGCCGGCTTCTACGATGTCGGCCTCGGCGTCGACGATTTCCAGAAGGACCACGCCGAGACCAACCGCCGCCTGCTCGCCGCCGGCCGCAGGGCCGTGGGGGAGGGCGGGGCGGAAGCCCTGATCCTCGGCTGCACGATGGAGATCGGCTTCTACAGGCAGATCGAGAAGGAACTCGGCGTTCCCGTCATCGATCCCTCCATTGCGGCCTTGAAGCGGGCGGAGTATGCCGCGCTTCTCAAGCGCCAGTGCGGCTGGGTGCCGAGCCGCAGGGGCTCCTGCGAGGCGCCTTCGGAAGCCGAGCTTGCCGCCTTTAATGCCTTTCCGGATGACGGGCCTGTCTTCGGCAGCCGCATCGTCATTCCCGCCACCTGAATGAGGACAAGACCATGAACGAACAGACCGCCGCCCGCCTGAAGGCCCTGCGCCAGCGCATGGCCGAGACCGGCACCGGCCTCGTCGCCATCGCGCCGGGCTCCCACATGGACTGGGTGCTGGGCTTCCATCCGCATCCCGACGAGCGCCCCTGCCTGCTGCTCGTCGGCCCGGAGAAAGAGGCCTTCCTGATGCCGGCGCTGAATGCCGAGGGCAGCCGCGAATTCACCGATATCGCCTTCCACAACTGGGCGGATGACGAAGGCCCGGACGCGGCCCTCCGTGCGGCGCTCGCAGCGATCGGCGCGCAAGCCCCCGGCCTCGTCGCGCTCGACGAGACGATGCGCGCCGATTTCGCCCTGCTGCTCATCGATGCGCTGCCCGCCGATACCCGCCGCACCTTCACGCCGGAAACGCTCGGCGGGCTTCGCATGCGCAAGGACGAAAGGGAATATGCCAAGCTCAAGATGAATGCCGGCATCGCCGACCGCGCCATGCAGGCGGCTTTCGCCGCGATCAGGCCGGGCATGACCGAGAAAGAGCTCGCCGCCGAAATCCGCGCGCATTTCTCCTCGGAAGGCGCCTCCCCGCAGTTCTGGATCGTCGGCGCGGGCGGCAACGGCGCCTTCCCGCACCATTCGGCCAGCGACCGGGTCATTGAGGAAGGCGACGCGGTGGTGATCGACATCGGCGGGCGCAGGCAGGGCTTTCCCTCCGACATCACCCGCATGGCCGTTATCGGCGTGCCGCCGGAAGGCTATGGCGAGGTCCACACCATCGTCGAGAAGGCCGTGGAGGCCGCGCTGAAGGCCGCCCGCCCGGGCGTCGTGGCGCGCGAGGTGGATGCGGCGGCCCGCAAGGTCATCGCCGATGCGGGCTATGGCGAGTATTTCGTGCACCGCACCGGCCACGGCATGGGCATCGACGGCCACGAGCCGCCCTACATCACCGCGACCTCCGAAACGGTGCTGGAGGAAGGCATGGTCTTCTCCATCGAGCCCGGCATCTACCTGCCCGGCCGCTTCGGCATCCGCCTGGAGGATATCGTGATCCTGCGGCAGGACGGGCCGGAGATCCTTTCGGAGCTTCCACGGACGGTGCATGTGGCGCGAACCTGAGGTGACCGTATCGGTCCGTCAGGCGGCTGCATGTTTCGGGGGCGGTGTATCGCGGGCGATCCGCCGGATTGCCCGGGCGGAGTTCAGCGTTCTCGCTGGCAGGAGAGGCACCGTCGGTTCTTGAGCGCGAGGGCGAACGTCATTCCCCATCCGCTGGATCACAACCGGATATGACCGCCTCGCCGCAAACTACACGGCGGCGGTCCTCCATCCTAAGCGTGCTGCGGGACCCGCTCCAGCGCCTTCAGCATCGTTCGCTCGGCGAGGTTGAGATAGGTCTCCATCTGCGCCGCCGCGTCCAGCGGCCGGTCTTCCTCCACCAGCGTCGCGATGGTGTCATTCATGTCGACGAAGGGGGCGTGCAGGTGTTCGGGGTCGTTCAGGAGGCCGAAGCTCAGGCGCAGCTCCGCCGAGATACGCTCGTAGAATTCGGTGAGCCGTGCGCTGTCGGACAGGTCGATGACGGCGGCGTGGAAGATCATGTTGGCGCTGCCGACACCGCGCCAGTCGCCCTCATCGCGCGCCTGCCGTCCCTTGCCGACCGCCTCGCGCATCACCCGGATCGCCGGGTGCTGCGGCCAGGCCTGGCGCAGCGCGCCGCATTCCAGCATGCGCCGCACCCGGTAGATGTCGATGACCGAGGCCATGGAGGGCACGGCGACGAAGACGCCGCGATTGGCCTCATGGCGCAGCAGCCCGTCCTTGGTGAGCAGGCGGAAGGCCTCGCGCAGCGAATTGCGCGAGACGTCGAACCGCTCGCTGAAGGCCGCTTCGGAAAGGCGCTGGCCGGGGGAGAGCTCGCCCGAGATCAATAGCGCGCGGATGCGCCGCGCCAGTCGGTCCGCAAGCGGCAGGCCATCTCCATCCTCGGTCATCCGGTTCTCCCTCGTTCCGGCCGCCCGCCGGGACTTGCCCTGTTCCGGCTGGCCTTAGCACGAATGCGGGGGCAAGGCAGGCGGAAATTGCGGTAGAATGGCGTCAACACGGAACGATACGGAAATATTGTTGAACAATATTGACATTTTTGTACAACGGTTCATGATCTCGACGGATCAGACAGGGAGGACACCATGGCAGCGATCGATCTCAACAGCGACCTCGGCGAGAGCTACGGCGCCTGGCGCATGGGCGACGACGCGGCGATGCTCGCCGTCGTCTCCTCCGCCAATATCGCCTGCGGCTTCCATGCCGGCGACCCGGCGGGCATCTACCGCACGGTGAAGGCGGCGGCCGGCAACGGCGTCGTCGTCGGCGCCCATGTCTCCTATCCCGACCGCGTCGGCTTCGGCCGGCGCGATCTCGATGCGACGGCCGAGGAGCTGATCGCCGACGTGATCTACCAGATCGGTGCGATCAAGGGCATCGCCGCCGCCGCCGGGACGACCGTGCGCTACGTCAAGCCGCACGGCGCGCTCTACAACCGCATCGCCCATGACGCGAAGCAGGGCCAGGCGGTGATCGACGGCATCAAGGCGGTCGATCCTGCGCTGGTGCTGATGGGCCTTGCCAATGCGCCGATCCTCGATCTCGCGCGCCGCGCCGGCCTTGCCGTCGTGGCGGAGGCCTTCGCCGACCGCGCCTATACGCCGAAGGGCGAGCTCGTCTCCCGCCGCGAGGCCGGCTCCGTGCTGCACGACGAGAAGAAGATCGCCGACCGCATGGTGCAGCTTGCCCGAGAGGGCACGCTGGAGGCCATCGACGGCAGCACGATCCGTATCGAGGCGCAGTCGATCTGCGTGCATGGCGACAGCCCCGGCGCCGTCGCCATCGCGCAGGAGATCCGCCGCCGCTTCGAGGCGGAGGGCATCGCCATCCGCTCCTTCGCCGGCAAGGCCTGAGGCGCGCCATGCGCTTCCTTCCCGTCAGCCTGACCACCATCCTCGTCGAGCTCGCCGATCTCGACGAGACGCTCGCCCTCTTCGCCTCGCTGCAGGCGCAGCCCATCGGCGGCGTCGAGGAGATGGTGCCGGCGGCGCGCACGCTGATGATCCGCTTCCGCCCGGAAAAGGTGACGGCGGCGGCGCTCGCGGCCGGCATCGCCACCCGCGACCTCTCGGCGCGGATCGCCCCCTCGGACCATCTGGTGGAGATCCCCGTGCGCTATGACGGCGAGGACCTCGCCGATGTGGCGGAACTGACCGGCCTCAGCGTGGCGGAGGTGATCCGCCGCCACACGGAAAGCGAGTTCACCGTGGCCTTCTGCGGCTTCGCGCCGGGCTTCGGCTATCTCGTCGGCGGCGATCCGGCGCTGCATGTGCCGCGCCGCAAGAGCCCGCGCACCCGCATCCCGGCCGGTTCCGTCGCGCTTGCCGGCGCCTTCAGCGGCGTCTATCCGCAGGCGAGCCCCGGCGGCTGGCAGATCATCGGCACGACGCCGGTCAGGATGTGGGATATCGACCGCGATCCCGGCGCGCTGTTCCAGCCCGGCTATCGCGTCCGCTTCCACGATATGGAGGCATCCGGCAGGACCGTCAGCATCGCGCAGCCGATGCCCCGTGAGGAACGCGCCGTCGCGCCGGATGCGCCGCAATTCAAGGTGCTGGCCGCGCCCATGCCCGCCGTCTTTCAGGACCTCGGCCGCTTCGGCCAGACGGGGCAGGGCGTCTCCGCCGCCGGCGCGCTCGACCGCGCCGCCTTCAACGCCGCCAACCGCATCGTCGGCAATCCCGCCGACACGCCGGTCCTCGAATTGACGCTCGGCGGCTTCTCCTTCGAGAGCAATGCCCGCACGGTGATCGGCCTTGCCGGCGCGGCGGCAATGGTGACGGTCCGCGATGCCGCGGGCCGCAGCCGGGATTTCCCGACCTATCGACCGATCGCGCTGGAGCCCGGCGACGTCGTGACGATCGGCCAGCCGAAGCGGGGCATGCGCGCCTATCTCGCGCTGCGCGGCGGCTTCGACGTCGCGCCGGTCCTCGGCAGCGCGGCGACCGATACGCTCGCCGTCGTCGGCCCGGACCCCGTGACGGCGGGTAGCGTCCTCGCCCTGAGCGGAGGGGAGGGGCTCACGAGCGTTTCCCTCGACGAGGCCCCGGCCTTCGCCCTGCCGTCCGCCGGCGACGTGGTGACGCTCGACGTGGTGCTCGGCCCGCGCACGGACTGGTTCACCGAGAAGGGCATCGAGACCCTGACGGGCCAGCTCTGGCAGGTCACGCCGCAATCGAGCCGCGTCGGCATCCGCCTTGCCGGCGACGTTCCGCTGGAGCGCCGGGACAGCGCCGAACTGCCGAGCGAGGGCACGGCGACCGGCGCGATCCAGGTGCCGCATAGCGGCCAGCCGGTGCTGTTCCTCGCCGACCATCCGCTGACCGGCGGCTATCCCGTCATCGGCGCCGTCGCCGAATACCATCTGGACCTTGCCGGCCAGATCCCCGTCAATGCGAAGATCCGTTTCCGCCCGATCGGCCCTTTCGCCGAGATCGCCGTGCCGAAGAGTCGTTAGGAGCCCTGCCATGAAGAAAGTCCTGATCGCCAATCGCGGCGAGATCGCCGTCCGCATCCTGCGCGCCTGCCGCGACCACGGCCTGCGCTCGGTCGCCGTCTATGCGGACCCGGATGCCGACGCGCTGTTCGTGCGCCTCGCCGACGAGGCCTACGGGCTCGGCGGCGTGCGCCCGGCCGAGACCTATCTCGACATCGACAAGCTGATCGCCGTCGCCAAGCGCTCCGGCGCGGACGCGGTGCATCCGGGCTACGGCTTCCTCTCCGAACGGGCGGAATTCGCAAGGGCCGTGCAGGAGGCCGGCCTCACCTGGATCGGCCCCGACCCCGAGGTCATCGAGGCGCTCGGCGACAAGGTCGAGGCGCGGCGCATCGCGACGAGCGTCGGCGCGCCGCTGGTGGCGGGCAGCGACGGCCCGGTCGCGTCGGCGGCCGAGGTGATCGCCTTCGCGGAACGGCACGGCCTGCCGGTCGCCATCAAGGCGGCGCATGGCGGGGGCGGGCGCGGCATCAAGGTGGCCTGGAGGATGGAGGAGGTCGCCGACCTCTATGAATCGGCCGTGCGCGAGGCGACGGCTGCCTTCGGCCGGGGCGAATGCTTCCTCGAGCGTTTCCTCGACCGGCCGCGCCATATCGAGGCGCAGGTCATCGCCGACCGGCACGGCAACGTGCTGGTGCTCGGCACCCGCGACTGCTCGGCGCAGCGCCGCAACCAGAAGCTCATCGAGGAGGCGCCCGCGCCCTTCCTGACGCCGGAGCAGCGCGAGCGCATCCACGCCGCCGCCAAGGCGATCTGCGCCGCCGCCGGCTATTGCGGCGCCGGCACGGTGGAGTTCCTGCTCGGCGCGGACGGCACCATCTCCTTCCTCGAGGTGAACACCCGCCTCCAGGTCGAGCATCCGGTCACCGAGGAGACGACGGGCATCGACCTCGTCATCGAGCAGTTCCGCATCGCCGAGGGCGAGCCGCTGCGCATCACCGAGACGCCGCAGCCGCGCGGCCATTCCATCGAGTTCCGCATCAATGCCGAGGACCCCGGCCGCGGCTTCCTGCCGACGCCGGGCATGATCACCGCCTTCGATCCGCCGTCCGGCCCCGGCGTGCGGCTCGACAGCGGCGTCGTTACGGGCTCGGTGATCCCCGGCGTCTTCGATTCGCTGATGGCCAAGCTGATCGTCACCGGCGCGACCCGCGAGGAGGCGCTGCGCCGCGCCCGCCGGGCGCTTAAGGAATTCCGCATCGAGGGCGTGGCGACGGTGCTGCCGTTCCACCGCGCGGCGATCGAGACCGCCGATTTCATCGGAACCGACGGCTTCAAGGTCCATACCCGCTGGATAGAGACCGATTTCTCCGCCATGCCGGAGGCCATGGCGCGGCCGGAGCCGGTTGCCGATCCGTCGCTGATCCGCACCCATCTGGAGATCGACGGCAGGCGCGTCTCGCTCGCGCTGCCGAGCCTGCTGCTTGCCGGCCTCGGCGCGGCGGGGAAGGGGACCGCCGCCGCGTCCGCTGCCGGCCGGCCGGCCGAGGACGGCATCGCCGCTCCGGTCTCCGGCACGCTGCAGGGCTTCAAGATCGCCGATGGCGCGACGGTCGCCGAGGGCGACCTCGTCGCCGTGATGGAGGCGATGAAGATGGAGACGCAGGTCCTTGCCCCGAGGGCCGGCCGCCTGCGCCTTCGCGTGAAGGAAGGCGATTATCTCCAGGCGGGCGACATGCTGATGGTGTTCGAGGGCTGAGCGGCGCGCTACATCGCGTGGCCGCCGGCATAGCCCATGGCCGAGGCCGCCATCCACAGTGCCATGGCGATCATCATCAGGTTCTCCGTCAGCGAGACGAAGCCGAGCGGCACGTTGCTGGAGCCGCCGACGCAGGCGCATTTCAGCTCGCGCCGGTCGATATAGACCGCCTTGAACACCGAGATCGCGCCCACCGTGCCGATGAACAGGGCGAGCGGAACCGACAGCCAGTTGAGCGCGCCCGCCACCATCAGCACCCCGGCAAGGCCCTCGGCATAGGGATAGATGTAGCTGTAGGGCACCCAGCGCCGGGCCAGCAGGTCGTAGTTGAGGAACATGGTGGCGAAGCTCTCGACATTCTGCAGCTTCGTCATGGCGAGGACGACCATCGAGAAGGCGATGAACCATTCCGCCGCCCGCAGCGTGAAGGGCGAGCCGCCGACCGCGTAGCTCGCGGCCATGGCGGTCAGCGCCGTCAGCGCGAAGAGCACGGCGACGGGGCGGTAGCTCGTCGCCTTCGGGTCGGCGACCGGCTTGCCGAGATGACGGCGCAGGTCGTCGTAGCCGCCGATGCGCTCGCCGCCGATGAAGACCTGCGGCGTGGTGGCCACGCCATGCTGCGCCTTGAAGGCGTCGGTCTCCTCGCGGCTCGTCAGGTGGCGGTCGTCGACCTCGTAGCCCGAGCGGCGCAGCAGGTCCTTCGCCTTCAGGCCGTAGGGGCAGATATGATCCGGCATCACCATGCGGAAGAGGATGGCCTTGCGGCCGGCGCTTCGAACCTTGTCCAACATCTCACGTCTCCTGCTTGTGAAATCGTTGGCGGCACCATAAGTTCCGTACCATGGTACGGAGTCAACACCCCGAAGAGATGACGATCGGAAAACTGGCGGCGGCGGCCGATGTCGGCGTGGAGACCGTGCGTTTCTACCAGCGCCGCGGCCTCATCGAGACGCCGCGGCGGATCGACGGCATCCGCCGCTACGGGGCGGCGGAGCTCGCGCGCCTCAGGTTCATCCGGCAGGCGCAGACGGCGGGCTTCACGCTGGAGGAGATCCGCCGGCTTCTCGCGCTCGATTCCGGCGAGGACCGGGAGGAGGCCCGCGCGATGGCGACGAAGCGCCTCGCCGCGCTCGACGCCCGCATGCAGGACCTGCAGCGCGCGCGGGCCTCGCTGCAGAAGCTCGTCTCGGAATGCGCGGTCGGCAGGAAGGGGCCGTGCCCCATCCTGAGATCGTTCGAGACGTGAGCGCGGCGGGCGGTGCCGCCGGCGATCACACTTCCAGATAGAACGAGATGAGCGCCGCGATGTCGGGCTCGGTCTCTTCCGGCGGCACTGCGCCGTCGCCGGACACGGTCTCGCCCTCGGCCTGCGGCGGGGCGAAGCTCATCGCCGACGGGCCGGTGTCGCGGGGCAGGGCGGCGATCTGCGACGAGGTCATCGCCGCGAGCTGGACGGGCGTGAAGGCATTCGCCTGCTCGCTGGTCAGCCCGGCCAGCGCGGCGGTGCCGAGGCTGCCGATGGCGCTCGTGCCGAGCGCGATGATGTGCTCTATCGAGAAGGTGCCGAGGTCGTCCGCGCCGAGCGCCGCCGCCTGGGTCGCCGTCAGCGCGCCGACCTGGCCGGTCGAGAGCGCGCCCACCTGGGAGGCGCTCATCGCCGCCATCTGGCCATAGGTGAGGCCGGCGATCTGCTCCGTCGTCAGCGCCGCGACGCTGGCGGTCGACAGGCCGCCGATGACGGCGGACGACAGGCCGCGGATGGCGGCCGCGCTCATGGCGGCAAGCTCCGCGGTGGAGATCGTCTGCATGTGCTCCGTCGTCAGGCCGGCGGTTCCCGGCGAGGTCAGCGCGCTTATCTGGGCGAGCGAGAAGGCTTCGAGCTGCTCGCTCGTCAGGGCGGCGACCTGTGCGCTGCCGAGCCCGGCGATGGCGGCGGTGCCGAGCGCGGCGATCTCGGCCTGCGTCAGCGTCGCCATGTAGCCCGGCGGCAGGCCCTTGATCGCGCCCGCGCCGATCGCCGCGAGCTTGTCCTTGGTCAGCGTGTCGAGCGCCTCGCTGGAAAGCCCGCCGATGGCGGCGGCGCTGAGCGCCGCGATATGGCCCGTGGAAAGGGCCTCGGCCTGCTCGAAGGTGAGGCTGGCGGCCTGCATGCCGGTGAGGCCGGCGAGGCTGTCGGCGCTGAGCGCGGCGATCTGGCGCGGCGTCAGCCCGGCGATGTCCTCGACGGCGAGCGCCGCCACCTGCCGCGAGGTCAGCGCGCCGACCTGCGCGGTGGTAAAGGCGGCGATCTGGCTGGCGCTGAGCGCTGCGATCTGCCCCGTCGTCATGCCGCCGACGCCGGCCGGGCTCAGCGCGCCGAGCTGGTCCGGCGAGAAGCCGGCGAGGATCGTCTCGGCAAGCCCTGCCATTGCCGACGCGCCGATGCCGGCGATGTCGGCGGTCGAGAACAGCGCGATGTCGTCGGCCTCGAAAGCCGCCATCTGGCGCGAGGTGAGGGCGCCGATCTGCGTTGCGGTCAGCGCCTCGACCTGATCGGACTTGAGCGCCGCGATCTGCTCGCTCGACAGGCCGAGGACGCCCGAGGTGCTGAGGGCGGCGATCTGCGCGGTGGTGAGGGAGGCGATCATCGCCGTCGACAGGCCGGTGACGGCGCGCGAGCCGATGGCGGCGATGTCGGCGGTCGAGAACAGGGCGATGCGGTCGGTGCCGAGCGCCATGAGCTGCCGCGAGCTCAATGCGCCGGCCTGGGTCGGCGTCAGGGCCTCGGCCTGCGCGGTGCTGAAGGCCGCCACCTGGTCGGTGCTGAGGGCGCCGACGCCGTCCGTGCTCAGCGCCGCGATCTGGCGGGGCGACAGCGCCGCGATATCGTCGGTGCCGAGCGCGGCGATCTGGGTCGAGCCGAGCGCGGCCATCTGCAGGGTCGTCAGCGCCTGGAGCTGCTCGCTGCCGAGCGCGTCGATCTGGCCGGCGGTCAGGCCCGCCGCGTTGAGCGCGGCGATCTGGCCCGGGGTGAAGGCGGCGATGGCCGCGGTCGGCAGCCCGGCGAGCGCGCGCGAGCCGATCGCGCCGATCTCGGCGGTGGTGAAGGTCGCCAGGTTGTCGGCGCTGAGCGCGGCGACCTGCGCCGAGCTGAGCGCGCCGATCTGCGCGCCGGTGAGCGCCTCGGCCTGCGCGGTGGAGAGCGCGCCGATCTGCGCGGCGGTCAGGCCCGCCACGCCGGCGGAGCCGAGGGCGGTTATCTGCGCGGGAGAGAGCGCCGCGATATCGTCGGTGCCGAGCGCGGCGACCTGTTTCGAGCCGAGCGCGGCCACCTGCGCAGTGGTCAGCGCCTCGACCTGGGCGGTCGAGAGCGCGGCGACCTGGCCGCTCGTCAGGCCGGTGAGGCTGCCCGTGCCGAGGGCGGCGACCTGCGCCGTGGTGAGCCGGGCGATCGCCGCCGCCGACAGGCCGGGCAGGGCGCCGGTGCCGATCGCCGCCATGTCGGCGGTGGAGAAGGTGGCGATCTTGTCGGCGTCGAGGGCGGCGATCTGGCGCGAGCCGAGCGCGGCCACCTGCGTCGGGGTCAGCGCCTCGGCCTGGGCCGTGGTGAAGGCGGCGACCTGCTCGGGCGTGAGGCCGGCGATGGCGGCGGCGCCGAGGGCGGCGACCTGCGCCGTCGAGAGCGTCGCGATATAGTCCGTCCCCAGATTGGCGATCTGGTTGGCGGTGAGCGCGCGCATCTGCTCGGGCGACAGGGCGTCGATCTGCGCGCTGCTGAAGGCGGCGATCTGCCGGGAGGCCAGCCCGCCGATGGCGGCGGTGCTGAGGGCGGAGACCTGGGCCGTCGAGAGCGCGGCGATCGTCGCCGTCGACAGGCCGGAAATGGCGTCCGCGCGGATGACGGCGATCTCGCGGGGCGCGAAGGTGGCGATCTTGTCGATCGAGAAGGCGGCGAGCTGCGTGGCGCTGAGCGCGGCGATCTGGCCGGAGGTCAGCGCCTCGGCCTGCGCGGTGTCGAGGGCGGCGATCTGGCCGGACGTGAGGCCGGCGATGCCGGCGGCGCTGAGGCTGGCGATCTGGCCCGTCGTCAGGGCGGCGAGCGCGCCGCTCGTCAGGCCGGAGATCGCGCCGGAGGTGATGGCCGCCATCTCCTGCAGCGAGAAGCGCGCGACGTCCTCGGGATCGAGGGCGGATATCTGGCCGGAGGTCAGGGCGGATATCTGGACGGTGTTCAGCGCCTCGGCCTGGGCGGTGCTGAGCGCGGCGATCTGCTGCGTGGTCATCGCGCCGATGGCGGCGGCGCTGAGGGCGGCGATCTGGGCGGTCGTGAGGGAGGCGACGGTCGCCGGCGACAGGCCGCGGATCGCCGCCGAGGAGATCATCGAGATGTCCTTCGTCGAGAAGGTCGCGATGTCGTCGGCGCCGAGCTCGGCGATCTGCTCGGCGGTGAGCGCGCCGACCTGCAGGCTGGTCAGCGCCTCGGCCTGGGCGGTGTTCAGCGCGCCGAGCTGCTGCGAGGTGAAACCGGATATGCTGGCCGTGCTGAGGCCGGCGATCTGCGCGGTGGTCAGCGCGGCGATCTTCTCGGTGCCGAAGGCGGGGATCTGCGCCGCCGAGAGGCCGGCCATCTGCCGGGCGGTGAGCGCGGCGATCCTGTCGGTGCCGAGCGCGGCGATCTGGCCGGCGGTGAGGCCCGAGATGCCGCCGGTGCTGAGCGCGGCGATCTGCTGGGGCGTGAAGGCCGCGACATCGGCGGCGTCGAGCGCGGCGATCTGCCGGGACGAGAGCGCGCCGACCTGCGCCGTCGTGAGAAGCGCGACCTGGTCCGCGCTGAACGCGGCGATCTGGTCGGGGCGAAGGCCCGCGACGGCCGAGGGGCTAAGGCTGGCGAGCTGCTCGGAGGTGAGCGCCTTGACGTCGCTGTCGAGCGCGGCGGCCTGCGCGGCCGTCAGGGCGCGGATCTGGCCGGTGGAGAGCTGGCCGACCTGGGCCGAGCTCAGCGCCTCGATCTGGCCCGGCGTCAGGGCGGAGAAGACGCTCGTGCCGATCGCCGCGATCTGGTCGGAGGACAGCGAGGCGAACAGGCTCGGCGGCAGGCCGGAAATCGCCCGGTTCTTGATGGCGGCGATCTGCGCGGTGGAGAAGGCCTCCATGTCCTGCGGCTCGAACCCCGCCATCTGCGTGGTCGTGAGGGCGGCGACCTGGGCGGTGGTGAGCGCCGAAATCTGCGCGGTGGAGAGCGCCTCGATCTGGCCCGGCGTCATGCCGGCGATGCTGCCGGCATTGATGGCGGCGATCTGCGTCGTCGTCAGCAGGGCGAGGAAGCCGGCATCCATCGAGACGATCTGCGCCGTCGTCAGGCCGCGGATCTGCGCGCTGGTGAGGGCCGCGATCTGGTCGGACGAAAGCTCGGCCAGCGCCGCGCCGTCGAGACCCGGCATGGCGCTGGTCTGGATCGCCGCGATGTCCTCGGCGGAGAAGGTGGCGATGCCGTCGGGGCCGAGCGCCTGGATCTGCCTGGCGTTCATCACGCGGATCTGGTCCGGCGAAAGCGCCTCGATCTGCGCGGGCGACAGGGCGTCGAGCTGGGCGCTGGACAGGCCGGCGATCAGGTTGGGGGCGAGCGCGCCGACCTGGGCGGGCGTCAGGGCGGCGATGACGCCGGTCGGCAGGCCCGGCACGGCCCGGATATTGATCGCGGCGAGGCGCTGGGACGAGAAGGCGGCGAGCGCGTCGGGATCGAGCGCCGAAAGCTGCGCCGACGTCAGCGCGCCGACCTGCGAGAGCGACAGCGCCTCGACCTGCGCCGGGCTCATCGCGCGGATCTGCGCGGGGGAGAGGCTGGCGACCATGACATTGGTCAGCGCGCCGATCTGCGCGGAGGAAAGCTGGGCGATGGCGAGGGTGCGGATGCCGGAGATCGCCCGGTTGTTGAGGGCGGCGATATCCGCCGTCGAGAAGGTCGCCAGCGCCTCGGCGGAGAGGGCCCCGAGCTGCGACGTGCCGAGCGCCCGGACCTGCGCCGGCGTCAGCGCCTCGACCTGATGGGTGCCGAGCGCGGCGATCTGCGTCGGCTTGAGCGCGCGGATCTGGCCGCCCGTCAGGGCCATGATCTGGTCGGTGCCGAGCGCGGCGAGCGCGTTGCCGGCAAGGCCGGAAAGGGCGTTGGCCTGGATCGCAGCGATGTCGGCGGTGGAAAAGCGCTGGAGCGCGGCGGGCGAGAGCGCGGCGAGCTGCTTGGCCGAGAGCGCCCTGACCTGCGTCGGGCCGAGCGCCTCGATCTGGTCCGGGCTGAGCGCGGCGATCTGCTGCGGCGTCAGGCCGGCGACCGCCTTCTGGCTGAGCGCGGCGATCTGCGCCGGGGTCAGTCCCGAGATTGCCGCGGTGGTGAGGCCGGAAAGGGCGTGCGGCGAGAGCGCGGCGATCTCGGCGGTGGTGAAGGCCGCCATGTCGGCGCTGTCGAGGGCCGAGAACTGCTGGGCGGTGAAGCCGCGGAGCTGCGCCTGGGTGAAGGCCTCGATCTGGGCATGGCTCAGCGCGTCGATCTGCGCCGCCGTCAGCCCGCGCACCGCGCTGCTGTTCAGCGCGGCGATCTGGCCGGTGGAGAACAGCGCGACATTGTCGACGCCGAGGGCGGTGAGCTGGCGCGCGTCGAGCGCGTCGATCTGGGCCGGCGTCAGCGCTGCGGCCTGCTGCGCGGAGAGGGCGGCGATGGCCGTCGCGCTCAGCCCCTTGATGGCCTTGGGCGAAAGCGCGGCGAGGCTTTCGGGCGTCAGCCGTTCGATATCATCGCTGTCGAAGGCGGTCAGATGCGCCATGGTGAGGGCGGCGAGCTGGGCGGGCTTCAGGGCGGCGATCTGCTCGGGGCCGAGCGCTTTCACCTGGGCGACCGAGAGGCCGGCGATCGCATCCGCGCCGATGGCGGCGAGCTGGGCGGCGGAAAGGTCGGCCACCGGAAGGCCCGGGAGCGACCGGCTGGTGATCGCGGCGATGTCCTCGAGCGAGAAGACGGCGATATCCTCGGGGCCCATGGCGGCGAGCTGCTGGGCGGAGAGCGCGCGTGTCTGGCTGGGGGTGAAGGCTTCGATCTGCGGGGTTTCGAGGGCGTCGATCTGGCGTGCCGTGAAGCCGGTGACCGCGCTGGTGCTGAGCGCGGCGATCTGCGCCACCGAGAAGGCCCTGACGGCTTCGTCGCTGAGCGCGGAGATCTGCGCCGGCTTGAGCAGCGCGACCTGCGCCGTCGTCAGCGCCCTGATCTGGTCGGCGGTGAGGGCCCCGCTCTGCTGCTGGGTGAGGCCGGCGACGGCGAGCGGGTTGAGCGCGCCGAGCTGTGCGCCGGAAAGCGCGGCGAGCGCGGCGGTGCCAAGGCCCTGCACCGCCTTGTAGCTGATCGCCGCCATGTCCTCGGTCGAGAAGGTCCTGATATCCTCCGGATCGAGCGCCGCGAGCTGGGCGGCGCTCAGCGCCTGGACCTGAACGGGCGTCAGGGCCTCGGCCTGGCTGGCGGAGAACTCGCGGATCTGCGCGGCGGAGAGCGCGGCGATCTGGCTTGCCGTCAGGCCTTCGATCTGGCCGGTCGTGTAGCGGTTGAGGGCGCTGATGTGATCCAGCGACAGGCCGGAGACCGCGCCCTGCGAGATCGCCCGGATCTGCCCGGCATTGAGGATCTCGATGTCCTCCACCTCCAGCGCGGCGATCTGCTTGGAGGAGAAGGCGGCGAGCTGGCCGGTGGAGAGCGAGGCGACGTCCTCCGTCGTCCAGGCCCTGATCGTGTCCGTCGATAGCTGCCGAATCTGGCTGGTGCTGAGCGTTGGAACGGTCGACGACATGGGCAAAGTCCTGGAATATGCAAACGAATGAACACACGGATCCACGATACGGCAACCTGCTCCCTACAGGGGCGAGCTTGCCCGAACCTGTGTTGTCCTTCACCGGGTCTTTGCACGTGAGGAGTGTATCGCCCGCCCGGTCGTCAGAGCGCCGCCGCGACCTTCAGCCCCTCGTAGACGGCTTCCTCCGCGGTGCGCGGGGCAAGGCCGTCGCCGATGAGATGGATCTCCGGCACGAGATCGCGCAGCGCGGCGCAAAGCGCGTCGACCGGCTCGTGCCCGAGACAGAGCACCAGCGTCTCCACGTCCGCAAAGAGGATCGGCTCGCCGCTCGTCGCGTGCTGCATGTAGACCGTTCCGCCGTCGCCGCCATAAAGGCGCGCATAGGGCGTCACGCGCACGCCGATGCGGTGCAGCTCCGCCGCGATGTTGTCGCGCACGTAGAGCGGTAGCAATTCGCCGGGATGCGTGCCGTTGACGGCAAGCTCGACGCCGCAGCCCTCGCCGGCCAGGAGCTCGGCGATGCCGGGGCCGATCCAGTCGCAGCGCCAGTCGGCGACGACGACGCGCCCGCCGGTCCGGACCTGCCTGCGCAGCACCTGCCAGGCGTCGACCACCTGGATGCTGTCGTCGATGGGGATCTCCGGCCGGTAGGGCGTAGCCCCGGTGGCGAGGATCACGGCGTCCGGCCGTTCCGCCTCCACCAGCGCCCGGTCGACGCGAACGCCGCGCCGGATCCGCACACCGGCAAGCTCCGCCTCGCGGCAGAGATTGGTGACGATGCCGCCGAATTCCGCGCGGCGCGGAAGCTGCTGCGCCAGCAGCGCCTGCCCGCCGAGCTGCCCCGCCGCCTCGTAGAGCGTCACCTGATGGCCGCGCGCCGCGGCGACGGCGGCCGCCTTCAGCCCCGCCGGCCCGCCGCCGACGACCATGACGGATTTCGGCCTCGCGGCCGGCGCGAGCCCGCCGAACCTCAGTTCGCGGCCGGTTTCGGGATGCTGGATGCAGGAGATCGGCACGCCGCGATGGAAATGGCCGATGCAGGCCTGGTTGCAGGCGATGCAGGCGCGGATGTCGTCCGTCCGGCCCGCCTGCGCCTTGCCCGGCATGTCGGGGTCGCAGATCATCGCCCGCGTCATGCCGCAGACGTCCGCCGCCCCGCTCGCGATGACGGCCTCGGCCTCCTGCGGCTGGTTGATCCGCCCGGTGACGAAGACGGGCACGGAGAGCGCCGTGCGGAACCGCGCGGCCTCGCCGGCAAGATAGGCCGCGCGATAGGCCATGGGCGGCACGATATGCACCGCACCGCCGAGCGAGGCCGAGGTGCCGGCGGTGATGCTGACATAGTCGAGCATCGGCTCCAGCGCGCGGCAGACCGCCAGCGCCTCGTCCTCGGCAAGGCCGGTCTCGTCGCGCTCGCCGGCGCTGATGCGCAGGCCGATGACGAAATCCTCCGACGTCGCCGCCCGCATCGCCGCGAGCGCCTCCTCGGCGAAGCGCAGCCGGTTCTCCGGCGAGCCGCCATAGGCGTCCGTGCGGCGGTTGACGCGCGGATTGAAGAACTGCGCCGGCAGGTAGCCGTGGCTCGCCACGAATTCCACCCCGTCGACGCCGGCCTCGGCCATGCGCCGGGCGGCGGCGGCGTAGCCGGCGACGATCTCGTCGATCATCGCCTTGTCGAGCGCCCGCGGCATGACGCGGAAGCGCTCGTTGGGCGAGACGGAGGGCGCGTAGGCGACCGTCAGCAGCCCGTCGCCGCCCTCCATGATCTCGCGGCCGGGATGGAAGAGCTGCGAGAACAGGGCGCAGCCCCCGGCGTGACAGAGTTCGGCGAGCCGGCGGTAGCCGTCGATGCAGTCGTCCCCGGTCGCCATCAGCATGTGCGCGGTGTAGCGCGCCGTCTCGTGCACGCCCGCCACCTGGGCGACGATCAGCCCCGCCCCGCCCTTCACGCGGGCGGCGTGATAGGCGATCAGCGCCTCGTTGACGAGGCCGTCGGTCGGCAGGGTCGTGTCATGGCCGCTCGACATGATGCGGTTCTTCAGCGTCACGCCCCTGATCGTCAGCGGCTGGAAGAGATGCGGGAAGGCGTCGGTCATCGGGTCTCCTCCCGGCCGTTCAGTGGCCGGTGATGCTGTCGGCGACGGCGGCGAGTTTCGAGGTATGCGGCAGGCCGGCGAATTCGCGCTCGTCGGCCATGCGGTAGAGCTGGTACATCGCGTGCACGCCGAGCCAGCGGAACGGCTCCGGCTCCCATTTGCGCACCGTGCGGTTGACCCAGGGAAGGCCGGTCAGCTCCGTGTCGCGGCCGAGCACCAGGTCGGTGAGCGTGCGGCCGGCGAGGTTGGAGGAGGAGACGCCGAGGCCGACATAGCCGCCGGCCCAGCCGATGCCGCTCGCCCGGTCGAAGCCGGCCGTCGTGCACCAGTCGCGCGGCACGCCGAGCACGCCGCACCAGGCATGGTCGATCCGCAGCGATTTCGTCTGCGGCAGCAGGCGGGTGAGGATGGCGCTGAGCGCGGCGACGGTCGCCGGCTGCGTCCGGCCATCGACATCGGTCGCCGAGCCGAAGCGGTAGGGCACGCCGCGCCCGCCCATGGTGATGCGGCCCTCGCGGGTGCGCTGGGCGTAGCAATAGGCATGCGCCGCGTCGCCGAGCAGCTCGTGCCCCTCCCAGCCGATGTCGCGCCACAGCGCGTCCGGGACCGGCTCGGTGACGATCTGCGCGCTGTTGAGCGGCAGCCAGGTGCGCGCCTCGCCGGGCAGGCCGGCGGTGAAACCCTCCGTGGCGCGGATGATGACGGGCGCGCGCACCGTGCCGCGATCGGTCGTCACGCGGCCCGCCTCGAAGCGCTCGACGGCCGTCCCCTCGAAGATCCGCACGCCGAGGCCCTCCACCACCGCGGCGAGGCCCCGCGCCAGCTTGGCCGGCTGCACGCGCGCCATGTCGCGGATGACGAAGGCGCCCTTGACGCCGGCGATGCGGATGCGCTCGCCCGCCTCGCCGGCCGACAGCATGGCGATGCGCCCGGCGGGCATCTGCCAGTCGAGATAGGAGCGGTATTCCTCGCGGGCGCGCTCGAGCTGCGCCTGGTTGGTGGCGACGGTGATGTTGTCGACGCGCAGGATATCGGCGTTGATGCCCTCGGCCTCGGCGACGCGGATCACCTCGTCCACCGTGCCGGCCATGGCGCGCTGCATGGCGATGACCGCCGCCCGGCCGGAGGCCTTGAGATATTTCTCCCGCGACCAGCCGAAGCCGCCCGACAGCCAGCCGCCGTTGCGCCCCGAGCCGCCGAAGCCGGCAAATTCGCGCTCGACGATGACGATGTCGAGCGCCGGGTCGGCCTTCTTCAGGTAATAGGCGGTCCACAGGCCGGTATAGCCCGCGCCGATGATGCAGACATCGGCGTCGCGGTCGCCGGCCAGCGCCGGGCGCTTATCGGGAATGCCGCCGATATCGGCGTACCAGAAGGAAATGCTGCCGTTGGTCCTGACATCCATGGGGGCTCCTCCCCTGCCGGGATATTGAGCGGCGCGGGCATTGGCAACCGCGAAATCGGCGGGCGGCGGCTTTCCGCGTCGAGCGTTCTCTAAAAGCGTACGATATGAGCGAAAAATACTGCTTTTCGGAAGCGGTCTAATGGCGTTCTATCGCCGCCAAGAGGAGCGGGGGCATCAGCCTCCCGTGGAACTGATCGGAGGACCATCATGAATGCAGAGGAAACGGTACATTACGACAAGGTTCGCGCGATCTTCGCGATCCTGAACGGGGAGCGTGAGGCGGACCTTCTCCTGA
>JBDHSZ010000051.1:0-20175 GCA_039812945.1 Shinella sp.
TGGCGAAGGGGCCGCCATGCACGAAGGCGGGATTGTTCTCCAGCGTCTGCACGAGGTTCGGCTGCATGGCGTCCTTGAGCAGCACCGTCATCGCGCCGTCCGCCTTGATGTCGCGGGCGAAGACCGGCGACTTGTCGCGGCGATAGCCGATGATGATGCGGCCGAGGCGTCTTTCGAGGTCCCTCAGGTCGCTGGCGAGACAGAGGATCGCCATGACCTCGGACGCGACGGTGATGTCGAACCCGGTCTCGCGCGGATAGCCGTTGGCCACGCCCCCGAGCGAATTGACGATATGGCGCAGCGCCCGGTCGTTCATGTCCATCACACGCCGCCAGGCGACGCGGCGGATGTCGATATTCTGCTCGTTGCCCCAGTAGATATGGTTGTCGATCAGCGCGGAGAGCAGGTTGTGCGCCGAGGTGATGGCATGGAAATCGCCGGTGAAGTGGAGGTTCATGTCCTCCATCGGCACGACCTGCGCATAGCCGCCGCCGGCCGCCCCGCCCTTCACGCCGAAACAGGGGCCGAGCGAGGCCTCGCGGATGCAGGTGATGGCGCTCTTGCCGATGCGGTTGAGGCCGTCGCCGAGGCCGACCGTGGTCGTCGTCTTGCCCTCGCCGGCCGGCGTCGGGTTGATCGCCGTCACGAGGATCAGCTTGCCGTTCTTCCGGTTCCTCTGCTCGGCGATGAACGCGGCGCTGATCTTCGCCTTGTCGTGGCCGTAGGGCAGCAGGTGCTCCGGCGGGATCCCCAGCTTCGCGCCGATCTCCAGGATCGGCTTCTTCCTGGCGGCGCGGGCGATTTCGATGTCGGATTTCACGTCGGCCATGCGGTTTCCTCCCAAAAACAGCAGATAGCGAAGAGCGGACGGGGCGTTTCCGGCAGCGGGCGGTCCTTAGACCATTCGCTGCCGGCAACGCGCCGTCCGCCCGATTAGCGGGCCAGCACGTCGCGCATCTCCACGAGGTTGGAGCGCACGCGCAGGATATAGAAGCCCATCGTGGCGAGATGGGTGGGCATGATCCAGCCGTCCTCGCGGCCGTTGGAGATGATCAGCGGCTGGATGTTCAGCGCCGAGCGCAACTGCTTGATGCTTTCCTGCCAGAGCGTGCCGATGCCGCGCACCTTGATCACCGCGTCGAAATCCGCGCCGGCCGCCGATAGGATGCCGTAATAGCCGTAGAGCTGCCCGTAGGCGAACCAGAAGCGGTCGTCCGCGCGCGTGTCGAACCAGCCGCCGTTCTGGAACTCCGATTGCCGGCGGATGATGTCGGAGGTCGAGCCGATGTCGTTGGCGATGCGGTCGAGGAATTCGACCAGGTTGTCCGAGCGGGTGTCGAAGATCGCGGTGCAGGCTTCGAGCGAGGCGTTGAACTTGCGCAGGTCCGCCATCGCCGTGCGGTAATAGTTCGGCGTCGGCGTCTTCGGCAGCAGCGAGTCCGAGCCGAAATACCAGGTCTCCTCGTCGAACTGGAGGTTGCCGCGGGCGCGCTGGAGATCGGCGTTGATGCCCGAGGTGCCGCGCACGCGGCCGAGCGAATCGACAAGCTCGACCGCCGTGCGCCGCACCGCCTGGTTGACGCCGCGCTGGAACGAGGCCTTGTTGTCGAACCACGGCGTCTTGTCCCAGTCCAGCCCGAACAGCCCCAGCTTGTAGAGCAGCATCGAGGAGATCCAGGCATTCTCGTTGACGTTGAAGTCGATGAGGTCGGCCGTGACGTCGACGATCGCCGAGCGCACGCAGGTCTTGGGCTCCGGCTCCGCCGCCTCGCCCGCCGCCGGCGTCGTCGAAGCGTCCCCGGCATCCTGCTTGCGCTGGCCGAGATTGTAGCTGTTCACGTAATCGATATTGAAGCCGCTCCAGACCTGGGTCTGCCAGATGAAATAGGCATAGAAGCCGATGAGGACGGCGAGCGCAATGCCGATCGGCCCCTTGATGATCCAGCCGCGGGCGCGATACCAGTTGCCCGCCGCGACGAAGGGCCAGAGGATCCACACGATGACCGTGCCGATGCCGCGGCCGATGGCCGAGAAGAGGCGCTGGAAGAACGCGACGATCGGGTCAAGCATTGGCGTCATCCTCTCTGATGCCGAAGAGTTTCCTGCGGAAGGCAGCCTTGTCCTGCAGATAGGTCCGCGTCAACGTCGCCACGACGTATTCGCGGAACTTTTCGCTGTAATGCTCGTAGGCCGCGTAGAAGCCCTGCTTGTCGAAGACGAAGCGGGACACGAAGTCGTAGGGAACCATCTGCGAAATCAGGCGGTTGACCAGCCATTGGTCCGGGTGGTCGGGCGCCGCGCGCACCAGCAGGAAGCGCCGCGGCGGCGCCACTTCGTTGATCTTGATCTCGCCCGTCGCCGCCACCGTGCGGGCGGCCTCCATGAGGAACGGATAGGTTCCGTCCTCCGAGACGAGCTCCGCGTTGCGGTGCATCCAGGTCTGCAGCCAGATGCGGTCGGCCTTCGTAAGATCGACGGTCGGGTCGGCGCGGTTGACGAGGCCGGCGACCGTCATGTCGGCGCGGTGCTGCAGGAGCCCCGACGGCTCGACCCAGGAGGCGCGCGGCAGCTCCAGCCGCTTCGTCGAGACGAGGAAGTCGAAGATGCGCTTGTGATCGTCGAGCGCGATATAGCTCACCTGCCACGGCCGCGAGCGGCGGAAGCCCGGCACGGCCGGATCGCAGATCACCGTCGTCGCCTTGCCGTCGAGGAAGACGTAGACGCCGCCGAAATGATTGGCCCAATAGGCCTCATGGCGGAAGACGAGCTGGTCCGGCACCAGCGCGTTCTGGCGGATGTCGCCCGTCTGCCTGGCGAGCTCCACCATGCGGTTCAGCATGGCGTCGTCGCTCCAGGCGTTCGGCACCGTCTTCAGCCGGTCGACCAGCCCGCGCAGTTCCGCCGCCTTGCCGAGCATGTCCTCGGCCGACAGAACCCGGAAGCGCACCTCGTTGATGGAGAGCAGGTCGTCGATGTCGTCGACGACGGAGACGGAATCCTCGATCTCGCCATAGAGCGCATCGCGGATGGTGATCGCGTTGATCGCCCGCGCATTGGCCGAGAAGAACTCGTGCATCAGGGCGGCGGTGTTGGAGAAGCTCGTATGCACCACCGGCAGGTTCACCTGGTCCGGCGTCATGATGATGAAGCGGCGGTTGACGCGGTTGGGATCGAGATAGTCCCGGTCGCCGAGCTCGTCGGCGATCTCCGGCGAGAACCCCGTCATGTCGATGCGGAAGGCAGGCAGCGCCGTGCGCCGCATGCCGAACCCGTCGAGCGCCTTGTTGTAGCGCTCGACCAGATGCGGCTCGTCGACGACGAGGAGCCGGCCATAGATCAATTCGGCTTCGAGGAGGCGTTTCATGCGTCGCGGATCATTCGTCTACCGGCCGCATGCTGTCTTCTCCCCAGAAGAGGTCGTCCATGTCCACACGCAACACCTTGGCGATATTCCTGAAAACCGAAATGCTGCCCTCCTTCTTGCCGGTCTCGATCTCGGAAAGATAGGCCGCGCTGATGCCGATTGCCCGGGCCAGGTCCTTGCTCGTCATGCCGCGAAAGTCCCGCCACACGCGGATCGGGCTTTCACCGTCGATCAGCCGATCGACGAATTCGGAGGGAACCAGAAGGTCATCGCCTTCCGCAATGCGTCGCTTGGCCTCATCATAGGCGGCGACGTCCTCCAGCATTTCCGCCATCTCGACAAGAGCATCATATTCGGCGCGCGCAAGCACCACCATCTCCTCTCCGCCGGGCGTGGTGAACCGGGTCACCTTGTTCATGACCGCCTCCTTCAATAGATGCTTCCGCGGCTGCCGACTTCAAGCACATCGAGGATGTCGCCGTTTTCATCGAAGATCACGCGCCAGTTTCCGACCCGCAAGCGAAAACCCGGCCGCCCCTGAAGCTTCTTCACATTCATCTTCAACGCTTCGGGTTCGGCCGCATATTGATGAATCTTGCGCCTTATCCTGTCGGCCTCGTTCCTCGGCATCCGCGCGAGTGTCCGCAAAGCCGGCGTATGAAAGATCACTTGCTTCATTAATATTACGCCCCGCCGGAGAACCCCGCAATGAAATTCGCTGACAGCTAATCACCACCGCCCCTCCGCCTTCATCGCCTCCATCTCGCGCACCGCCTTCTCTCGCTGGCGTTCCCGGCGGACGATGTCGGCGACGGCGGCGTCGTCGGATTTGTCGGTGTAGCGGAATTCCGAGTCGGCATAGCGGTTGATCTCCTGCAGCACCATCTCCATCGAGATGGGGCCGCGCAGCTCCTCGATCATCGCCTTCTTCTCGTCGTAGCCCTTGTGCATGAAGGCGTCGGCCGTCGCGAACCAGTCGTCCGGCAGGTCGACGTCCATGGCGCGCATCTTGATGGCGTCGGTGATGTTCTTGATGGCGCGGCCGGTGAAGCGCGGTTCGGCGAGTTTTATACGATGGAGATACGCGCCGACATCGGCGAGCGTCCGGATCGGCCCCTGCTCCTTCTCCTGCGCCTCCCAGACGGCGAGAAGCCCCTCCTCCTGCGGCTTGGCGTGCTGCCCGTAGGAATTGGAGACGGCGCGCCTGATCTCCTGCCCCTCGAAGAGCGTGTGCTCGCCGAGCGGGATCGAATGGTTCCTGCCGACCAGCATGGCGAAGATATCGATATAGTCCGCCTCGCTCTGCGGCCCGTCGACCAGCCAGCGCGCGCCGGCGCGCTGGCGCAGCGCGTCGTCGACATTTTCCGGATAGTTGGAGAACATGCCGAAGGTGCAGTTGCCGCGCACCACCGTCGAGGCGCCGGCGAAACTCTCCATCAGCACCGCCGTCACCTCGTGCTGGCCGGCCGACGCCCGGTCGTCGGAGCGCTTGGCGGCCACCTGGTCCACGTCGTCTATGGTGCCGAAGCCGATCGCCTTCGGGTTCATGACGGTGTTGACGAAGTCCTTGCAGTTCTGGCCGGACTTGCCCTGGTAGGAGGAGATCTGGTCGACGCCGAAATTCTCGTAATGGAAGGCGTAGCCGGCGAGCTGGCAATAGTCGTTGACGAGGCCGGCGAGCATCTGGATGAGGATCGTCTTGCCGGTGCCGGGCATGCCGTCGCCGATGAAGGTGAAGAGAAAGCCGCCGAGCTCGACGAACGGGTTCATCTGCCGCTCGAAATCATAGGCGACGAGCATCTTGGCGAGCTTCATCGCCTGGTACTTGGCGATGTGGTTGCCGATGATCTCGTTCGGCTTCTTGAAGGTCATTACCAGCGGCTTGCGCTTCTGGCCCGGCGCCACGTCGAAGCCGGACAGGGTGAAATCGTCCTGCTCGATGCGGATATGCGCGTTCTCGAAGCCGGCAAGGCCGGTGAAGCGCGCCCGGCGGGAGATCAGCCCCTCGATGGCGACGCGCGAGAAGGCCCGCGCCCGGCTGACCAGCGCCGCATCGTCCGGCGCGCCGGCAAGCGTGCGGTCGAGGCCGGCCACCATGCTTTTCAGCGCGTCCTGCGCCGTGTCGAAGAGATACTCGGGCTCCCCGCCGTCCTCCACCGGCTCGCCCTCGCCCGGCAGCGTCGCGCCGAGATAGGCGGCGAAAGTGAAGGCGGCGATATAGGCAGAGGCGGCGAGCAGCGCCTTGAACCGGTTCGCCTCGTCGCCCGAAAGCGGCGCGGCGAGGTTGCGCGATTGCAGGCCTTCGAGATCGGTCTGGCGGGAGAAGGCGTCCGTCACCGCCAGCGCCACCTGCAGGCCGCGCCGCGCCCTATAGAGCACGGCATGCTGCTGCGGCGACAAAAGCGGGTCGCCGGCGCGCACGGACTGGATGGTCTTCGCCAGCTCTACCTCGCGGCTGCGCCGGTTGCCGGCGGTCGAGACCGTCGAGACGAAGCGCCGGCCGGTGCCGGCGAGCGTCGTGCCCTGCCGGCCGTCGTCGCTTTCGAGGATGACGAGCTTGCTGACGAGGCTCTGCGCCACCGCCTGGTGCCTGGCGATGTCGTCCTCGTGGATCGTCGTCAGTCCGGCATTGAGGCTCATGGACTAGCCCTCGCTGATCACCTGGTTTCCTGAAATCACATGCACCTTGTAGGTGCCGAAGATGCCGGCGGTCTCGCCGGCGGCATAGAGCGCCTGATAGGCGTCGTGCGGCACGAGCGCGTGCTTCTCATAGGCGCTGACGCCCATGCGGGCCGCCTCGAGATCGTCGGTCTCGATGTGGAACTCCTCCTGCGCGGGCGTGGAGTTCCAGAACCCCTTGCGCGCCGGGCGCTCGGCCTTGGAGAACACCTCCTGCACCGTCCAGGTGAGCAGCCAGGCATTCTCGGGCCGGCGCACCTTGGAGAGGATCTCGTTGACCCGCTCGTTGTTTTCCGTGATGCCCGCCGAATAGAACGGCCCCAGCACGAAGCGGCGAAGCTGCTTGGGATGCAGCGTCGGGAAATCCCGGTCGAGATTGGTGGCGATGGTGGCCGGCGTCAGAGAATAGGCGCTGTTCTTCAGCGCGAAATCGTCGAACCGGCTGGCGAGCTCCGGATTGAGCAGGCCGCCGACCGGCAGCGGGATATCCACGTCGGGATCGAGCCGGCCGTCCTTCGTCACCAGCATCTCAACGACGGTCTCCGACGAATCCTCGATGGTCGCCATATAGACCATCGGCAGCGTCGCCGTTCCGTCGAAGGCCCCCCAGCAGACGACGTAATAGGGCCGCATGGTCTTCGGGTTGACCGCCACGCGGATCGTCTCGGGCAGCACGAAGGGCGAGAAGATGTCGCCCTTGCCGATCTGCTCCAGATAGAGCCGTTCGGCCATGCGCGCCTGCAGGTCGGTCGGAAAGGCCTTCTGCCGCAGGATGAAATCCGCCATCTCGCCGCGCAACTGGTCGGCATCGGGCATGGCCGCGAGGCGCTTTTCGGCGCTCTGCCGGTCGTTCTCCAGCTCCAGCACGTTCTGGAAGACGGGAAAACCGCTCTCGGCGCGCGAGACGCGGAACTGCTGGACGAAGCCGATGCGGTTCTCCCAGCAGGCGAAGGAAGCCTTCAGCCGCGCCAGATACGGCATGACGACCTCGCCCACCACGCTGTTGCGGTAGAGCGGCGAGTTGCGGTCGCCGAGGAAGATCTCGAGGCCGCCGAGGGCGGAGCGGATGGTGGAGAAATATTGCGCGACGGCGCTGTCGGCGGGGACGTTCATGACTGGAGACCTTCGCCGAGGGCACGGTGCTGCCCCTCATCCGGCCTGCCGGCCACCTTCTCCCCGCAGGCGGGGCGAAGGGACGTTGCTGCGCCGTTTTCCCAAACCCTTGCCATCGCATGGGGCACGTCCCCTCTCCCCGCCTGCGGGGAGAGGGTTAGGGTGAGGGGCAATTGCATGCCTTCGACCATCACTGCTTCACGTAATTCGCAGTGTTGTGCTTGTCCATCACCGCCTGGAAGCGCCGGGCGAAGGCGTCGTCGGCGAGCTTCTTGCGGCGCTGGATGTCCTGCGTCGCCAGCATGTTCTTCTCGTGCATCTCCAGAAGATCGCCGATATGGCGCTGCGCCGCCGAGCCGATGCCGGCCATGGTCTCTTCCGCCGCGGTGTCGACCTGGCTCCCGAGCGTGTTGATCTTGTGCGCCACGTCCTGCTGCGCCGCCGTCTTCAGCGAATCCTCCAGCGCCTTGTAGAGCACGATGCGCTGCTCGGTATCGATGGTCAGCTTGTTGATCAGCGTGTTCTGCGCGGCGATCTGGTTGTTGAGCGAATCGACGAAGGTCTGGAACATCGAGGTATAGCGCTCCAGCGTCTGGCTCTCGGCCAGCAGCTCCTGCTCCTTCGCCTGCATCTGGTTGTATTCCGTCGCCAGCGCCGAGCGCTCGCCCTCGAGATCCGTGCGGGTCTTCTGGTCGGTCGAGGCGGCGATGCGGTTCTCCAGGTCCATGAGGAGAGGGTTCAGCTCCTCGATGCGCTTCTGCGTCGCCTCGAGATTGGCCATCGTCGCCTTGCGGCGCTCGATCACCTGCACGAGGCTCGCCTCGGAGGTCTTGTAGCGCTGGTCGAGGATCGACTTCTGCTCCTTGAGGATGCCGACGATGGTGTCGGACTTGGAGAGCAGCTCCTGCAGGTTGCCGGCCAGCGACATGTTGCGCACGCGGTCGGTGCGCATGCGCTGCATCTTCTGCTTGGAGAAGATGCCGATGAACTTCTCGTAGCCCGTATAGCTCTTCATGCTCTCGAACTCGGTGCCGAAGATGTTCGTCGCGTCCTCCAGGCCGATGATGAGGTCGGCGATATTGCCTTCCATCACCTTCTGCTGGGCGATGACGTCCTGGATGCGGGCATTCTCGATGTCGAAATTGACGTCGCCGAGCCTGGTGTCCGCCTTGGCGAACTGTTCCAGCACGATGCCGGACTGCTCCAGCTTGCCGCGCATCTGGTCGACGACACTGCGGGTCTTGTCGATCTCGGCATCGAAGTTCTGAAGTGTGGCCATATGCCTTTGTCCCCTTGAGCTCTCCACGGCAGACGTCTGCGCCGCCCGGTTTATTCCGCGGCGACACTATACGATTTCAGGCAGATAGGAACCTCTGCCGCGCACAGATGTGGGACGCGGGCGAGAGCCTGCAAGAGCGGCGGGAAAATTTTCGGCGGCGCCTAATGGCCGGCCGGGGCCTTGAGATAGGCGATGAGATTGGCGATGTCCTCGATCTTCCTCAGCCCAACGAAGGTCATGCGCGTTCCCGGCACCTTGGCCTTGGGCGACAGCAGGTACTCGGCGAGCAGCGCCTCGTTCCACACCTTGCCGCCGTCGGCGAAGGCCGTCATCGCGGCGGAATAGTCGTAATCGGCGACGGAGGCGACGGGTCGGCCGACGATGCCGGCGAGCGTCGGCCCGACGCGGTTGACCGGCTCCACCGAATGGCAGGGCGCGCATTTCCGGAAGACCGTCTTGCCCGCGACCGCATCGCCCTCCTGCGCCAGAGCCGGGGCGGCAAGACAGAGGAAGACGGCGGCGAATGCGGAAAACTGTTTCATGGTCCGTCCTTTCGCCGCGACAGCCTCATTCGGCGTTCATGACGTCGTCCCAATGGCGGCGGCAATAGGAAACGTACTTGTCATTGCCGCCGATTTCCACCTGCGCGCCGTCCTTCGCCGCCTTGCCGTCCGCGCCGAGGCGCACGACCATCGTCGCCTTGCGGCCGCAATGGCAGATGGTGCGCACCTCGCGCAATTCGTCGGCGATGGCCAGCAGCGCCTTCGAGCCGGGGAAGAGCTTGCCCTGGAAGTCGGTGCGCAGCCCGTAGGCCATGACGGGAATGTGCAGCCGGTCGGCGACGCGGGCGAGCTGCCAGACCTGCGCCTCGGACAGGAACTGCGCCTCGTCGACGAAGACGCAGGCGAGGCTGTCGCCGCCCTCGCCGTTCAGCGCCTCGACATGGCGGTAGAGATCGTCGGACCGGTCGAAGGCAATGGCCTCTGAGGTTAGGCCGATGCGCGAGGAGATGCGGCCCTGCCCGGCACGGTCGTCGAAGGAGGCGATGAGGATCGCCGTGCGCATGCCGCGTTCCCGATAGTTGTAGGACGCCTGCAAGAGCAGCGTCGACTTGCCCGCATTCATCGTCGCATAGCTGAAGTAGAGCTTGGCCATGATTTTCTCCGTTGCCGCGTCATCGCCCGGGAACCGGCGATTTTCCAGCCGGAAAGCGATGAAAACCACAGAAAACAGCGCGGCCTGTCCTTTGCGACATCCATGTGCGAAATTGCGAACCGGCCGAAAATTATTGGACCTTTCAGAGGCTTCCGGTTACGCCAAGACGCTTGAAAGCATATCGTTTTGATGATTGGCTAAACCACCAGTGATAAGGGGAGCAATAAAATGAAGACTGCATCGCCATTCAATATCCTTCTTGCCGCAGCCGTGTCCGTCCTCGCGCTCGGCGCCGCCAATGCCGCGGCCGCCGACGCGGAAAGCTGTGGCAAGGTCCGGTTCTCGGATGTCGGCTGGACGGACGTCACCGCCACGACCGCGACCACCAGCGTCGTCCTGAAGGGCATGGGCTACGAGACGGAAGTGACCGTCCTGTCCGTGCCCGTCACCTATACCTCGCTCAGCAACAAGGACATCGACGTCTTCCTCGGCAACTGGATGCCCACCCAGGAAGCCGACATCAAGCCGTACCGCGAGGACGGCTCGGTCGAGACCGTGCGCGAGAACCTCGAGGGCGCGAAATACACGCTCGCGACCAACGCCAAGGGCGCCGAGCTCGGCATCAAGGATTTCGCCGACATCGCCAAGCAGAAGGACGCGCTCGGCGCGAAGATCTACGGCATCGAGCCGGGCAATGACGGCAACCGCCTGATCATCGACATGGTCGAGGGCGACAAGTTCGGCCTCTCCGGCTTCGAGGTGGTCGAATCCTCCGAGCAGGGCATGCTGGCCGAAGTCGCCCGCGCCGAGCAGGAAGGCACGCCCGTCGTCTTCCTCGGCTGGGAGCCGCACCCGATGAACGCCAATTTCAAGCTGACCTACCTCACCGGCGGCGATGACGTCTTCGGCCCGAACTTCGGCGGCGCGACGGTCTACACCAACGTGCGCAAGGGCTATGTCGCCGAATGCCCGAATGTCGGCAAGCTCCTTGAGAACCTCAAGTTCTCGCTGGACATGGAAAACCAGATCATGGGCAAGATCCTGAACGACGGCCAGGATCCGGAAACGGCCGCCGCCGAATGGCTGAAGGCCAACCCGGCCGCGATCGAGCCGTGGCTCGCCGGCGTGACCACCCGCGACGGCAGCGGCGAGGCCCTGCCGGCCGTGAAAACGGCGCTCGGTCTCTAACAGGCAAGAATGGGGCGGGGAGGAAACTTTCCCGCCCTTCCTGTTTACCGATAGCTTCGCCTCGTCGAACTCCAGCCGGGAACTTCTGCCGTGGATTGGCTCACCGTCTCCAAAATTCCGATCGGCCCGATCGCCAAGGACGCCGTCACCTGGCTGACGACCCATGGCAAGGGGCTGTTCGATTTCCTGAAAGTCTTCCTGCAGGCCGGCATCGACGCCGTGCTCTTCGTGCTGCAGGGCCCGTTCAGCAGCGCGGGCGGCAAGCTCGGCTATGCGATCGCCCTCATCCTGCTCGTCACGGGCGCGAGCTGGCATTTCCGCCGCTCGCTCGGCATCGCCGCCTTCACCCTGCTCGGCCTGCTGCTCATCGTCAACCAGGGCTACTGGAAGGAGACGACGGAGACGCTGGCGCTCGTTCTGGCGGCCACCGGCGTCAGCATGGTCGTCGGCGTGCCGCTCGGCATCGCTGCCGCGCGCCGGCCGTGGTTCTACTCGATCCTGCGGCCGATCCTCGACCTGATGCAGACGATCCCGACCTTCGTCTACCTCATCCCGGCGCTGATCCTCTTCGGCCTCGGCATGGTGCCGGGCCTGATCGCGACGGTCATCTTCGCCATTCCCGCGCCGATCCGCCTCACGCGCCTCGGCATCATCTCCACGCCGCCCTCGCTGGTGGAGGCCGCCCAGGCCTTCGGCGCGACGCCCGGCCAGGTGCTGCGCAAGGTGGAGCTGCCCTTCGCCATGCCGCAGATCATGGCGGGCCTGACGCAGACCATCATGCTGTCGCTGTCGATGGTGGTCATCGCCGCCCTCGTCGGCGCCAAGGGCCTCGGCGTGCCCGTCGTGCGCGCGCTCAACACCGTGAACATCTCCATGGGCTTCGAGGCCGGCCTCTGCATCGTCATCCTCGCGATCATCCTCGACCGCCTCTTCCGCTCCTCCGACGAGGGAGACGCCAAATGACCGACGCCGTCGTCTTCAACAACGTCTCCATCATCTTCGGCGACAATCCGCAACGCGCGCTTGCGCTCGCCGATGCCGGCAAATCGCGCGACGAGATCGGCGCGGAGACCGGCCTCGTGCTCGGCGTGGCGGATGCCACGCTCTCCATCACCGAGGGTGAGATCCTCGTGCTGATGGGCCTTTCCGGCTCCGGCAAGTCGACGCTGCTGCGCGCCGTCAACGGGCTTGCCCCGGTGGTGCGCGGCGACGTGCAGGTGAAGGCCGGTACCGGCAGCGTGGCCCCCTATGCCGCGACGCCCAAGGCGCTGCGCGACTTCCGCATGCACACCGTCTCCATGGTGTTCCAGCAATTCGCGCTGCTGCCCTGGCGCACCGTCGCCGACAATGTCGGCTTCGGCCTGGAGCTGGCCGGCGTGCCGGACGCCGAGCGCAAGGCGCGCGTCGCCGAGCAGCTCGAGCTCGTCAACCTCACCAAATGGGCGGACCGCAAGGTCAACGAGCTGTCCGGCGGCATGCAGCAGCGCGTGGGCCTTGCCCGGGCCTTCGCCACCGGCGCGCCGATCCTCCTGATGGACGAGCCGTTCTCGGCCCTCGACCCGCTGATCCGCACGCGCCTGCAGGACGAGCTCCTGGAGTTCCAGCGCCGGCTGAAGAAGACCATCATCTTCGTCAGCCACGACCTCGACGAGGCCTTCCGCATCGGCAACCGCATCGCCATCATGGAGGGCGGGCGCATCATCCAGTGCGGCACGCCGCAGGAGATCGTCAAGAACCCGGCCAACCAGTATGTCGCCGATTTCGTGCAGAACATGAACCCGATCACCATGCTGACGGCGCAGGACGTCATGCAGCAGGGCGCCTCCGACGCCGGCGGCGTGACGGCGACGGCGACGCCCGCCACCCCGCTGGTCGACGTCCTCGACGCCATGTCCCGCACGCCCGGCAATGTCGGCGTCGTGGACAACGGCACCGTGGTCGGCACGATCAACGCGCAGGACATCGTGAACGGATTGACGCGCCACCGTCGCCGCGGCTGACAGACGAAACCAATCCGATTAGATAGGGCGGCGCGCCGGAACGGGCGCCGCCCTTTTGCATTCGATACGGAAGCCGAACATGACCGAGAAAGACAAGCCGAGCGTCTTGCGCGAAACGGACGACGAGGCCCGCCGCCTCGCCCGCACCCTGCTGCGCTCGGCGCGAAGCTGCGCGCTCGCCGTGCTGGAGCCGGAGACCGGCTTTCCGATGACCAGCCGCTCGCTGACCGGCACCGACATCGACGGCGCGCCCGTCATCCTCGTCTCCGGCCTCTCCTTCCACACCCAGGCGCTCAGGGCCGATCCGCGCGCCTCGCTGCTGGCCGGCGAGCCCGGCAAGGGCGATCCCCTCGCCCATCCCCGCCTCACCGTCTTCTGCCGGGCCGAGGAAGTGCCGCGCGAGAGCGAGGCCCGCGCGGCGCTGCGCGAGCGCTTCATCCGCCGCCATCCCAAGGCGAAGCTCTATGTCGATTTCCCCGACTTCACCTTCTTCCGCCTCGTGCCGGAACGCGCGAACCTCAATGGCGGCTTCGGCAAGGCCTTCCTGCTGACGGCGGACGATCTCCTGATCCGCTCGCCCGCCCGCACAGCCATCGCCGACATGGAAACGAGCGCCGTCGAGCACATGAACACCGACCACGCCGAGGCCGCCGGCATCTACGCCCGCCACTATTGCGGCGCGCGGGACGGCGAGTGGACCGTCGTCGGCCTCGATGCCGGGGGCGCCGACCTTGCAAGCGGCGACCGGCTCAAGCGGCTCGAATTCTCACGCGAACTTGATCAGGCCGGGGAACTTCCCCGCGAGCTCGCGCGTTTGCTTCAGGAAGCAAGGGCCGCCGGCTGAGCAGCCCGGATTTTCAGGCTTGCGCCGCCCTGGGCGGCTTGCGAAGCAAAGGTGGCAACTATCGCAATGCGTGCACCCTACCCCGATTTCTCGCTCTTGATGAGGGGGGTTTTGTTTATATGCTAACAAGCGGATTGATTGAAAAGCACGTGATTTGAAGCGGTAACGCCCAAGGAGTTTCAGATGGACAAGATTTCAGACGCAGAACACGCGCATGCCGAAGTTGCATCCGATTTCCTTTCCGCCATGGCCAACCCCAAGCGCCTGCTGATCTTGAGAGTGCTCGTCGGCGGCGAAATCGCCGTCGGCGCGCTGGCGAACCAGGTCGGCCTCAGCCAGTCGGCCCTGTCGCAGCACCTGTCGAAACTGCGCGCGCAGAACCTCGTCACCACCCGCCGCGACGCCCAGACCATCTACTATTCCAGCAAGTCGGAAGCGGTGATGACCGTGCTCGACGCGCTCGACCGCATCTACAAGGCAGCGGGCAACGGCGTCTCGGAAAAGAAGCTTCGCATCGCCTGAAATCCGTCTCCTTCCGCCTTCCCGACGTCCCGGGTGGAAATCCGGGGCGTTTTGCGTGAAATCCCCGCATGAACGCGGCTTGACGCCCCCGGGTGCCTTGGTACTTTGACCATCGGGTCAAAATCGCCAGCCGGGACGGCCCCCGCAATGAAAGGCCGTGGGAGAGACAGCATGTCCAATCGCCTCAACACCCCCAACGATCTGCGCGCCTTCTGGATGCCGTTCACGGCGAACAGGCAGTTCAAGAAGGAGCCGCGCCTCTTCGTCAGCGCCCGGGACATGCACTACACCACCCATGACGGAAGGCAGGTGCTGGACGGCACGGCGGGCCTGTGGTGCGTCAATGCCGGCCATTGCCGGCCGAAGATCACCGAGGCGATCAGCGAGCAGGCCGGCGAGCTCGACTACGCTCCCGCCTTCCAGCTCGGCCATCCCAAGGCCTTCGAGCTGGCCAACCGCCTCGTCGACATCGCGCCCGAGGGCATGAACCATGTGCTCTACACCAATTCCGGCTCCGAATCGGTCGAGACCGCGCTGAAGGTGGCCCTCGCCTACCACCGCGCGAAGGGCGACGGCTCGCGCTTCCGCCTGATCGGCCGCGAGCGCGGCTATCACGGCGTCAATTTCGGCGGCATCTCCGTCGGCGGCATCGTCTCCAACCGCAAGATGTTCGGCACGCTGCTGACCGGCGTCGACCACATGCCGCACACCCATTTTCCCGAGAAGAATGCCTTCTCGCGCGGCGAGCCGGAGCATGGCGGCGACATCGCCAGCGAATTGCAGCGCATCGTCACCCTGCACGACGCCTCGACCATCGCCGCCGTCATCGTCGAGCCGGTCGCCGGCTCGACCGGCGTCCTCATCCCGCCGAAGGGCTATCTCCAGAAGCTGCGCGAAATCTGCACGCAGCACGGCATCCTCCTGATCTTCGACGAGGTCATCACCGGCTTCGGCCGCCTCGGCGCACCCTTCGCCGCGCAGTATTTCGACGTGAAGCCTGACATCATCACCACCGCCAAGGGCATCACCAACGGCGTGATCCCGATGGGCGCCGTCTTCGTGACGTCGGAGATCCACGACGCCTTCATGAACGGCCCGGAACACATGATCGAGTTCTTCCACGGCTACACCTATTCCGGCAACCCGATCGCCTGCGCCGCAGCGCTCGGCACGCTCGACACCTACCGCGAGGAGGGCCTGCTGACCCGCGCCGCCGAGCTCGCCTCCTACTGGGAGGACGGCCTGCACTCGCTGAAGGATTGCCCCAACGTCATCGACATCCGCAATGTCGGCCTGATCGGCGCGGTGGAGCTCGCCCCGATCCCCGGCGAGCCGACCAAGCGCGCCTTCAACGCCTTCCTCAAGGCCTATGAGAAGGGTCTGCTCATCCGCACGACGGGCGACATCATCGCGCTTTCCCCGCCGCTCATCATCGAGAAGCCGCAGATCGACGAGCTGTTCGGCAAGCTGCGCGAGGTCTTGCAGAACAACATCTGATCCCTTCCGCAAACGCAAACGGCGGCTCCGGCCGCCGCTTTCATGCGCCGGCGGCGGGGACGCTCTTGCCAGTTGGGCCCGTTTCGGGGCTATTGTGCCGGCAGGAAAACCGGGGTCAGATCATGCCGTTCATCACCCGCATCGCCAATGAATTCCTCACCGTCGACGTCTCCTCGCTCGGCGCCGAGATGCAATCGATCGCCACGAAGGACGGCGCCGGCTGGCTATGGAACGGCGACGCGGCCTTCTGGACTGGCCGCTCGCCGGTGCTGTTCCCGATCGTCGGCAAGGCGCCGGACGACACGCTGCTGATCGACGGCAGGCCCTATCCGATGGCGCAGCACGGCTTCGCACGGCGCAAGGAGTTCTCGCTTCACGACGAGGCGGCGACCCTGTGCCGCCACCGGCTCGAGGCCTCCGCCGAGACCCGCGCCGTCTATCCGTTCGACTTCGCCCTTTTTGTCGAGCATCGCCTCGACGGCCCTGCCCTGACGGTCGCCGCCGAGGTGGAAAACCGCAACTCCACCGCAATGCCCTTCGGCTTCGGCTTCCATCCCGCCTTCCTCTGGCCGCTGCCCGGCGGGGAAGGCAAGCCCCATGCGGTGCTGCTCGACAACGCGGCCGAGCCGCAGCGCCAGCCGCTGGAGAAGGGCCTGCTTTCGCAGGGCCGCGAGCCCTCGCCCTTCGAAAAGGGCCGGCTGGAACTGGCGCACGATCTCTTCGAGAACGACGCCCTCGTCTTTCCGGAGGATGCGGGCGACGGGCTCGACTATCTCGCCGAGGGCGGGCCGAGCCTGCGCTTCCGGTTCGACAACCTGCCCAACCTCGCGCTCTGGACGAAGCCCGGCGCGCCGTTCCTCTGCATCGAGCCCTGGCACGGCACGGCGGCGCAGTACGGCGGCTCGCGCGAGCTGCGGGACCGCCCCTACACCACCCTGCTCGGCCCCGGCGAGCGCAAGCGCTTCGCCTTTACCGTGACCTTCCCGTCCTGAATGGCTACAGTCTGCCGAAAGGATTCGGAGACCGCAGCCATGACCGATTTGGAACGCTTCATCGACCAGGGAACCGGCCGCGAGCCTGCCGATATCGTGCTCAAGGGCGGCCGGTTCTTCGATCTCGTGACCGGCGAGCTCGTCGCCTCCGACATCGCGATCTGCGGGGACCGCATCGTCGGCACCTGCGGGACCTACGAGGGTCGCTCGGAGATCGACATTTCCGGCCGCATCGTCGTGCCCGGCTTCATCGACACGCATCTGCACATCGAATCCTCGCTGGTGACGCCGCACGAATTCGACCGCTGCGTGCTGCCCTACGGCGTGACGACCGTCATCTGCGATCCGCACGAGATCGCCAACGTGCTCGGCACGGAAGGCATCCAGTTCTTCCTCGACAGCGCGATGGAGACGATCATGGATATCCGCGTGCAGCTTTCGAGCTGCGTGCCGGCGACCCATCTGGAGACCTCGGGCGCCGACCTGCCGATCGAGCGCCTGATACCCTTCCGCGACCATCCCAAGGTCATCGGCCTTGCCGAATTCATGAACTTCCCCGGCGTCATCCACAAGGATCCCGTCTGCCTCGCCAAGCTGGAGGCCTTCCAGGGCGGCCATATCGACGGCCATGCGCCGCTGCTGTCCGGCAACGACCTCAACGGCTACCTTTCCGCCGGCATCCGCACCGAGCATGAATGCACGACGGCCGAGGAGGCGCTGGAGAAGATCCGCAAGGGCATGCATATCCTCATCCGCGAGGGCTCCGTCTCCAAGGACCTGCACGCGCTGATGCCGCTCCTCACCGAGCGGCTCTCGCCGTTCCTGGCGCTGTGCACCGACGACCGCAACCCGCTCGACATCGCCGAGCAGGGCCATCTCGACTATATGATCCGCACGGCGATCGGCCACGGCCGATCGCCGCTCGCCGTCTACCGCGCCGCCTCCATCTCCGCGGCGAAGGCCTTCGGCCTTCGCGACCGCGGCCTCGTCGCCCCCGGCTGGCGCGCCGACCTCGTCGTCATCGACACGCTGGAGACCTGCAGGGCCGACATGGTCTTCTCCGCCGGCCGCAAGGTGGACGACGCGCTCTTTGCGACCCGCAAGCCCGTCGCGCCGGTCGGACTCGACAGCGTCAGGGCGCGGCCCGTCAGCGCCGCCCATTTCGCCGTTCCCGCCACGGAGGATGAAACGCCGGTAATCGGCGTCCTGCCCGGCAAGATCATCACCGAGCACCGCCGCTACCGCCTGCCGGCGAAAGGCAACCAGACCGCCGTCGACCTCGCGCAGGACATCGTCAAGGTCGCCGTCATCGAGCGCCACGGCAGGAACGGCAACCACGCCAACGGCTTCGTGCAGGGTTTCGGGCTGAAGAAGGGCGCCATCGCCTCGACCGTCGGGCACGACAGCCACAATATCTGCGTCGTCGGCGTCGACGAGGACGACATGGCGCTCGCCGCGAACCGCCTCGGCGAGATCAAGGGAGGCTTCGTCGTGGTGGAGGCCGGCAAGGTGACCGGCGAGATCGCCCTGCCCGTCGCCGGCCTCATGAGCCTCGAGCCCTACGAAAGCGTCCGCGACACGCTGCATCACCTGCGCCGGGCCGCCTTCGCGCTGGGCGCCACGCTGGAGGAACCTTTCCTCCAGCTCGCCTTCCTGCCGCTGCCGGTCATCCCCCACCTGAAGATTTCCGACAGGGGGATGGTGGATGTGGACCGGTTCATGCTGATCGGGTGAGGCTAGTCGGCGCGGAAATCGTCCTCGTCGATATCCAGGTAGCGGCTGAGGACGCGCACGATGGTCAGCCGGGTGCTGTTGGCCTTGTAGAACAGCACATGATTTGCGATCACGAAGCTGCGCAAGCCTGCCGAAAGTTCCGGCCGCAAACGGCCGGCCTCGGGATGCGCCGCAAGCTTTCGCGCGACCTCTGCGATACGATCGAGGAAACGATCCGCCGCGGCTTCATTGTCATCGGCAATGTAGCGCCAGATCTGGATCAGGTCCTCTTCCGCCCGCGGAAGATGCCAGACTTCAAGCACGACCGGCCCGCGCCCGCGCCTTGACGGCATCGATATCAAGCGGGGCTGCCGGCCCGCTTTCCAATCCCTCGCGAATGGCCTCCCTCAACGCCGCGATCCTCGCCTCGCGCTGCCGTTCTTGATCTTCCAGAAGGCGCAGGCCGTCCCGAACCACCTCGCTGGCGCTGGCATACCGGCCGGTGGCGAGAAGCTCGCGGACGAAGGTCTCATAGTGGTTACCGAGCGTATAGCTGGAGGGCATGGCAAAGGCTCCTGAATATCACTTTATGATACTATCGGAACGTGCCGCCTGCAACCTCACAGCCGCACGCAGGCCATATCCAGCGCATCCAGCTCGATCGTCCCGTCCTTCAGCTTCGCGCCGAATCCCGGCACCGGCAGCGGCTCGCCCAGCGTCAGCGATTTCGCCGGCACGAACTCCGCCCTCTCGCGCGTCAGGTTGAAGACGAAGAGCAGCTTCTCACCGCCCTTCTCGCGGGTGAAGGCGAGGATGTCGTGGTTGGAGTGGAGGAAGGACATGTCGCCGTCATGCAGGGTCTCGTGCTCCCTGCGGAAGGCGAGCGTGGCGCGGTAGTGGTTGAGCACCGAACCGGCGATCTTCTCCTGCGTGTCGACGGCGAGGCGGGCGTGGTCCTCCGGCACCGGCAGCCAGGGCTTGGCGGTGCTGAAGCCGGCATGGGCCTCGCCGCGCTGCCAGGGCATCGGCGTGCGGCATCCGTCGCGGCCCTTGAAGGCCGGCCAGAAGCGGATGCCGTAGGGATCGCGCAGGTCCTCGAAGGCGAGCTCCGCCTCGGTGAGGCCGAGTTCCTCGCCCTGGTAGAGGCAGATCGAGCCGCGCAGGGTCGACAACAGGGTGATGGCGAGCTTGGCGACGCGCTCGCGCTCCTCCGGCGCCTGGATGAAGCGGCTGACATGGCGGTTGACGTCGTGGTTGGAGAAGGCCCAGCAGACCCAGCCGTCCGTCACCGCGCGCTGGAAAGCCTGCACGCATTTGCGGACATGGTCGGCCGTGAATTCCGGCCCGAGCAGGTCGAACGTGTAGCACATGTTCAGCTTGTCGCCGCCGCCGGTATATTCGGCGACGGTCTTCAGCGAGCGCGCCCCGTCGCCGACCTCGCCCACCGTCATGCGCCCCTCATATTCGTCGAGCAGCGCGCGAAAACGCTTCAGGAAATCGACATTCTCCGGCTGCGTCTTGTCGTGGCGATGCGTCTGCATGCCGTAGGGGTTCACATCGGGCGCGTCGAGGCCGATCTCGTCCGGGTCGGGCTCGTGGGGCGGGTTGTCGCGCAGCTTCCTGTCGTGGAAATAGAAGTTTACCGTGTCGAGGCGGAAGCCGTCGACGCCCCGGTCGAGCCAGAAGCGCACGGCCTTCAGCAGCGCGTCCTGGACCGCCCGGTTGTGGAAGTTGAGGTCCGGCTGCGAGGTCAGGAAGTTGTGCATGTAATATTGCTTGCGCACGCCGTCCCATTCCCAGCCCGGCCCGCCGAAGATCGACAGCCAGTT
>JBDHSZ010000052.1:0-20150 GCA_039812945.1 Shinella sp.
GAAGCCGACTGAAATCATCGTGTCCGGCATCAACAAGCAGCAGGTCGGCCAGGTCGCTGCCGAAATCCGCGAATACCGTGGCCCCGAACCCTACAAGGGCAAGGGCGTCAAGTACGCGGAAGAACGCATCGTCCGCAAGGAAGGCAAGAAGAAGTAAGGATCACGCGAAATGGCTAGCACTAAAGAAGCTCTCGTGCGCCGCGCCAACCGCGTGCGCCGTTCCATCAAGGCGGTCGCCAACGGCCGTCCGCGCCTGTCGGTTCATCGCTCGTCGAAGAACATCTACGTACAGGTCATCGACGACGTGGCCGGCAAGACCCTTGCCGCCGCCTCGACGCTCGACAGCGATCTGCGCTCGTCCCTGAAGACGGGCGCCGACGCGGCGGCTGCGGCCGCCGTCGGCAAGCTCATTGCCGAGCGCGCCGTCAAGGCCGGCGTCAAGGACGTCGTCTTCGACCGCGGCGCCTTCCTCTATCACGGTCGCGTCAAGGCTCTCGCCGACGCCGCCCGTGAAGGTGGTCTGAACTTCTGATCCTCGGTCGGGCGCTCCGGCGCCCGCCGACCAGCTCAGGGTATCTGTCGCTTCCATTCGTAAGATGGGGGCGGCTTTCGTCAATCTGCCGATTGCACCCGGAAAAGAAAAAGGAAAAGGACAATGGCACAGGAAAAGCGCGGTCGCGATGACCGCCAGAACCGCGAAGAGCGCGACAGCGAGTTTGTCGACAAGCTCGTCGCGATCAACCGCGTCGCGAAGGTCGTCAAGGGCGGCCGTCGTTTCGGTTTCGCAGCACTCGTCGTCGTCGGCGACCAGAAGGGCCGCGTCGGCTTCGGCCACGGCAAGGCCCGTGAAGTGCCGGAAGCGATCCGCAAGGCCACCGAAGCCGCCAAGCGCGACCTCATCTTCGTCCCGCTGCGCTCCGGCCGCACGCTGCACCATGACGTGCACGGCCGCCACGGCGCCGGCAAGGTGCTGCTGCGCTCGGCCAAGGCCGGTACCGGCATCATCGCCGGCGGCCCGATGCGCGCCGTCTTCGAAACGCTCGGCGTCCACGACGTCGTCGCCAAGTCGACCGGCTCCTCTAACCCGTACAACATGATCCGTGCGACGTTCGACGCCCTCAAGAGCCAGATGCACCCGAAGGACATCGCGGCACAGCGCGGCATGAAATACGCCACGCTGCAGGCCCGTCGTCAGTCCGCCGGCGTCGCCGCCGAAGAATAAGGGAGACTGATCCATGGCTAAGAAAGAAACCGCCAAGAAGACGGTGACTGTCGAGCAGATCGGCAGCCCCATCCGCCGTCCGGCCGTACAGCGCGCGACGCTCGTCGGCCTGGGCCTCAACAAGATGCACCGGGTCCGCACGCTGGAAGACACCCCGTCTGTCCGCGGCATGATCCGCGCCGTCCAGCACCTCGTTCGCGTCGTCGAAGAGAAGTGAGGGGATAGATCATGAAACTCAATGAAATCAAGGACAACGAAGGCGCTTCGAAGGGCCGCAAGCGGCTCGGCCGCGGCATCGGCTCCGGCAAGGGCAAGACCGGCGGTCGCGGCGTGAAGGGTCAGAAGGCTCGTTCGGGCGTCGCCATCAACGGCTTCGAAGGCGGTCAGATGCCCATCTACCGTCGCCTGCCGAAGCGCGGCTTCAACAACATCTTCGCGTCCGACTTCGTCATCGTCTCGCTGGACCGCGTCCAGAAGGCCATCGATGCCGGCAAGCTCGACGCCAAGGCGACCGTCGATGCGGCCGCCCTCAAGGCAGCCGGCGTCATCCGCCGCGAGAAGGACGGCGTGCGCATCCTCGCCGACGGCGAGCTGAAGGCCAAGGTCGCCTTCAAAGTCGCCGGCGCCTCCAAGCCTGCGGTCGAGAAGATCGAAAAGGCCGGCGGCTCGGTCAAGCTGCTGGCGGCAGCAGCGCAGGCCGCGGAATAATTCGACGAAATAGTCGCCCGGTGTGCTTCACACCGGGCGATTTTGCTCCCATATGTGAGCCTCCCGACGACGGCCGGATTCCTGCCCCCGTCGTTATCCAGTGCGGTGAGGCCGGGATTGCTTGACAATCCGTGTTTCAACCGGTTTAGGCTCCATTCGCCCGATTTGCCGCAACGGCGGCAGGGCAAGACGAATTTCAGCATCGGCGCCGCCGGTCCGGGGAGGGCCTGCCGCGGATGCCAAGAAGGATCAGCCATTCCGGACCTGGCCGGGCTTCACCGCCGCCGGATCGGCTACGCGGAGAAATGCATGGCTTCGGCAGCGGAACAACTCGCCTCTAATCTCAACTTCTCGACTTTCGCCAAGGCGGAGGATCTGAAGAAGCGTCTCTGGTTCACGCTGGGCGCGCTGCTCGTCTATCGTCTCGGCACCTATATCCCGTTGCCGGGCCTCGATCCCGATGCCTTCGCCCAGGCCTTCCGTGGCCAGTCGGGCGGCATTCTCGGCCTGTTCAACATGTTCTCCGGCGGCGCCGTCGAGCGCATGGCGATCTTCGCGCTCGGCATCATGCCGTATATCTCCGCCTCGATCATCGTGCAGCTCATGACCTCGGTCGTTCCTTCGCTCGAGCAGCTCAAGAAGGAAGGCGAGCAGGGCCGCAAGATCATCAACCAGTACACCCGCTACGGCACGGTGCTGCTCGGCACGCTGCAGGCCTACGGCATCGCGGTGGGCCTGGAGAGCGGGGCAGGGCTGGTCAACGATCCGGGCTGGTTCTTCCGCATCTCCACCGTCATCTCGCTGCTCGGCGGCACCATGTTCCTGATGTGGCTGGGTGAGCAGATCACCTCGCGCGGCATCGGCAACGGCATCTCGCTGATCATCTTCGCCGGCATCGTCGCCGCCCTGCCGTCGGCGCTCGCCGGCACGCTGGAGCTCGGCCGCACCGGCGCACTGTCGATCGGCGTCATCATCGCCGTGGTCGTCATGGCCGTCGGCGTCATCGCGCTCATCGTCTTCGTCGAGCGCGCCCAGCGCCGCCTGCTGATCCAGTATCCGAAGCGACAGGTCGGCAACCGCATGTTCCAGGGCGACACCTCGCACCTGCCGCTGAAGCTGAACACCTCGGGCGTCATCCCGGCGATCTTCGCCTCCTCGCTGCTGCTGCTGCCGGCGACGCTGGCGGGCTTCTCCAACACCGCCGAGCTGCCGGCTTGGGCGACCACCGCCATCGCCGCCCTCGGCCACGGCCGGCCGCTCTACATGCTGCTCTACGCGGCGATGATCGCCTTCTTCGCCTTCTTCTACACGGCCATCGTCTTCAATCCGAAGGACACGGCCGACAACCTGAAGAAGCACGGCGGCTTCATTCCCGGCATCCGCCCGGGCGAGCGTACCGCCGAATATATCGACTACGTGCTGACCCGCATCACGGTCGTCGGCGCGGCCTACCTGATGTTCGTCTGTATCCTTCCGGAAATCCTCATCGCGCAGACCGGGGTGCCGTTCTACCTTGGTGGTACATCGCTTTTGATTGTTGTCAGCGTGACCCTCGATACTGTAGCACAGATACAGGGCCACCTGATCGCTCAGCAGTATGAGGGGCTGATCAAGAAGTCGAAGCTGCGTGGAGGAAAGAGGGGACGATGAGACTGATTTTTCTGGGACCGCCGGGCGCTGGCAAGGGGACGCAAGCCAAGCTCCTGACGGAGAGATACGGTATTCCGCAGCTTTCCACCGGTGACATGCTGCGGGCGGCCGTCGCCGCCGGCACCGATGTCGGCAAGCGCGCCAAGGCCGTCATGGATGCCGGCCAGCTCGTCTCCGACGCCATCGTCAACGAGATCGTCTCCGAGCGAATCGGGCAGGCGGACTGTGCCAAGGGCTTCATCCTCGACGGCTATCCGCGCACCGTGCCGCAGGCCGAGGCGCTCGACGGTATCCTCGCCGGCAGGGGCATCGCCCTCGACGCGGTGATCGAGCTGAAGGTCGACGAGGACGCGCTGGTCCGGCGCATGGAGAATCGCGTGGCAGAGACGGTCGCCGCCGGCGGCACGGTCCGCTCCGACGACAACCCGGAGGCCTTCAAGCGCCGCCTGACGGAATATCGCGAGAAGACCGCGCCGCTGTCGAGCTACTATGCCTCGACCGGCAAGCTTCAGACGGTCGACGGCATGGCCGATGTCGACAAGGTGACCGCCGAGATCGGCGGAATCCTCGAGAACGCCTGATCCAAGGCAAAAAGACCCGGCCGGGGAGTTGACTTTTTCGGCCGATTCCCCTTAAGACAGCGCCAACTCGCGACATGCCATTGCGATCGGCGCGGATTTCCAAGAACGAAGTCCGGGCTCGGTCGTTTTCGACATGTCCCGGACTTTAGATTGAGCAGCGGCTTTCGTGGCCGTATCGAATGAAGAAGACCACTTGCCGGATGGCAACTGGAAGCAAGGAGAACAGGCGTGGCACGTATCGCTGGCGTCAACATCCCGACCGCGAAGCGCGTCGTAATCGCGCTCCGTTACATTCACGGGATCGGCCCGAAATTCGCACAGGAGATCATCGAGAAGGTCGGTATCCCGGCCGATCGCCGCGTGCACCAGCTCACGGACGCAGAAATCCTGCAGATCCGCGAAGCCATCGACCGCGACTACCAGGTCGAAGGCGACCTGCGTCGCGAGACCTCGATGAACATCAAGCGTCTCATGGACCTCGGCTGCTACCGCGGCCTGCGTCACCGCCGCAGCCTTCCGGTTCGCGGCCAGCGCACGCACACCAATGCCCGCACCCGCAAGGGCCCGGCCAAGGCCATCGCAGGCAAGAAGAAGTAATTTTCGGGCGAATGGTGAATAGCGAATAGCGAATAGAGGAGAACCTTCTATTCGCTATTCGCCATTTCGCTATTCGCGCCGAAGGTGGAGCTGCTGGCATTACGGCAGTGACGATATCGCCGCAGACCCGAGCCTTCGGGCGGTCTGTAGATTATGTTCAGGGCAGGGGGGTCGTCCCGGCCCGGTGGAGCCGCTGGTGTTACGGCGGTGTCGAGATCAACGAAAGGACTATCCATGGCCAAGGAAGCCGCCCGCGTTCGCCGTCGCGAACGCAAGAACATCACCTCGGGTGTTGCTCACGTCAATTCTTCGTTCAACAACACGATGATCACCATCACCGACGCGCAGGGCAACGCCATTGCCTGGTCGTCGGCCGGTGCGAAGGGCTTCAAGGGTTCGCGCAAGTCGACCCCGTTCGCCGCCCAGATCGCTGCCGAGGACTGCGCCAAGAAGGCCCAGGAACACGGCATGAAGTCGCTGGAAGTCGAAGTCTGCGGTCCGGGTTCCGGCCGTGAATCGGCCCTGCGCGCCCTCCAGGCCGCCGGCTTCATGATCACGTCCATCCGCGACGTGACCCCGATCCCGCACAACGGTTGCCGTCCGCGCAAGAAGCGCCGCGTCTGATCATCGCATTCGAACATCCGTGGAGGCCATCGGGCGTCCACGGTACTTCAGGGCTCGGCCGCCACGATTGGATGGTGGCGGCGAACGGAAGGCAAAACATATGATCCAGAAAAACTGGCAGGAACTGATCAAGCCGAACAAGGTGGAGTTCTCCTCCTCCGGCCGCACCAAGGCAAGCCTTGTCGCCGAGCCGCTGGAGCGGGGCTTCGGCCTGACGCTCGGCAACGCGCTGCGGCGCGTGCTCCTGTCGTCGCTGCGCGGTGCGGCTGTGACCGCCGTGCAGATCGACGGCGTCCTGCACGAGTTCTCCTCCATCCCGGGCGTCCGGGAAGATGTGACGGACATCGTGCTCAACATCAAGGAAATCGCCATCAAGATGGATGGCGACGACGCAAAGCGCATGGTCGTGCGCAAGCAGGGCCCGGGCGTCGTGACGGCTGGCGACATCCAGACGGTCGGCGACATCGAGATCCTGAACCCCGAGCATGTCATCTGCACCCTCGACGAGGGCGCGGAGATTCGCATGGAGTTCACGGTCAACAACGGCAAGGGCTATGTCCCGGCCGACCGTAACCGCTCCGAAGACGCGCCGATCGGCCTCATCCCGGTCGACAGCCTCTACTCGCCGGTCAAGAAAGTGTCCTACAAGGTGGAAAACACCCGTGAAGGCCAGGTTCTCGACTACGACAAGCTGACGATGACCATCGAGACCGACGGTTCCGTCACGGGCGAGGATGCGATCGCGTTCGCGGCCCGCATTCTCCAGGACCAGCTCTCGGTCTTCGTCAACTTCGACGAGCCGCAGAAGGAAGCCGAGGAAGAATCGGTCACCGAGCTGGCGTTCAACCCGGCGCTCCTCAAGAAGGTCGACGAACTGGAACTTTCCGTCCGTTCGGCGAACTGCCTGAAGAACGACAACATCGTCTATATCGGCGATCTCATTCAGAAGACCGAGGCCGAAATGCTTCGCACTCCGAATTTTGGTCGCAAGTCGCTCAACGAGATCAAGGAAGTTCTCGCTTCCATGGGCCTGCACCTCGGCATGGAAGTGCCCGCATGGCCGCCGGAGAACATCGAAGATCTCGCCAAGCGCTACGAAGACCAGTATTAACACCATCAAACGGCAGGCGACTGCCTGTATGTGAAGGAGAACCGAGATGCGCCACCAGAATTCCGGTCGCAAACTCAACCGTACCGCCAGCCACCGCAAGGCGATGTTCGCCAACATGGCTGCTTCGCTCATCCAGCATGAGCAGATCGTCACGACGCTGCCGAAGGCGAAGGAAATCCGCCCGATCGTCGAGAAGCTCGTCACCCTCGGCAAGCGCGGCGACCTGCACGCTCGCCGCCAGGCGATCTCGCAGATTCGCGACGTCGCCGTCGTCTCGAAGCTGTTCGACGCGATCGCCAGCCGCTATGCCAACCGTAACGGCGGCTACCTGCGCATCATGAAGGCCGGCTTCCGCCACGGCGACAACGCCCCGCTCGCCGTCATCGAGTTCGTCGACCGCGACGTCGACGCCAAGGGCGCGGCCGACAAGGCCCGCGTCGCCGCCGAGGCAGCCGCTGCCGAAGCCGCCTGATCTTTTTCAGGCAGGAATGAGAAAAGGCCGGGAGAGCGATCTCCCGGCCTTTTTCGTTATGGGCTTGCCCGCCCGGGCCGCGACTCAGCGCGAATAGGGCGACAGGCAGGCCCTGCGCGGGCCGTTGTTCGGCTGGAACGTATTGTCATAGGCCCTGTAGGAACGGTAGCGGTTGGCGCACCAGTTCACATGCGAACTGCCCATCTGGCGGTCGTTGTTGACGGCCCCGCCGATCGCCGCGCCCAGCCCGAAGGCGGCCAGCGGATACCACCAGCCGTCCGAATGGCGGCGGTAGCCCGGGCGGCGCTCGCGATAGCCGCGATGGCCATGCCAGCGGCGTTCCGCGCGAGGCTGCCGGCGGTCGTAGCGATACTGCACCTTCTCGACGGCTGAGGCTTCGGGAACGGGGACCCTCGCGAAGGTCACCGCCTCGGCGGGAACGACGGAGGTGAGGGCGAGGGCGATGGAAAGGGCGCCTGCGGCAAGGCCGGTCCTGAGCTTCAACATGGGAATACCTCTCTCTGCTTGTTCACGGCCATAACGCGGCAAGACGCAGCGGGTTCCCATCATAGTTCGTCACCCGGAAGGAGAAAAAAACGGGCTGGTCTGCCTCGCGGCTCGCCAGCCCGTTCCGAAAAATGCGGATCAGGGTGCTTGGGGTACAGGGGCTCTCACCGCGATCCGGCTGCATCTCCGGATCTCCTGCAGGGCCGATCATGCCCGAACGGATTTTTCCCGATTGACAGGACCCGCATCTTTTTTGACAATTTCCGCATGTCCGTAAAAGCGCCGCGGCAAGGCCCGCTCGACGTCACCATCGTCCTTCTGCCGGAGTCGTCGATCATGTCGCTCGCCTCCGTGCTCGATCCCATGCGGGCGGCCAATCGCGTCATGCCGGAGCCGGTCTTCCGCTGGACGATCCTGTCGCCGCAGGGCAGGCCGGTCACGTTGACCTGCGACGTGGAGGTTCGCGTCGACGGCGCCTTCGCCGACGTGACGAGCGGCGACGCGCTTCTCCTCATCGCCGGCTTCAACCAGGACCGCCACGCCGACCGCGCCTTCGTCGCAAGGCTCAAGAAGATCGCCCGGCGCTTCGGCATCGTCGCCGGCATCGAATCGGGCTGCTGGCTGCTCGCCCGCTCGGGGCTGCTCGACGGGCGGGACGCGACGGCGCACTGGGAGGAGCTGGAGGATTTCGCCGCCGCCTTTCCGGCGCTGAACGTGCGCGCCGACCGTTTCGTCACCGACGGGCCGCTCTGGACCTCCGGCGGCGCATCGCCGACCTTCGACATGATGCTGCATCTGGTGCGCAAGGAATTCGGCTCGGCCGTGGCGCTCGATGTGGCGAGCGTCTTCGTCTACGACGAGACCCATGCGGCGACAGACGCGCAGCCGCTCGTCTCGCTCGGCCGGCTCGGCGAGCGCCAGCCGGACCTCGCCGCCGCCATCCGCCTGATGGAGCGCACCATCGACCGGCCGCTGACCGTCGCCGCCCTTGCCCGTCGCCTCGGCTTCTCGACGCGCAAGCTGGAAACGCTGTTTGCCGCCGGCCTTGGCATCGGTCCGGGGCAATACTACCTGCGCCTGCGCCTGACCGCCGCCCAGCGGCTGGTGCGCGACACCTCGCTGTCGATCCGGGACGTGGCGCTGCGCAGCGGCTTCGACAGCCTCTCCGCCTTCTCCCGCGCCTTCCGCAACCATTTCGGCGCGAGCCCGCTGAAATTCAGGGCGGAGTTGCGGGACAAATGAAAAAGGCGGGCCGCAGGGGCCCGCCTCTCGTAGCGCGAAACCGATCCGCTCAGTGCAGGATCTGGCTGAGGAAGAGCCTGGTGCGCTCGTGCTGCGGATTGTCGAAGAACTCGGCCGGCGAATTCTGCTCGACGATCTGGCCCTGGTCCATGAAGATGACGCGGTTGGCGACCTGGCGGGCAAAACCCATCTCGTGCGTGACGCACAGCATGGTCATGCCTTCCTCGGCGAGCGACACCATCGTGTCGAGCACTTCCTTGACCATTTCCGGGTCGAGCGCCGAAGTCGGCTCGTCGAACAGCATGATCTTCGGCTTCATGCACAGCGAGCGGGCGATCGCCACGCGCTGCTGCTGGCCGCCGGAGAGCTGGCCGGGATACTTGTTGGCCTGCTCGGGGATCTTGACGCGCTTCAAGTAGTGCATCGCCACTTCCTCGGCGTCCTTCTTCGGCATCTTGCGCACCCAGATCGGCGCCAGCGTGCAGTTTTCCAGGATCGTCAGGTGCGGGAAGAGGTTGAAGTGCTGGAACACCATGCCGACCTCGCGGCGCACCTCGTCGATCTTCTTCAGGTCGTTGGTCAGCTCGATGCCGTCGACGACGATCTGGCCCTTCTGGTGCTCCTCCAGCCGGTTGATGCAGCGGATCATCGTCGACTTGCCGGAGCCCGACGGGCCGGCGATGACGATGCGCTCGCCCTTCATGACCTTGAGATTGATGTCGCGCAGGACGTGGAAGTCGCCGTACCACTTGTTCATGTTGACGATCTCGACGGCGACGTCCGTCGCGGAGACCGCCATTTGCTGGGCCTGGTTTGCCATTGGTCGTTCCTCTCTTTTATCTTTTGTGGCTCGTGTCGAGCCGGCGTTCCACGAAGGCCGAGTAGCGCGACATGCCGAAGCAGAAAATCCAGAATGTGAAGCCCGCGAAGATCAGGCCCGTGAGCGGCGTGACCGGGGTGATCCAGCCCGAATCGCCAAAACTCGCCTTCACGATGCCGAGCAGGTCGTACATCGAGATGATCGTGACGAGGGACGTGTCCTTGAACATGCCGATGAAGGTGTTGACGATGCCGGGGATCACGAGCTTGATGGCCTGCGGAAGCACGATGAAGGTCATTTTGTGGAAGTAGTTTAGACCAAGAGCATCGGCCGCTTCATATTGCCCTTTCGGAATGGCTTGAAGACCGCCGCGAATAACCTCCGCCATATAGGCGGACGCGAAGATCGACACGCCGATGAGCGCGCGCAGGAACTTGTCGATATTGTTGCCGGGCGTGAGGAACAGCGGCAGCAGAACGCTCGCCATGAAGAGGACGGTGATCAGCGGCACGCCGCGGATCAGCTCGATGAAGATGACGCTGACCGTCCTCATCACCGGCATGCTGGAGCGCCGCCCGAGCGCCAGCAGGATGCCGGCCGGCAGCGACACGACGATGCCGACGAAGGACAGGACCAGCGTCACCATCAGCCCGCCCCACAGCGAGGTCTCCACATGCCGCAGCCCGAACGAGCCGCCGAGCAGCAGGAAGAAGGAGACGACCGGGAAGACGCCGAGCAGCAGCAGCGCGTTCAGCCCCTTGCGCGGAACCTTCGGGATCAGCAGCGGAACGAGCAGCGCCACGAACATGGCGGCGACCAGCAGCGGCCGCCACAGCTCGTCGCGCGGATAGGAGCCGAACATGAACTGCACGAAGCGGTCGTTCACATAGGCCCAGCACGCGCCGCTCCAGCCGGCGGGAAGCTGGCCGCCCTGGTCGGTGGTCAGGCAGACGCTGCGGTCCGCCCCGCTCCACACGGCGGAGAAGAACAGCCAGTCGAGCGCCTTGGGCAGGTAGTAGACGATCGCCGCGATGGCGAGCACCGTCAGGATGCCGTCCTTGAAGGAGGAGAACAGGTTGTTGCGAATCCAGGCGATGGCCGACTTCTCGGAGGTCGGCGGCTTTTCCGCGTCGAGGAAGCGGTCGCGGACGTAAGTGATGCTCTCGGTCATGTCAGCGCTCCACCAGGGCCATCTTGGCGTTGAACCAGTTCATGAACAGCGAGGTGATGAGGCTGATCGAGACATAGATCATCATCCAGATCGAGATGATCTCGATCGACTTGCCGGCCTGGTTGAGGATGGTGCCGCCCACCGCGACGAGGTCGGCATAGCCGGCCGCCACCGCGAGCGAGGAGTTCTTGATGAGGTTGAGATACTGCGATGTCAGCGGCGGGATGATGATGCGCATCGCCTGCGGCAGAACGACGAGGCGCACCGTATGACCGGAGCGAAGGCCGAGCGCGAAGGCGGCCTCCGACTGGCCCTTCGGCACGCCGCGGATGCCGGCGCGCACGATCTCGGCGATGAACGCCGCCGTATAGAGCGACAGGGCGAGATAGAGCGCCAGGAATTCCGGCCCGATGCTCATGCCGCCGCGCATGTTGAACGAGCCCGGCACGGCGTAGTCGAGGCTGAGCGGGCTGCCCATCAGCAGGAAGACGACGAGGGGCAGGGCGACGATCAGGCCGAGATTGACCCACAGCACGGGCGGGCGCTTGCCCGTCGCGCGCTGGCGGGCGTTCGCCCAGATCGTGAAGACGACGGCCGCGACGACGCCGAGCGCGAAGGCGGCGAGCACGGTCCCGAATCCTTCGCCGAACACCGGCGCGGGCATGAAGATGCCGCGGTTCGAGATGAAGAAGATCGCGTCGGGATTTTCTTCCAGATGCTGGAAGATCGAGCGGATCGACGGCAGCAGGGCGAGGACGCCGAGATACCAGAAGAAGATCACCAGCAGCGGCGGGATATTGCGGAAGATCTCCACATAGACCGTGCAGAGCCTGGCGATCAGCCAGTTGTGCGACAGCCGCCCGACGCCGACCAGGAGGCCGACGATCGTCGCCGTGACGACGCCGGCGGCGGCCACGACCAGCGTGTTGATGAGGCCGACCTGAAGCGCGCGGAAATAGGTCGAGTCGCTGGAATAGGCGATCAGCGTCTGCCCGATGTCGAAGCCGGCGCGGCTGTTGAGGAAGCCGAATCCGGCCGTCATGTTGGCGCGGGCGAGGTTCTGGACGACGTTGTGCCAGGCGTACCAGATGGCCGCGACGATCACCACGAACGTCACGACCTGATAGACGATGCTTCTCAGTGCAGGATTGTAGAGAAGAGATACCTTCGGCGGTTCGCCGGACCCTGTTCGGGCATCCGCAAGTGCCATGCATTTCCCCTGACGTTGTTTCGCCCTGTTTTCCGGGCGTTAGCTGAAAAGGGAGGGCGATGGCTCGCCCTCCCGGATCGGTTTGAGGCCGCTTAGCGGATCGGCGGCGCGTATTGCAGGCCGCCCTTCGTCCACAGCGCGTTGAGGCCGCGGGCGATCTTGAGCGGCGAGCCTTCGCCGACATTGCGCTCGAAGGATTCGCCGTAATTGCCGACGGCCTTGATGATCTGCACGGCCCAGTCCTTCGGCAGGCCGAGGTCCGCGCCGATGGTCGAATCGGCCTCTTCACCGAGGAAGCGCTTGATGTCCGGGTTGTCGGACTTCTTCATCTCCTCGACATTCGCCTGCGTGATGCCGAATTCCTCGGCGGCCACCATCGCGTAATACGACCAGGAGACAACGTCGAGCCACTTGGAATCGTTCTGGCGGACGGCCGGGCCGAGCGGCTCCTTGGAGATGATCTCCGGCAGGACGATGTGGTCGTCCGGGTTGTTCATCTTCAGGCGGATCGAGTAGAGGCCCGAGGCGTCCGTCGTGTAGGCGTCGCAGCGGCCGGCATTGTAGGCGGCGTCCGCTTCGTCCTGCGCCTCGAAGACGACCGGCTTGAAGTCCATGTTGTTCGAGCGGAAATAGTCGGCGAGGTTGAGTTCCGTCGTCGTGCCGGCCTGCACGCAGACCGAGGCGCCGGAAAGCTCCAGCGCGGACTTCACGCCGAGTTCCTTCTTCACCATGAAGCCCTGGCCGTCATAGTAGTTCACGGCGCGGAAATCGAAGCCGAGCTGCGAATCGCGGCTGACGCTCCAGGTGGTGTTGCGCGAGAGGATGTCCACCTCGCCCGACTGCAGGGCCGGGAAGCGGTCCTTCGCCGAGAGCGGCGTGTACTTGATCTTGGTCGCATCGCCGAAAATGGCGGCGGCCACGGCCTTGCACAGGTCGATGTCGAGACCGGCCCAGTTGCCCGTCGAATCCTGCGCGCCGAAGCCGGCGAGGTTCGAGCCGTTCACGCCGCACTGCACGAAGCCCTTGGCCTTCACGTCCGAAAGCGTGTCTGCCTGTGCCGCCGTTGCGCCAAGCCCCAGTACGGCAGCGCCGACGAGCGCCGTCACGATTTTTTTTGCCATTTTTTACAACCCTTTTTCGTTGCTTATTTGTCCGCGGACCTCGCGCCCCTGACGGGCGCGACCGCGGAACTCGCCACCCTCCCGGCGCGAGGTCGCTTATCTCATGCTCAAATTCCCGCAGGGTCAAGGGAGGACGGCCATTTTCCGGCCATCATCCTGAATTTGTCGGCATCCGATTGATTTTCGGGCGAAAGATCGGGGATTTGTGCAGGAAAACGCCCGGAAAATCGGCATGACGGATTCTCCAAGCGCTTTGGATGGCCCCGGCGTCGTGATGAACGGGGGGTTGACCTGCCGGCCCGCCTGTCCAAAAGTCGGCGTCCAGACCCCTCGCATCTTTCCGGACAGATCCCATGAAGAACAGAGACGAAATCCTCGCCGGCGCCGGCGTGAACACCCGCCTTGCCCATGCCGGACACGACCCGTCCGACTATTACGGTTTCGTCAACCCGCCCGTCGTGCACGCCTCCACCGTGCTCTTCCCGAATGCCGCCACCATGGAGAACCGCGCGCAGAAATACACCTACGGCACGCGCGGCACGCCGACGACCGACGCGCTCTGCGCGGCCATCGACGAGCTGGAGGGCTCGGCCGGCACGATCCTCGTCCCCTCGGGCCTTGCCGCCGTCACCGTGCCGTTCCTCGCCTATCTGTCGGCCGGCGACCATGCGCTGATCGTCGATTCGGTCTATCACCCGACCCGTCATTTCTGCGACACGATGCTGAAGCGCCTCGGCGTGACGGTCGAATATTACGATCCGGCGGCCGGCGCGGGCATCGAGGCGCTGATCAGGCCGAACACCCGGCTCGTCCATACCGAGGCGCCCGGCTCCAACACCTTCGAGATGCAGGACATCCCGGCCATCGCCGCCGCCGCGCACCGGCACGGCGCGGTCGTCACCATGGACAATACCTGGGCGACCCCGCTCTATTTCCGCCCGCTGGATTTCGGCGTCGACGTCTCGATCCACGCGGCGACGAAATATCCGGCCGGCCATTCCGACGTGCTGTTCGGCGCGGTCTCGGCCAATGCCGCCCATTGGGAGCAGTTGCACGAGACGCAGATCACGCTCGGCACCTGCGCGGCGCCCGACGACGCCTACCAGGTGCTGCGCGGCCTGCGCACCATGGGCGTGCGGCTGGAGCGCCACCAGCAGAGCGCGCTGGAGCTCGCCCGCTGGCTGGAGGGCGTCGACGGCGTCGCCCGCGTGCTGCATCCCGCGCTGCCGGGTTTCCCGGGACATGAGCTGTGGAAGCGCGACTTCAAGGGCGCGAGCGGCATCTTCTCCATCGTCCTCGACGGCGGCGCGCCGGAGCGTCACAAGGCGAAGGCGCATGCCTTCCTCGACGCGCTCGGCATCTTCGGCCTCGGCTATTCCTGGGGCGGCTTCGAATGCCTCGCCGTGCATGTGAACCTCTCCGACCGCCGCGTCGCCAAGGGCCCGTCGGAAGGGCCGGTGCTGCGCCTGCAGATCGGCCTCGAGGACGTGAAGGACATCAGGGCCGACATCGAGCGCGGCCTTGCCGCGGCGCGGGCGGCCTGAGGGCAGGGGCTTCTCAATCCGCTATGCGGTAGCCGTAGAGCCAGTCGAGATCTGCGATGAGGCTCTCCGGCTTGCGCAGCGAGAGCGCGAGGTCGCGCGCCAGCGCCACCGGCCCGCGGGCATGATAGACGAAGCGGTTGAAGGCGCCGCGGCCGCGCACGCGCGCCACGCGCGCCCGCCGTGTCTTCTCGAAGCCGCGCAGCGCCTGCGCGCTGTCCGTCGCCTCGCCGAGCATTTTCGCAAGCAGCGCCGCGTCCTCGATGGCCATCGCCGCGCCCTGCGCCGCGAAGGGCGTGATCGCATGGGCGGCGTCGCCGATCAGCACGGTCCTGCCGTCCGTCCAGGCGCCGTCGGCGCAGCCGAAGAGCGGCCAGACCAGCGGGTCCTGCGCATCGGGCAGCAGGTTGCCGATCTCCTCATGCCAGCCGGCGAAGGCCTTCAGCAGGCGTCCGCGCGTCGTGGAATCGCCCCGGCGCAGCCAGCCCTCAGGCGGCGCGTCGGGCTGGGCGTGGATGGCGACGATGTTGAAGGCCTGCGCCTGCGCCAACGGATAGGCGATGAGATGGGCGTGCGGCCCGAGGAAGGCCGTGACGGCGCGCGGATCGAGACAGGGCGGGGCGGCGTCGAAGGGCACGAGGAAGCGCCAGGCGACATTGCCGGAATAGCGCGCGGAAGGCGCGCCGGGCACCGTGAGCCTCAGGCGCGACCAGACGCCGTCGGCGGCGATCAGGGTCTCCGCCGGGGCGATGGAAAGGGCGTCTTCTGCCTTCTCGATCCGCGTCCCCGTCGTCAATGTGCAGAGCGCCTCGGCGCGGACGGCGTCGAGCAGCACGGCCTGCAGCGAGGCGCGGTGCAGCACGCCATAGGGCGCGCCCCAGCGGCTGCGCGCGGTCGCGCCGGCCGGGATGCGGGCGAGGGGGACGAGCGATCTGCCGGAGACGAGGAGAATATGCTCCGGCTCCGTCCAGCGCGCGGCGATCGCCTCGAGAAGGCCGAGATCGGCGAGGATGCGCGAGGCGTTGGGCGAGAGCTGCAGGCCCGCGCCGACCTCCTCGAGCGCCGGGGCCTGCTCGATGACATGCGCGGCGATGCCCCTGCGGGCGAGCGCGAGCGCGGCCGTCAGGCCGGCAATGCCGGCGCCGACGATGGTCGTGGATTTGATGGAGGACATGGTCGGACCGGCTCTTGGGCCGTCATGCCGCGACCTGGTTGGTGAAGGTGCAGCCGGCCGGTTCGGTCTGGCTCGCCTTCAGCGCCGGATTGTAGCGGTAGAGCGTCGAGCAGTAGGGGCAGACCTTCTCGCTGTCGTCGCCCATGTCGAGGAAGACATGCGGATGGTCGAACGGCACGGAGGCGCCGACGCACATGAATTCCTTCACGCCGATCTCGATCATGCGGTGGCCGCCGTCGTTCTGGAAATGGGGAATGCTGTGCCCAGCCATGTCATGCTCCGTGAAAATGCGTCTTTTCTGGCGCGGACCATAGTCGTCTTCGCGTGAAATGTGTAGATGCAAAACCGTCGCGCCATGGGAGAAAACCGCAGGCCTGCGGTTTTCCCGGCGGCCGATCGGCATTATGTGCGTTGACAGGAAAACGAAAGACGGCCCGCGATGAACCTCGACAACCCGCCCTTTTCCCGTTTCACCCATGACGGGCTGGAGCTCGCCTTCTTCGATGAGGGCGATCCGGCCGGCGATCCGGTGCTGCTGATCCACGGCTTCGCCTCCAGCGCGAATGTCAACTGGGTGTTCCCCGGCTGGCTGAAGACGCTGGGCGAGGCCGGCTACCGGGTGATCGCCATCGACAATCGCGGCCACGGCGCGAGCGACAAGCCGCACGACCCCGCGCTCTATCCGTGCCCGCTGATGGCCGGCGACGCGGCCGCGCTGCTCGATCACCTCGGCATAGCCGAGGCGCATGTCTTCGGCTATTCCATGGGCGCGCGCATCACCGCCTTCATGGCGCTGGCCCATCCGCATCGCGTGCGCTCCGTGGTCTTCGGCGGCCTCGGCATCGGCATGGTGGAAGGCGTCGGCGACTGGGATCCCATCGCCGAGGCGCTGCTCGCGCCGTCCCTCGATGCGGTGACGCACGAGCGCGGCCGCATGTTCCGCGCCTTCGCCGACCAGACGAAATCCGACCGCAAGGCGCTCGCCGCCTGCATCATGACCTCGCGCGACCTCCTGACGGTGGACGAGCTCGCCCGCATCGACATGCCGGCGCTGATCGGCGTCGGCACGAAGGACGACATCGCCGGCGCGCCGCAGCCGCTCGCCGAGCTGATGCCGGACGCCCGCGCGCTCGACATTCCCGGCCGCGACCACATGCTCGCCGTCGGCGACAAGGTGTTCAAGCGCGCGGTGCTCGATTTCTACGCGCAGATCGCCGGCCGCTGAGCCGGCCTCACGACAACCTCCGGGCGGCCATTCCGCTCGGGCCTGCTTTGCTCTATATTCAGGGCGGAATGATATCAGGGAGTGCGGCGATGGTCGCGATGAACGAACTCAGGGCCGGCGACAGGCTCAAGGCCATGGACCCGATCTGGGACAGCCTGCGCGAGGAAGCCCGCGTGGCCGCCGAGGCCGAGCCGCTGCTGGCGGCCTTCCTCTATTCGACGGTGCTGAACCACCGCTCGCTCGAGGAGAGCGTGATCCACCGCGTCTGCGAGCGCCTCGATCATCCGGACCTGCAGGCGAACCTGCTGCACCAGATCTTCGACGAGATGCTGGAGGACTGGCCGGAATGGGGCGGCATCCTGCGCGTCGACATCCAGGCCGTCTACGACCGCGACCCCGCATGCCTGCGCTTCCTCGATGCCGTGCTCTATTTCAAGGGCTTCCACGCGATCCAGACCCATCGTCTGGCGCACTGGCTGCATGAGAAGGGCCGGCGCGACCTGTCGCTCTATGTGCAGAGCCGGTCCTCCAGCGTCTTCCAGACCGACATCAACCCGGCGGCGCGCATCGGCAAGGGCTTCTTCCTCGACCATGCGACGGGCCTGGTCGTCGGCGAGACGGCGGTCATCGGCGACAATGTGTCGATCCTCCACAATGTCACGCTGGGCGGCACCGGCAAGGAGGGCGGCGACCGTCATCCGAAGATCGGCGACGGCGTAATGATCGGCGCGGGCGCGAAAATCCTCGGCAATATCCATATCGGCCATTGCTCGCGCATTGCCGCCGGCTCCGTCGTGCTGAAGTCCGTGCCGCCGAAATCGACGGTCGCCGGCGTGCCGGCCCGGGTCGTCGGCGAGGCGGGCTGCAACGAGCCCTCGCGCGCCATGGACCAGCTTCTGGCCGCCTTCGACGACGACGTGTGAACGGGAAAAGTCGCCTTCTCGCGGCATTGAAGGGTTTACACGCCCGGGAGCAGGTGCGAGAAGCGCGACACATCAACCGTTACGGAGACATATTGTGAAGCCGGAAGAAATCAGGAAGCTCGAGGCCTATTTCAAGCGCAATCTCAACAAGGAGATCGTCGTGAAGGCCCGTCCGCGCAAGGACGAATCGGCGGAAGTCTATCTCGGCGACGAATTCCTGGGCGTCATCTTCCGCGACGACGAGGACGGCGAACTGTCCTACAACTTCTCCATGGCGATCCTCGACATCGACCTTTGATCCGCCGCAAGGCGAACGAAAAAGGCCCGGCTGCCATCGGCAGCCGGGCCTTTTCCTTTGCGGTGCCGGCGCGTCTCACACCGGTTTGTTGTGCGGCTGGAACAGCTTGCCGTGCTCGGCGACCAGCACGAAGATCAGGCCGATGACCCCCAGCAGGAAGAAGCCGAGGACCAGCGGCAGCGCCGTGCCGTTGAAGGACTGGCCGATGACCGCGCCGATCACCGTGCCGCCGGCCGTTCCCATGAAGCCGAGCACGGAGGAGGCGGTACCGGCGACGTGGCCGAGCGGCTCCATGGCGAGCGAGTTGAAGTTCGAGCCGATCCAGCCGAACTGGAACATCGAGAGCGCGAAGAGCGTGATGAACAGCGGGAAGGGCACATGCGTCGGCCAGAGGAGCGTCAGGGCGAGCCACAGCCCGTTGACCCCGAGGAAGCCAAGCAGCGCGCCATGCGACAGCCGCCGCATGCCGAACCGGCCGACGAGCCGCGCATTGACGAAGGACGACAGCGCCATGAACGCCGCGACGCCCGCGAAGGCGACCGAGAACCAGACGCCGAGGCCGTAGATGCCGACATAGATCTGCTGCGCCGAGTTGATGAAGCCGAACAGCGCCCCGAAGATGAAGGTGCTCGCCAGCGTGTAGCAGAGCGCGACACGGTCGGTGAGGACGATGCGGAAGCCCTGCAGCACCGAGCGCACGGTGAAGGGCCGCACGTCGTCGGGATGCAGCGTTTCCGGCAGGCGGAGATACATCCAGGTCCAGATGACGGCCGCCATGACGGCCATGAAGACGAAGATGAGGTGCCAGTCGCCGAACAGCATGATGATCTGCCCGGTGCCCGGCGCCATGACCGGCACGACCATGAACACCATCATGATCAGCGACATGGCCTCGGCCATCGCGCGCCCGCCGAAGATATCGCGGACGATCGACACGGTGATGACGCGCATGGCGGCCGAGCCGATGCCCTGGATGAAGCGCAGCGCGAGAAGCGCGGCGAAGCTCGGCACCAGGATCGCGGCGAGCGACGACACGATATAGATGGCAAGGCCGATGAACATCGGCGCGCGGCGGCCGAACCGGTCGGAGACCGGGCCGTAGGCGAGCTGCGCGAAGGCGAAGCCGATCAGATAGGCCGAGATGACATATTGCCGATGGTTCTCGTTCTCGACGCCGAGGCTGGCGCCGATCTCCTGCAGGCCGGGCAGCATGATGTCGATGGCGAGCGCGTTGAGCGCCATGAGGAGCGCCATGAGGGCAATGAATTCTATCTTGCCCATGCCCTTGAGGCGCTGGGCGGATTCGGGGGAAAGTCCGGACATGTCAATGAAATCCATGAAAGAGATAAGGCGCCGCTGTTATGCGGCGCCTTTGAAAAAGCTTGCCGGCGGGAAGGACCCGTGAAGCGTCAGGCGGCGCCCTTGACTGTGATGCCCTGGCCCTGCAGGTGGGACTGCAATTCGCCCGACTGGAACATCTCGCGCACGATGTCGCAACCGCCGAGGAACTCGCCCTTCACATAGAGCTGCGGGATGGTCGGCCAGTTGGAATAGTCCTTGATGCCCTGGCGGATGTCGGCGTCGGCGAGCACGTTGATGCCCTTGTAGTCCACGCCCACGTAATCGAGGATCTGTACGACCTGACCGGAGAACCCGCACTGGGGGAATTCCGGCGTGCCCTTCATGAAGAGGACGACGTCGTTGGTCTTCACTTCGTTGGCGATGAAATCTTGGATGCCGCTCATTTCCGTATTCCTTAGCAAATCGGCTTCAAGGACCGATGCGATGAACCATTCGCCCTAGATAACAACCTCGGGTGACAATTGCCAGAAGTCCCTCAGAAAAATTGCCGCGGTGTGTGCTTCAGGCCGCAGGGTGGCGTTGGCGATACGCAATGAGCCAATAGATTAGGCCCCCGGCGAGGCCGCCGGCAACGACGAAGACGACGAATGT
>JBDHSZ010000053.1:0-19791 GCA_039812945.1 Shinella sp.
GAGCTGGTGAAGCGGATGAAGACGGCGCTCCGGCGCGCCGGCTATCCGCTCGTCGTGACCAAGTCGCTCGTCGCGCACGCCACCGCCCACCAATGCGGCACCGTGCGCATGGGCGACGATCCGGCGACCTCGGCGATCGACCCCTACTGTCGGAGCTGGGACCACCGCAACCTCTTCGTCATCGACGCCTCGTTCTTCCCGTCCTCGGCGGCGGTGAACCCGGCCCTGACGATCGCCGCTACCGCCATCCGCTCGGCGCGGCACATCCTCGAGAACGACCTCAAGGCCGCCTAGAGCATTTCCAGCCGAAGCGAAGCCGCTTTAGCGTCGGATAATGCGGCAAAACAAGAATCTGGAGCATTTCCGGTGAACCGGAGTTCGCCGGAAATGCTCTAGTCGACGCCGTTGAGATATTGCTGGACCTCGGTGGGGATCGTGCGGTCCCCCTTCTCCAGCGTCGTCACCCGTTCCAGATGCTCGCGCTTCAGCAGGCCGGGGCCGCGGAAATGCATCGCCACCCGCGTCGAATAGGGCGGCCGCAGCATCGTCTCGGCGATGCCGCTGGTCATGCCCATCAGGAAGCTGCGCGAGCTGCGCCGCACCGGGGCATAGATGCCGAAGGTCATCTCGTTCTTCTGCACGGCCTCGAAATCCAGCGAGAACAGCCGGTCCCCCAGCGGGATGGTGAAGCCGTGATACTTGAAGACGAAATCGATCTTGCCCTCGCTCTCCAGGTTGGGAAAGCGCTCGATATAATAGTGCTGCAGGAATTCGCGGTTGCGATAGATGCAATAGGCCGAGCGAAGCACCTTGCCCTTGTAGATGCTGGAATACTGGTAGCGGTCGTAGACGCCGATATATTCGTCCGCCGCCGATTTCTCGCCCACCAGCAGCGTGTCGAGGAACGGCGCGATCCTCTTGGAATGGCGCAGCGTATCGATCGCGTAGAAATAGTTCCCCTCGATCAGGGTGCGGAATTCCTCGGGCTCGGAGAACATCACCGACCGGCTGAGGCCGAAGAAATTGGCGATGAGGCGCTGGTTCTGCGCCGAGGGCAGGTGCAGGCCGGACAGATACTTGTTGAACTGCTGGCGGTTTATCTTGATGCGGCGGCAGATGTTGGAGACCGTGCCCTGGCGCTCGCAGAGGAAGCGCAGGTTCATCCCGAAATTATGGGCGGAATCGAAGTCGTCGCTAGTCACGTATCCACCTGGAAATTCACGAAATCGCGCAGACAATGCGTCAACTTGCGCCAAGTATCAAGGCCCTGCGAAATTGTCCAGGCCGGGGCGTTGTCACACTCTCGCCGCATCAAAAACGAGCGGTGCGCTGCGCCCAGCCGGGCGGGTGCTGCGGGAACAAGCAGGACAATGCCATGATCAGACACTTGAAGCGCCCCCTCGCGGAGGCGCCGGCCATTCACGACGAGGCTGTCACCAGCACCGTGCGGGAGCTGATCGGCGAGATCGAGACCGGTGGCGATGCGGCGGTGCGCCGGCTCGCCATCAGGTTCGACGGCCTCGACCGTGCGGACTACCGCCTCGGCAAGGCCGAAATCGACGCCTGCGTCAACGGCATCACCCGCCAGCAGCGCGAGGACATCGAATTCGCGCAGGACCAGATCCGCAATTTCGCGCAGGCCCAGCGCGACACCATGGCCGATCTGGAGATCGAGACGCTTCCCGGCGTGGTCCTCGGCCACCGGCACGTCCCGGTCGACAGCGTGGGCTGCTACGTCCCCGGCGGCAAATATCCGCTGCTCGCCTCGGCGCATATGTCGGTGCTCACCGCCAAGGTCGCCGGCTGCGACCGGGTGATCACCTGCGCCCCGCCGTTCAAGGGCGCGCCCGCGCCGCTGATCGTCGCCGCGCAGCACCTTGCCGGGGCGGACGAGATCTATGCGCTCGGCGGCGTGCAGGCCGTCGCGGCGATGGCCATCGGCACCGAGACGATCGACCCCGTCAGTGTGCTCGCCGGCCCCGGCAGCGCCTATGTCGCGGAAGCCAAGCGCCTGCTGTTCGGCCGCGTCGGCATCGACCTCTTCGCCGGCCCGACCGAGGTCCTCGTCATCGCCGACGACACGGTCGACGGCGAGCTGGTGGCGACGGACCTGCTCGGCCAAGCCGAGCACGGCACCAATTCCCCCGCCGTGCTGATCACCAGCTCGGAGAAGCTGGGCAGGGCGACGCTTACGGAGATCGAGCGGCTGCTGACGATCCTTCCGACGGCGCGGATCGCCGGCGAGGCGTGGCGCAATCACGGCGAGATCATCCTGTGCGACACGCGCGAGGAGATGCTGGCCGAAGCCGACCGCGTCGCCTCCGAGCACGTTCATGTGATGACCGGGGACGACCAGTGGTTCCTGGACAATCTCAGGAACTACGGCGCATTGTTCCTCGGGGCCCGCACCACCGTCGCCTATGGCGACAAGGTGATCGGCACCAATCACACGCTGCCGACCATGCGGGCCGCGCGCTATACCGGCGGGCTGTGGGTCGGCAAGTTCCTGAAGACCTGCACCTATCAGCGCATCCTGACCGACCGGGCATCCGCCCTGGTGGGCGAATACGCCTCCCGCCTCTGCCTGATGGAGGGATTTGCCGGGCACGCCGAACAGGCCAATGTTCGCGTCCGCCGCTACGGGAAACGAAACGTCGACTACGCGACGGCGGCCGAGCCGAGCTTCGCACAGCAAGAACCGGAGGTAACGAAATGAAGATCGACAAGAAAATCGAAGGGGAACAGATGTCCGTGGAAATGACCGGCGGCCAGATCATCGTCGACCATCTCATCCGCGAAGGCGTGACGCACGTCTTCGGAATTCCCGGCCACGGCGACACCGCCCTGATGGACGCATTCGTCGACCGCCAGGACGAGATCAAGCTCCTGCCGGCGATGCACGAGCAGAACGCCTCGCACATGGCCGACGGCTTCTACCGCGCGTCGGGCAAGGTCGCGGCGGTGGTCACCTCCATCGGTCCGGGCGCCACCAACACCCTGACGGGCATCGCCACCGCCTATGCCGATTCGCTGCCGCAGCTCGTCATCACCGGCGGCGTGCACACCTACATGATGGGCCGCGGCGTGCTGCAGGAGATCGACCGCCCGCATTCCGACAATTTCCCGCGCATGGCCGAGCCGGTCGTCAAGCGCTGGTTCAATCCGAGCCATGTCGAGCAGATCCCCAACATGATGGAGCAGGCCTTCAACGCCATGCTCGACGGCCGCAGGGGGCCGGTCCTGCTGAACGTTCCCCAGGACATCCAGGCCGAATCCGGCAAGGTGACGATCAAGGACGGCAGAAAGCGCCGCACGGCCGCCCGCACCTATGGCGACCCGGCCTATATCGCCGAGGCGGTCGAGCTTCTCCTTGCCGCCGACCGTCCCGTGCTGCTGGCCGGCGGCGGCGTCATCACCTCCGAGGCCACCGACGTGCTGCGCGAGATCGCCGAATTCCTCGGCGCGCCCGTCACCACCTCCTTCATGGGCAAGGGGGCCTTCCCGGAGGACCACGAGCTGTTCGCCTGCGCCTGCGGCGACCTCGGCTCGATCCCCGGCAACGCCATGACGCGCTCGGCCGACGTGCTGCTGGCCATCGGCTGCCGCTTCTCCGACCGCATCACCTCGTCCTACCAGCCGGGCGTGACCTTCGACATCCCGAAGACCAGGCTGATCCAGGTCGACCTCGACGGCTTCGAGATCGGCAAGAACTATCCGGTCGAGGTCGGCATCGTCGGCGACGCGAAGGCCGTCCTCACCGCCATCCTGGAGGGCCTCAAGGAGAAGGGTAAGCCGCGCGACTACCGCAGCAGCGCGCAGTTCAAGGAGCTTCTCGAGCGCAAGGTCGAGTGGGAGGCGTTCCTCCGCCCGCTGCGCACCGCCAACGTCCAGCCGATGACCGCCTCGCAGGTGCTGGTGGAGGCGCGCAAGGCGCTGCCGCGCGACACCATCGTCGTCACCGACAGCTCCAACCCGCAGAACCAGGTGTTCAACGAGTTCCCGGTCTACGGCCCGCGCCAGCACATCACCCCCGGCGGCATGTCGGGCATCGGCTTCGCGCTGCCCGCCGCCATCGGCGCCAAGCTCGGCAGGCCGCAGGCCCCGGTCTGCGCGATCTTCGGCGACGGCGCGTTCCTGCAGACCGGCACGGAACTGGCGACGGCCGCCATGCTCGGCACGCCCGTCGTCTTCCTGGTCATCAACAACGGCGGCTGGGGCGCCATCCGCAACCTGCAGCTCAACATGTTCGGCGAGGACCGCGAGATCATCACGCATTTCAAGACGCCGGACGGCGAGCCGTGGATGGCCGACGCGGCGGGCGTCGCCCGCTCGCTCGGCTGCGAGGGCGAGCGCGTCACCGATCCGGCGGAGATCAGGCCGGCCATCGGCCGGGCGCTGGCCTCGGGCAAGCCCTATCTGATCGATGCGGTCTGCGCCATCGAGCGGCCCTATTCGAACATGCATGTGACGGGCTGGTGGGACATCACCGTCCCGGCCTATCTCGGCGATCTGCGCGCCAAATACGTCAAGGGCCGCGGCTTCTGACATCGACGGCCGGCCGGCAGGCCGGCCTCTTTCACGAGGAGGGAACATGACACGGGAAAATCGCACGAGGCCGCTGGCCTTCGACGGGCCTTTCGTCAAGGCGCACCTGATCGAGGACGCGCGCGACCACCAGACGACGGGCGTCGTCACCAACCTTTCCGACACGCCGATGTATATAGCCGGCGAGCCGATCGGCGTCATCCCGCCGTGGCGCTCGGCGGTCCTCAAGGACGCCGTGATCCTCAGCGCCGAATGCGCGTCGATCGTCAGCGTCCCGCACGACGTCAATCTCGGCGGCATCGTCCTCGACGGCTGGAAATGGCTGGGCGAGACCGTGCCGGAATTCCCGCGGAAAACCCCGCTCTATATCTCGCCGAAGGACATCGTCGCCCGCCGCAGGCTCAATCCGTGGAAACTGTCGAACAGCCCCGAGCCGAGGGACGAGTTGCACGAATACGATGTCCAGTTGAACCTGTGGTGGGCGCCCGCGCGCACGGATGCGTCGATCCACAACCGGCATTCCTTCATCGAGCTGCACACGCAGATCTTCGGCCACGGCCGCATCCAGATCTTCAGGGATCGGGAGGGCGCGCAGATGTATCGCGAGATCAGCGCCGCGCCGGGCGATACGCACGACCCGATCGTCTGGGTGGTCGACGGAAAGACCTTCACCTATCCGTGGCACCGCGGCTGGACCGACACCGACGCGATCTGGATGGCGATCGAGTTCCACCCGGCCGGCTGAGCCCGCGATCTCACCGGGACAGGCCCCGTCCCGCCTCCAGCATGACCCTGCGCAGCCAGCGGTGGATCGGCGAGCCCTGCGTGCGGTCGTGCCAGAGCAGTTGGAAGGTCATCCGCGGGAAGCCGATGGGCGGCTCGCGGATGCTCAGCGGCAGGAAGCCGGCGTAGAAAGCCGCGAAATGCCGGCTGGTGGTGAAGATCAGGTCCGTTCCCGCCAGCGCATAGGGGATGCTGCCGAAATGCGAGAAGGCCACGGTGCGTGCCCGGCCGGCGCGCAGCCGGGCAAGATGCGCCTCGACGACGCCGCGATGGGCGGGCGAATAGGCGACCGGCACGACATGCGATGCGCCGAGATAATCCGCCTCGCCGAAATCGCCGTGCGCGAGGGGATGGCTATCCGCCATCAGGCAGACGACGTCGTCCTCGAGGAGCACGGAGCGGCGGAGCGACGGCGGCGGCGCGGGCCAGTTGCCGACGACGACATCGACCTCGCCGCGCGCCAGCGCCTCCTCGAAATCGAAATCGGGGCCGAGCGCCATGATCGTCAGGCGGACGCCGGGCGCCTCCCGCCGCAGCTTTCCGACGACGGACGAAAAGAAAGTCGGCGCAAGGTAATCCGGCGCGGCCAGCACGAAGGCGCGCTCGCTCGCCGCCGGGTCGAACCGCTCGGGGAGCTCGGCCAATGCCTGGAAATCGGCCAGCAGGGTCTCGACGCGCGGCAGCAGCCGCAACGCCTCCTCCGTCGGGATCATGCCCTCGCGGCCGCGAACGAACAGCCGGTCGGAGAAGATGTCGCGCAGCCGGGCGAGCGCCAGGCTGACCGCCGGCTGCGACAGGCCGAGCCTCACCGCCGCGCGCGTCACGCCGCCTTCCTCCATCAAGGCGCGGAAGACCTTGAGCAACTGGACGTCGAGGGCGTCGGTCCGGGGCATGGGGACTATCCCGTGCGGGAGCGCCGCGCTCGCGCCATGCGATTTGCCGATAATGGGTATTTGCCGGCGCGAATTGACAGGAGAAGCGCTGCCGCGCACCGTCCGGCCTTCAGGCGGGAACACCATAGGGGAGACGGCAGATGCTCGATATCGACACGATCAACGCCATGGACAGGGAGACCTTCGTCGCCCGGCTGGGACCGGTCTTCGAGAACTCGCCCTGGGTCGCGGCGCGCGCCTGGGAGAAGCGTCCCTTCGCGGACGGCGCGGCGCTGCATGCCGCCATGGTCGCGGAGATCCTTTCGAGCGACATGCCCGCCCAAGTCGACTTCCTGCGCGCCCATCCCGACCTTGCCGGCAAGGAAGCCCGGCAGGGCCGGATGACGGCGGAATCGACGGCCGAGCAGGGCACGGCCGGGCTCGGCAGCCTCACAAGCGCGGAACTGGCGCATATCGACGGGCTGAACGCGCGCTATCGCGCCAGCCACGGCTTCCCCTTCATCATTTGCGCCCGGCACTATACCAAGGCCGGCATCTTCGCCGAGTTCGGCCACCGCGTCGAGCGGGAGACGCCGGTCGAGTTCGCCGAGGCGATGCGCCAGATCGGCCATATCAGCCGCTACCGGCTGGGCGCCTTGATGGCGGCATAGAAAGGCATGACCATGCTCCCGATCGGCCTCTTCGTCTCCGATGTCGACCGCACGCTGCTGACGCGCGACTATGTGCTGCCGGACCGCGTGGCGGCCGCGCTGGCGCGGCTCAAAAGCGCCGGGGTGCCGGTCGTGCTGGCGAGCGCGCGCTCGCCCGCCGGGCTGCGCCCCTATGCGGAAAGGATCGGCTGCCTCGATCTGGCGATCTGCTTCAACGGCGGCTGGATCGGCAGCCTGCGCGACGACCGCGCGCTGGCGAGCACGCCGATTTCCCGCGACGAGGCCTTGCAGGCGATGGCAGCGGCCGAAGGCCTCGGCGTCACGGCGCTGTGGTACGGGCCGCAGGGCATCGCCACGGTCGGCGGCTCGCCGCTGGCCGAGCGCGAGGCGGGCGTGACGGGCGAGCCGCTCGCCCGCGTCGACCGCATCGCCGACCTGCCGGGCGCGCCGGGCAAGATCATGTGCGTGCGCGAGGGCGAGTCCGGCGGCGGTTTCGAGGAACTCGGGCGGATGCTCGGTGACCGCTTCGCCGTCGCCGCCTCCCATCCGCGCCTTCTGGAGATCGGCCCGTCCGGCGTGTCGAAGCGCGCGGCCATCGCCGAGGTCGCCGCGCGCCTCGGCGTCGAGCAGGCGCGCACGGCCGCGGCCGGCGATGCCGAGAACGATATCGGCATGCTGCGCTGGGCGGGCCTGCGCGTCACCGTCGGCAACGCCATTCCGCAGATCCGGCTGATGGCGGATTTCGTCGGCCCGTCCTGCGACGAGGGCGGCTTGGCCGAGGCCATCGATTGGCTGCGCGGCGATCGCCGCGCCTGAGCCGCCGCGCCGCTCCATCCAGTTCCTTCTGCCCGGCATGTTCGCCTCCTCGCCGTTCCGCTCGGGGGCGGCGATGCGCCGCCCCCGCCGGGCCGCATCAGGCCGCCGCCGCCCGCACGGCCTCGAAGACCGTTTCGGCGGGCAGCCATTTCGGATAGGCGTCGATCCGGGCGAGGCGTCCGTCGAGATCGCCGCGCACCTTGCGCACCGCCTCCGGCGACAGGGCGAGGCCGCAGGCCGAGGCGGCGGCGCGGATGACGGAATCGCCGCATTGCTTGCCCCAGACCCAGCGCATCTCGGCCCCGGTCATCGCCGGGGCGATGCTGCATCCGGGCGCGGGAAACGCCTCGGGGCCGGTCTCCAGCATGTGCACGATCTCGCCGGGGATATCGCGCAGGAACTGACAGGAGCCGATGACCGGCTTCAGCGGATGGATCGGCAGGTCCATGATCCTCGCCAGCGACTCGGCGGCCCATTGCAGACGGTCGAGGCGGATGCCGGTGTCGAGGCCGTAGAGGACGTCCAGCGCCAGCACCACCTCCTCCATCGCCGCGAAGCCGGAGCGATAGGACACGCCGTTCAGCGACACGTCCGGCGAGGCCCCCGCCGTGACGGCGGCGACGGTGCCGGCCGTCGCCATGCCGAAATCGTCATGGTGATGCATGGTCATCGGCACCGGCCTGTCGAGCCGCGCGCGATAGGCCCGCACGAACATCTTCATCGCCTCGGGCGACAGCGTGCTGGTGGAATCCATCAGGTCGAGGCGCTCCGCGCCGTTGGCGATGGCGACGTTGGAGCCTTCCATCAGCTTGTCGAAATCGCGCCGGCCGCAATTGGCGACGGTCAGGGTCCATTGCATGCCCTGGCGGCGGGCATAGTCGGCGAAGACGGCGAATTCGTCGGCCTGGCGCTTGGCCGCGTCGGCGTCGGCCGGCTCCAGCAGGCCGGGATTGATCATGCCTATGCCGGCCTCGGCCAGCATGTCGACCGTGCGCTTCATCTTCGTGGAGGGGACGCGGCCGTCGCCGACCAGCGTGTCGACGAAGACGTTGACGCGGTAGGAGAAGCCCGCCCTGGCGAAGGCCTTGACGGTCTCGAACTCGATCTCGTTCGGCTCGTCGTCGTTCCACCACCAGACGTTCAGGCTCTCGTCCCTGACGCCGAGCTCCTCGAGGATCTCGCCGATCTTCAGGAGGTCGCTGATGGAGGGGCGCACGCCGGCCGTGTAGATCACCTTGCGGATGGTGCTGTCGATCAGCGCCAGCGGCTTGGGGAAATCGAATTCCTGCACGATCTCCGGGCGGAAGTTGAAGGGGCTGACGGAATGGCGGGCCTCCACATGCGGCTCGCCGCGCCTGCCGATCAGTTGCGGGTCGAAAGTCGTCGTCATCGGATGTCTCCTTCAAGGGGCCCGCCGGCCCGTTCCTCATGCCGACTAACTTATTAGGTTGTTAATACATGTTGTCAACAGTGCGGCGCGGTGATATCTCGAATGCATCAGCGCGGCGGCGCGCAGCCGCCGCGCCGCCACGGGTTGGAGAGATCGGAACCATGAGAACGCAAATCAAGGCAGCGGTGGTCATCGCCTACCGCGACGGCGACCACCATATCCTCAGGGACGGGCAGGTCGTCTTCGAGGACGAGCGGATCGTCTTCGTCGGCAAGGATTTCGCGGGGCATGTCGACGAGACCATCGACGCCGGCAACGCCATCCTGTCGCCCGGCTTCATCGATCTCGACGCGCTGGCGGATATCGACCACGCGCTGATCGACACCTGGCAGGACGAGGAGACCGGGCTCGGCCTGCTGTGGTCGGAGGACTATTTCCGCAACCGCCGGAAGGACGTCTTTCCGCCGGAGGACCGCGACTTCAAGCATTTCTTCGCCTTCTCCCATCTCATCCGCAACGGCGTCACGACGGCCATGCCGATCGGCGCGGAGACCCACAATGCCTGGGCGGAGACCTATGACGAGATGGCGCGTGCCGCCGAGAGCGCCGGCCGCCTCGGCCTGCGGGTCTATCTCGGGCCGAGCTACCGGGCGGGCGTTTCCGTCGTCAGGGCCGACGGCACGCGCGACGTGCTCTACGACGCGGCCGAGGCCGAGCGCGGCCTTGAGGAGGCGATCCGCTTCGTCCGCGATTTCGGCAATGCCGCCGGCGGGCTGGTCAATGCCTGCCTGCTGCCCTGCCGCATCGAGACGCTGACGCCCGAGCTGATGCGCCGCACGGCCGAGGCGCAGCGCGAGCTCGGCTGCCTCGTGCGGCTGCATTGCCTGCAGGAGGTCTTCGAGCTCGAATTCCTGGAGAAGCGCCATGGCCGCACGCCTCTGCAGCTCCTGCAGGAAACCGGGCTGCTCGGGCCGAACCTCTTGGTTCCGCACGGCTGGCTGATCAAGGGGCACAGCCTCAATCCCGGCACGTCCGGCGATACGCTGGAGACCATCGCCGCAAGTGGCATGACCGTCATCCATTGCCCGATGACCTCGATCCGCTACGCCGTGGCGCTGGAGACCTTCGACAGCTACCGCGCGGCCGGCGTCAACATCGCCCTCGGCACGGATTCCTTCCCGCCCGACATGATCCGCAACATGGACTACGGCACCAATGTCGCCAAGCTGGTCGAGGGTCGTCTCGACGCCGGCAAGCCGGCCGACCTGTTCCGCGCCGCCACGCTCGGCGGGGCGAGGGCGCTCGGCCGCGACGATCTCGGCCGCATCGCCCCCGGCGCGCTGGCCGACCTGGTGGTGGTCGATCTTGCCGATCCGCGCATCGGCGTGGTGGAGGACCCGATCCGCACGCTGCTGATGAACTGCAGTGGCGCCAATATCCGCATGGTGGCGATCAACGGGCGCCTCGTCCTGCGCGACGGCAAGCTGCTCGGCGTCAACGAGGCCGCGATGCGCGCCCGCGCGCAGGATTATTTCGAGCGGATGAAGGCGGCCTATTGCGAGCGCGACTATCTTCGCCGGCCGAGCGAGGCGCTCTTCCCGCCGAGCTTCCCGGCCTATTAGGAACCCCGAACGCATGCGCCTGCCGGGCAGGCGCATGCGGACGGTTCAGGCCGGCAGGCGGCCGAGGCTTTCGAGGATCGGCGACAGGCGCGTATGCGGATCGGCCTGGACGCTGTGGACGCCTTCGTCGGGCGTCCTTGCCGCAAGGCCGATCACCGCCGCCAGTTCCGCCACGGTCATGTCGGGCTGGGCGCGCAGCCAGCCGGCGTCGAAATAGGGCATGTCGAACTCGCCGCGATGCATGTCGATCCAGCGCGACGCCTCCGGCGCGAGGGCGAGGATGCCCGGCCAGTCGATGACGCCGGTGCCGAAGGGGCAGATCACCCGGCGCAGCCCGTTCCCGGCGTGCCGCACCGCCGCATCGTCGAGATGGACCTGGCGGATATGGCGGGCGAGCCGCTCCGTCGCGCGTAGCGGGTCCTCGCCGCGCACGAGGAAATTCACCGGATCGAGCGCGACGCCGAGCACGTCCTCGCCCACCGCCGCGATGATCCGGGCGATCTCGAAGCTGGTGATCTCCTCATGGGTCTTGGCGAGCAGGACGATGCCGTGCCGGCGCAGGAAGGGCGCGAGCCCGGCGAGGAACTCGGTCGTCTGCGCAAGCTGGACCGGCCATGGCGGATCGTCGGAGAAGCGGTCCTCGTTGACGCCGATATAGAAGAACGGCGTGGTGATGCCGATCGCCCGGCCGGCGAGCAGCAGCCGCTCCAGCCCGGCGCGGAAATCGCCCCCGCCGAGCGCCGCGATCTCGGCGGCGCGTTCGGGGCGGGCGGGATTGATCCAGCCCGCGCCCGCCGACAGCCGCACGCCGAGGGCGTCGGCACGCGCCTTGATCGCCGCCAGCGCGTCCGGGTCCAGCGTCGGGCTGAGATCGAGAACGGTCGAAAACAGCAGGCCGTCGAGGCCGAGGGCGCGGACCTGCTCCAGGTCCTCCTCCGGCGACCTGCCGAGTAGCGCGACATTGCCGCGCAGGATGCCCGTCATGCGCCGATCTCCTCGAGCGGCAAAGCGAGGTCCTTGCAGATGCCGCGGATATGCTCGGCGCTGCGCCGGATATAGAGCACGGCCTCGTCATAGAGGAACGCATCGAGCGCCCAGGCGGCGTAGCTCGCGTGGTCGCGGATCTCGCCGCCGGCGATGCGGCCGGCATAGTCGTGCACCATCTTCATATAGGCGGCATATTCCTCGACGGTGAGGTCGGGATGGCCGGCGAGCCAGGCCGGGTCGGCGATCTCGATCAGCATGCGCGGCGAGACGCGGGGGCGGTCGGCGAAGGATTCGTCCGGCTCGATCGACAGGTTGAGCGTCGGATTGGCCTTAGCGAGGATCGGCAGGATGGCGCGGAAGTCGACCACGCCGTCGCCGCAGGGGCGGAGCTGGAACGTCACCCCGTCGCCCTCGCGGGCGATCAGCGCGTCCTTGATATGGGTCTGGCGCACATAGGGCGCGACGCGCCGCGCCGCCCAGACCGGATGCTCGGCCCGCTGCAGCACGTTCGCCGTGTCGAAGACGATGCCGGTGACGTCCGGCCCGACCGTCTCGACCAGCCGCACCAGCTCGAAGGAGGTGATCTCCTCGTGGGTCTCCAGGTTCATGTGGATGCCGAGGTCGCGGGCGATCGGCACGAGCTTCTTCAGGAAGCGCGCGGTCGCCTCGAGCTGCTCGGGCCAGCTCACGTCGGTGCGGAAGCGGTCATAGGCGAAGCGGCCGGTATAGGCCGCCTTGTAGTTGGCCGTCGCCACCCAGAGTTCGCGGCAGCAGATCGCCGCGCAGGCCTCCATCATGCGGCGGAAGCCGAGGACGATGTCGCCGTCGCCGATCAGCCGCAGCTCCGGCGCTTCCGGCGTGGAGAAGGGATTGACCTTGCCGAGGCCGGTCTCCAGATACATGCCGAGCGCGTCGGCCCGCTGGCGGATCTCGGCGAGATAGCCGGCGTCGAGCGTCGGGCTCATGTCGAGCACGGTGCGGAAGAACAGCCCGTCCATGCCCAGTTGCCGGGCATGGTCGAGGCTGGCTACGGGGCCGCGCCGGGCGGCCTCGGGGATTTTGCGTCCGTCGACACCGATACGCATGGGCAAGTCTCCTTCCTGAATGGGCGGCGGCCATCCGCCCCGGCCACCCGGCCGGGGCCCGGCCCCGTTCGTCTGGTTGTTCGTCTTCGCTGAAGCATTTCCGGTGAATTCCGGTTCACCGGAAATGCCCCAGGCTTTTGTTTTTTCCGCATTATCCGACGCCGACGCGACTTCGCTCCGGTTGGAAATGCTCTAGCGCAGGCCCGCGGCGGCGCGGCGGGCCTCGCGGCGGGTGCGCCCGGCGGCGGGGTCCGGCACCGGCACGGCGGCCAGCAGCGCGCGGGTATAGGGCTGCTGCGGATCGCCGAAGATCGCCTCGCGCGATCCCTGCTCGACCACCGTGCCCTTGTGCAGCACGACGATCTTCTCGCAGAGATGGCGCACGACGGCGAGGTCGTGCGCGACGAAGACGATGGCGAGGTCCAGCCTGCGCTGCATGTCCTGCAGGAGGTTGATGACCTGCGCCTGCACCGACACGTCGAGCGCCGCCACCGGCTCGTCGCAGACGAGCACGCGCGGGCGCATGACGAGGGCGCGGGCAATCGCGATGCGCTGGCGCTGGCCGCCGGAGAAGGAGCGCGTGTGGCGGCCCATGTCGTCCGGGTTGAGGCCGACCAGCTCCATCATCTCGGCGACGCGGGCGCGCCGCGCGGCGGCGTTCGGCGCCAGCTTGTGGATCAGCAGTCCCTCGCCGATCAGCTCCTCCACCGTCATGCGGGGATTGAGGCTGCCATAGGGGTCCTGGAACACCATCTGCACCTCGCGGCGGAAGCGGCGCAGCTCCGCGCCGCGCGCCGTCAGCAGGTCGATCCCGTCATAGACGATCGATCCGCGCTCCGGCCGGATGAGACCGAGCATGCATTTGGCGATGGTCGACTTGCCCGAGCCGGATTCGCCGACCAGCCCGACCGCCTCGCCGGCCCCGACCGTGAGCGAGACGCCGTGCAGCACCTTGGCCGGCGGGTTGGGGAAGGCATGATAGGACTTGTCGATCGTCTCGATGGACATCAGCATCGGTCAGGCGCCTTTCCCGTCGAGGAGATGGCAGGCGACGCGCGAGGCGCCCACCGGCAGCAGCGCCGGCAGGTCCTTCTCGCAGCGGGCGAACCGCTGGTCGCAGCGTGGATGGAACGGACAGCCGGCGGGCCGCGCCAGCGGCAGCGGCGGCGCGCCGGGAATGGCGTAGAGCGCGCCGAGGTCCTGGTCGATGCGCGGCACGGCCTTGATCAGGCCCTGCGTATAGGGATGGCCGGGCCGGGCGAAGACCTCCGCCACCGCGCCGTCCTCGACGATGCGGCCGGAATACATCACCATGACGCGCTCGGCGAAGCCGGCGACCACGCCGAGGTCGTGGGTGATGAACAGCACGGCGAGGCCCCGGCGCGCCGAGATGTCGTCGAGCAGGTCGAGCACCTGGTCCTGGACGCGCACGTCGAGCGCGGTCGTCGGCTCGTCGGCGATCAGCAGGCGCGGCTCGCCGACCAGCGCCATCGCCAGCACGACGCGCTGGCGCATGCCGCCGGAGAATTCGTGCGGATAGGAATCGAGCCGCTCGGCCGCCCGGTCGACGCCGAGCTCGTCCAGCACGGCGAGCGCCCGCCGGCGGGCCTCGGCCCGGCCGACGCCGCGGATGCGCAGCGTCTCGGCCACCTGGTCGCCGATCGTCATCAAGGGGTCGAGGAAGCTCATCGGATCCTGGAAGACCATGGCGATGGAGCTGCCGCGATGGCGGCCCATCTCGCGGTCGGAGAGCTTCAGAAGGTCGATACCGTCGAAATCGACGCGGCCGGAAAGCCGGGCCGAGCGGTCGAGCCGCATCAGGGCGCGGGCCGTCAGCGACTTGCCGGAGCCGGATTCCCCGACCAGCGCGACGCGCTCGCCGACGCCGATGGTGAAGTCGACGCCGTCGACGATGCGCGCGCCCGCGCCCCTGCCGCCGAGCGGCACGTCGACGTTCAGCTTCTCGACGGTGACGAGGGGCGGGCGCAGCGGCTGGGCTTGGGTCGCGTCGGGCATGGGATGGACGATCCTCATTTCAGTGCCCCCTCAGCGAGGGGTCGCGGCGGGTCTGGATGATGTCGCCGAGCAGGCCGAAGACGACGGAGGTGACGGCGACGCCGACGCCGGGGGCGACGACCGTCCACCAGCCGCTGGAGACATAGCCGCGGGCGGCGGCGATCGTCGCGCCCCATTCCGCACTCGGCGGCTGGGCGCCGACGCCGATGAAGGACAGGCTCGACAGGACGAGGACGGTGGTGCCGATGTCGCCGGCCCATTTGACGATCAGCACGTCGAGCGAATTGGGCAGGACATGCCGGGTCATCAGGCGGAACCGCGACACGCCCAGCACGCGCGCGCCGTCGACGAAGGGCTGCTCCATCGTCTGCTGCATGATGGAGCGCAGGAGCCGCGCGGTGATCGGCCAGCCGGTGATCGCCATGGCGATGATCGCCGAGCGCAGGCTCTGGCCCATCGCCGCGGCGAGGCCGAGCGCGACGATCATGCCGGGCAGCGCCAGGCCGATATCGGTGAGGCGCATCAGCCCCTCGTCGAGCCAGCGCGGGCCGGCGGCCGCCACGGTGGCGATCGCCACGCCGATCAGCGAATAGAGCGTCACCACCAGGAAGGCCGAGAGCAATGTCGGCTGGGCGCCGGCGATCAGCCGCCAGAACACGTCGCGGCCCTGGTCGTCGGTGCCGAACCAGTTCTTCGCGCTCGGCGGCATCAGGGAATTGGCGATGTCGGAGCTGTAGATGCTGTCCGGCGCCAGATAGGTCCCGAAGAGCGCCATGAGCAGCAGCAGGGCGGCGAGCGTGAAAATACAGATCTCGAAGAGCGAGAAGCCGTCCGCGCGGCGGGCCGCCGGCCGGGCGATAGCGGGAGCGGTCATCGGTTCGGGTTCCCCAATTGTGCGGCGCGGATGCGCGGATCGACGAGAAGCTGGAGGATATCGACCACCAGGTTGACGAGGCAGACGACCGTGCCGATGAACATCACCGAGCCGAGCACGGCGAAGGTGTCCTTCTGGGCGACGGCGTTGAACATGTAGGCGCCGATCCCCTGCCGGGCGAAGACCGTCTCGACGAGCACGGCCGAGCCGATCATCGCGCCGGCCTGCGTGCCGGCGAGCGTCAGCACCGGGTTGAGGCTGTTGGGCAGGGCGTGGCGCGTCAGCATGTGCCGGGCGCTCGCGCCCTTGGCGCGCACCGCGACGATGAAGTCCGACCGAAGCACGCTGAGCAGCACGACGCGCAGGGTGCGGAAGATCTGCGCGGCGAACAGCGCGGCGAGCACCGCCGCCGGCAGCAGGATGTGATGGACGGCGTCGGCGCGCCGGTGACCACCGGCGAGGACATGCCGTAGCTCTGCTGGCCGGAGATCGGCACGACGCGCCAGACGCTGCCGAGCACATATTGCAGCACCAGCGCCAGCCAGAAGGCGGGCATGCCGCCGAGCATGATGGCCGTCACGCGGCCGGTCATGTCGAAGACGCCGTTCTGGCGATAGGCCGCCACGATGCCCGCCGGGATGGCGACGAGCAGGTTGAGCGCCATGGCGATGACGACCAGCTCCAGCGTGGCGGGCAGCACCCTTGCAAGGTCGGACAGGACCGGCTGGAGGGTCACGGTCGAGGTGCCGAGGTCGCCGTGCAGCAGACGGCCGAGGAAGCCGAGATACTGCATGACGGCCGGGGCGTCGAGCCCCAGCCTTTCACGCACCGCCTCGACCTGCGCGGCCGAGGCGTCCGCGCCGGCGGCCATCTGGGCCTCGTCGCCGGGCATGAGCTTGATCATCAGGAAGACCAGCGAGGCCAGTCCCCAGAGCGTCAGCAAGGTCAGGCCCGTCCGGCGTGCCAGGAACCAGGCGCAGGCGCGTAGTGCGAGCATCGTCCCCTCCGTCTACGGCTTTGCCAGGCGGAAGTCGGCGGGCGCGGCCGGCGTGACGAGCAGGCTCGCCTCGAGATCGGCGAGCCGCCCGAGGCGGTAGGCCGAGGGGATCGAGGTCGAATACATATCGATCATCACCGAATCCTCGTCGAGAATGACCTGGAGCTGCCTGTAGAGCTCGCAGCGCTTGGCCTCGTCGGCGGTGGCGAGCGCCTCGTCGAGCAGCTTGTCGACCTCCGGGTTGGAATAGCCCGGCCGGTTGGTGCCGGTCGCATCCGACTTGTAGCCCTTGATCAGCATGATGCCCGGATCGGGGAACTGCGCGAAATCGCCGAGCAGGATCATCTGCGGGATGGTCTCCGGCTTGGTCAGCCGCTGGAGATAGGTCGGGAAGGCGATGGGCTCGAGCTCCAGCGAGACGCCGATCTCGCGCAGGTTCGACTGGAACAGCGTCGCCTCCTGCTTCATCGTGTCGAAGACCGGCTGGAAGTTCATCGTCAGCTTGATGTCGGAGGCGCCGGCCTCGGCCAGCAGCGCCTTGGCCTGCTCGAGGTCCTGCTTGACCGGCGGCAGCTCCGGCCGGCAGTTGAGCAGCGGCGGCAGCGGGCCGTTGGCGAGCGCGCCGTTGTTGAAGCGGATCGCCCTCAGGCCCCCCTCATAGTCGTAGACCATGCGCAGCGCCTTGCGCACCTTCGGGTCGGCGGTCGGCCCGAAGCGGGTGTTGAAGATGATCTCGGCCTGGGTGTTGGCCTTGAACGGGATGACCTTGACATTGGGATCGTTCGCCAGCGCCGCCGCGTCGCGGTCGGCCAGCTCGAAGGCGACGTCGATATTGCCGGCGCTCAGCTCGTCGCGCCGCGTCGCGCTCTCGTCGATCCGGCGGAAGACGATGGCCTCGGGCCGGTCGGCGACCGGCGCCCAGTAATCCGGGAAGAGCTCGACCAGCACGCCGTTGTTCTGGTCGCGCAGCGTGAAGGGGCCGCTGCCGGCGTCGTTGGACTGCAGCCAGGCCTGCCCGTCGTCATTGCCCTTGTTGGCCTCCACCAGCTTGGAATTGACGATGTAGATCTTGCTGAGGGCGGAGAGCACCAGCGAGTTCGGCTTCGACAGGTTGATGGTCAGGTGCGTGTCGTCGGTTATGGTGGTCGAATCGTAGCTTTCGATCAGCGCGGCGATGCCGACGCCGAGGCGCTTGAGCCGGTCGAGCGTATAGGCGACGTCCTTGGCCGTCAGCGGCGAGCCGTCATGGAACTTCACGTCCGGGCGGAGCGTCAGGGAGATCGACCTGGCGTCGTCGCCATAGGAAAATTCGCTCGCCAGGCTGCCGGTCAGCTCGGTTCCCTTGTAGGTGACGAGCGTGTCGTAGATGGCGCTGATGACGAAGTTGGTCGAGCCATAGTCGGAATGCAGCGGATCGAGCGTGTTCATCTGGCCGATATAGGTGGCGATGATGGTATGCTCGCGGTCGGCGGCCGCGGCCGGCCCCGACCAGCACGGCGCCGCCAGCGCCAGCGCCACCGAGGCCGCCATCAGGCCGCGCCGCGCCGATATCGAAATTGTCCTGCCCTTTTCCATTTCTCGCTCCCTTTTGGTTCGAACCCGATCTTCACAAGTTCGGCAAACTGTTTAGCATGTTATAACAAGTAGTCAAGAAAGCATGCATTCGGCGTATGCGATTGCCCTCGATATTCCCGGCCGGGACGACGCCCCGGCCGGCCTTCGCGACCGCCGGCGGACCGGCGGCTTCCCGCTAATCCACCCAGGCGCCGTCGCGCGCCACGATCCGCCCGCGCTTGACGACGAGCGCCCGCTTCGGCCGGTCGACGACGATCTGCGGCAGGTTCTCGCCATCGATCAGCACGAGGCTCGCCTCGTTGCCGACCGCCAGCCCGTAGCCTTCCAGGCCGAGCAGCGCCGCGCCGCGCCGCGTGCCCATCTCCAGCGCGGCGATCAGCTCGTCGTCCGTGCGGCAGCCGCTGCGCCAGGAGAGCAGCCAGCAGCGGTCGAGCATGTCGCCGTTGCCGTGCGGGTTCCAGGTGTCGCGGATGGAGTCCGAGGCGATGGCGCAGGGCACGCCGCGGCGCGCCAGATCGAACAGCGGCGGGAAGGGGATATCGCCCGGAACGGCCGAGATCAGCCCGATGCCGGCCTCCAGCAGCCGGTCGGCGACGCGGATGAGCGCCTCCGGCGCGGCCGTGCCGAGGCAGAAGGCATGGCTGACGATCACCCGGCCTTCGAGGCCGAGCGCTTTTGTCCGCTCGATGATCAGGTCGATCTCGTGCAGGCCCAGCTCGCCGCGATCGTGCAGGTGGATGTCGATCTTCGCCGCCTTGCGGTGGGCGATGTCGAAGATGGTGTCGAGATGGCCCTTGGCGTCGCCGTCGATGCCGGCCGGATCGATGCCGCCGATCACCGAGGCCCCCTCGTCGAGCGCCGCCTCCATCAGCTCGGCCGTCCCCGGCTCGATCATCATGCCGAGCTGCGGGAACGCCACGATCTCCAGGTCGACCGCGTGCCGCGTCTTCTCCCAGGCCGCCAGCACGCCATGGAGATTGTCCAGCCCGTAGCCGGGCGCGATGTCGACATGGCTGCGGATATGGGTGGAGCCCGACGCGACGCATTGGCGGATCAGGTTGCCGGCCCGCTCCGTGACCGACCAGGGCAGCGTCCGGCGGATCTCGACCTCGTTGTCGATCATGGCGCGCAGCGAATCCGGGACGTCGACGCCGTGCCAGGGCAGGCCCCAGAGGATCTTGTCGAGATGCACATGGCATTCGACGAAGGGCGCGATGGCGATCGCGCCCCTGCCGTCGACCACCTCGACGCCGTCCCGGCCGGCGATATCCGTCCCGATCGCGGCGATGCGGCCGTCCTCGATGAGGATATCGGTCGGGGCTTGCCCGTCGGGGCGCACATTGGTGAGCAGAAGGCCGTTCATTCTCGTCTCCGGTTGGTCTGGCGGCCGGCGGTCCGGCCTCGGTTCGGTCTATTCTATGACGGTGATCTTCGCACCGTTGAGGAACTTTGCGGGCTGGAAGCCTCTAGCGGTTGCCATGGGGACCATGAGGCGCTGGATGGGGAGGATCTCCAGGACGGGGAGGAGCGCCTCGGGGACGTCGGGCAGGAACAGCAC
>JBDHSZ010000054.1:0-19689 GCA_039812945.1 Shinella sp.
GCGAGCTGATCAACCATTTCGGCAGCGCCGAGGCCGCGCTGGACATGCTGCCGGAGCTTTCGCGCCGCGGCGGCGCATCGCGCGGCATCCGCGTCGCCAGCCGGCAGGAGGCGGAACGGGAGCTGGAGACCGCCGAGCGGCACGGCGCCGCCTTCGTCGGCATCGGCGAGCCGGACTATCCCACGCTGCTGCGCCAGATCGACGGCGCGCCGCCGCTGCTCGCCGTCAAGGGCAACCGGGCGGCAACCGCGCCGCCCGCCGTCGGCATCGTCGGGGCGCGCAACGCCTCGATCGCCGGCATGAAGTTCGCGGGCCTGCTGGCGCGGGAGATCGGCCGCACCGGCTATACCATCGTGTCCGGCCTTGCGCGCGGCGTCGACACCGCCGCCCATCGCGCCAGCCTCGACACCGGCACGGTCGCCGCCATGGCGGGCGGCCTCGACAAGCCCTATCCGGCCGAGAATATCGGCCTCCTGCGCGAGATCACCGACGGACAGGGCCTCGCCATCAGCGAAATGCCCTTCGGCTGGGAGCCCCGGGCGCGGGACTTTCCCCGGCGCAACCGGCTGATCGCCGGCATGTCGCTCGGCCTCGTCGTGGTGGAGGCGGCGGTGCGGTCCGGCTCGCTGATCACCGCCCGCAACGCGGCCGATTTCGGGCGGCTGGTCTTCGCGGTGCCGGGCTCGCCGCTCGATCCGCGCTGCGAGGGCAGCAACGGCCTGCTGAAGGACGGGGCGACGATCACCACGACGCCCGGGGACGTGCTGGAGGCGCTGCGCCCGCTCTGCGAGCCCGACCTCTTCTCCCCGCGCCCCGGCGCGGGCGAGCCGGCGGAGGACGCGCCGCCGGGCCTGCGCCTGCCGCCGAACGACGGCGAGCGCGCGCGTGTCGCCGAGGCGCTCAGCCAGGTGCCGGCCGAGATCGACGACATCATCCGCCATACCGGCATCGCGCCGGCCACCGTCTACCTCGTGCTGCTAGAACTTGACCTTGCCGGCCGGCTTGAAAGACATGCCGGCGGCGGCGTCTCGATCGCCCCGGACTGACATCGGCCGGAAACCGGACAGGATATCCCCTGCCTCGACATAGGCCATCTCTATGAAATAACGCAGCATGTCGGCGCCCTCATTGTGGGCGACGGTCCGCAGCTCGCCCAGCATCTGACGGATATAGGCGACATTCTGCTCTGGCGTGTGCGGTGGCAAGGTGAGTTTGGCTGGTTTCAGATTCATGGCACCCCCGTTGCACCATCAGTCGAGAATCATCCGTAAGTTGCGATTCTCACACCTAAACGATGATACAATGTTTATTTATAATTGCAATAACTCACACATCTCTCAATGGTTGTGTTTCAGCCTACCCAAGTTGTATCTATTGGTGCACATTCCCATTCAACGCCCTATGGTTGCGTCGCGTTGTACCACTTATTTCACCCCCGCCTCTTGACCCGAACGCTTTGTCTGTTCATGTCGAGACAAGACCTTCCGGCGGCCAAACGCCCCTTTTCGCCGCGCCTCCAAACGCGCGGCGCCCGCTATCAGAGAAATGACGATGAATGTTGTAGTTGTGGAATCGCCCGCCAAGGCCAAGACGATCAACAAGTATCTCGGCCCCGGCTATAAGGTCCTCGCCTCCTTCGGCCATGTGCGCGACCTGCCGGCCAAGGACGGCTCGGTGCGCCCGGACGAGGACTTCGAGATGTCCTGGGAAGTGGACAGCGCATCGGCCAAGCGCATGAAGGACATCGCCGACGCGGTGAAATCCTCCGACGGCCTGATCCTGGCGACCGACCCGGATCGCGAGGGGGAAGCCATCTCGTGGCACGTTCTCGACGTATTGAAGAAGAAGAAGGTGATCGGCGACAAGCCGGTCCAGCGCGTCGTCTTCAACGCCATCACCAAGTCGGCCGTGCTCGACGCCATGCGCAACCCGCGCGACATCGACATCTCGCTGGTGGACGCCTATCTCGCCCGCCGCGCGCTCGACTATCTCGTCGGCTTCAACCTGTCGCCCGTGCTGTGGCGCAAGCTGCCGGGCGCGCGCTCGGCCGGGCGCGTGCAGTCGGTGGCGCTGCGCCTCGTCTGCGACCGCGAAAGCGAGATCGAGCGTTTCGTCTCGGAGGAATACTGGAACCTTTCCGCTCTCCTTAAGACGCCGCGCGGCGACGAGTTCGAGGCCCGCCTCGTCTCGGCCGAGGGCAAGCGCCTGCAGGCGCGGTCCATCGGCAACGGCGAGGAGGCGAACCGCCTCAAGGCGCTGCTCGACGGCGCGGCCTACCGGGTGGAGAGCGTCGAGGCCAAGCCGACGAAGCGCAACCCGGCCCCGCCCTTCACCACCTCCACGCTGCAGCAGGCCGCCTCCTCCAAGCTCGGCTTCTCGGCCTCGCGCACCATGCAGGTGGCGCAGAGGCTCTATGAGGGCATCGACATCGGCGGCGAGACGGTCGGCCTCATCACCTATATGCGTACCGACGGCGTGCAGATGGCCCCGGAGGCGATCGACGCCGCGCGCAAGGCCGTCGGCGAGCAGTTCGGCGCGCGCTACGTGCCGGAAAAGCCCCGCTTCTATTCCACCAAGGCGAAGAACGCGCAGGAGGCCCACGAGGCGATCCGCCCGACCTCCTTCGACCGCACGCCCGACCAGGTGAAGCGCTATCTCGATCCCGACCAGCTCCGGCTCTACGACCTCGTCTGGAAGCGCGGCATCGCCAGCCAGATGGCCTCCGCCGAGATCGAGCGCACGACCGTCGAGATCGCCGCCGACAATGGCGGGCGCAAGGCGGGCCTGCGCGCCACCGGCTCGGTCATCCGCTTCGACGGCTTCATCGCCGCCTATACGGACCAGAAGGAGGACGGCGAGCAGCCCGACGAGGGCGACGACGACGGCCGCCTGCCGGAGATCAACGCCGAGGAGAAGCTCGACAAGCAGAAGGTGAACGCCACGCAGCACTTCACCGAGCCGCCGCCGCGCTATTCCGAAGCCTCGCTCATCAAGAAGATGGAAGAGCTCGGCATCGGCCGCCCCTCGACCTATGCCGCGACGCTGGCGACGCTGCGCGACCGCGAATATATCGTCATCGACAAGCGCAAGCTGATCCCCGAGGCCAAGGGCCGGCTCGTCACCGCCTTCCTCGAGAGCTTCTTCACCCGCTATGTCGAATACGACTTCACGGCGAGCCTCGAAGAGAAGCTCGACAAGATCTCGGCCGGCGAGCTCGACTGGAAGCAGGTGCTGCGCGACTTCTGGAAGGATTTCTTCGCCCAGATCGAGGACACCAAGGAACTGCGCGTCACCAATGTGCTCGACGCGCTCAACGAGGAACTCGCTCCCCTCGTCTTCCCCAAGCGCGAGGACGGCAGCGATCCGCGCATCTGCCAGGTCTGCGGCACGGGCAAGCTCTCGCTGAAGCTCGGCAAGTTCGGCGCCTTCGTCGGCTGCTCGAACTATCCAGAATGCAACTATACGCGCCAGCTTTCCGCCGACGGCGGCGATGCGGAGGCCGCCGCCTCCAACGAGCCGCAGAACCTCGGCAAGGACCCGCATACCGGCGAGGACATCACCCTTCGCTCGGGCCGCTTCGGCCCCTATGTGCAGCGCGGCGACGGCAAGGAGGCCAAGCGCGCCAGCCTGCCCAAGGGGTGGACGCCGGCGAGCATCGACCACGAGAAGGCGCTCGCTTTGCTCTCGCTGCCGCGCGACATCGGCCAGCATCCCGAGACCGGCAAGATGATCTCGGCCGGCATCGGCCGCTACGGACCCTTCCTGCTGCATGACGGCGGCTACGCCAACCTCGAAACCGTCGAGGACGTGTTCTCCATCGGCCTCAACCGCGCCGTGACGGTGATCGCCGACAAGCAGTCGAAGGGTCCGGGACGCGGCCGCGCCGCGCCGGCCGCGCTGAAGACGCTCGGCGACCACCCGGACGGCGGGGCGATCACCGTGCGCGACGGCAAATACGGCCCCTATGTCAACTGGGGCAAGGTCAACGCCACCCTGCCGAAGGGCAAGGCCGCCGACAGCGTGACGCTGGAGGAGGCGCTGGTGCTGATCACTGAGAAGGCCGGCAAGACGCCCGCCAAGGGCAAGAAGGCTCCTGCCAAGGCCAAGGCGCCGGCCAAGTCGAGCGAAGCCAAGACGGCAAAGCCCAAGGCGAAAGCCGCGGCCAAGCCGAAGGCGGCAGCCAAGGCGAAGAAGGCGTAAAGCCATGATCGACCGGGCTACCGGATGTGAGGACAGGCCTACGCCGCTCCCCTTCTCCCCTCGGGGAGAAGGTGGCCCGAAGGGTCGGATGAGGGGGCTTCCCCTCGCCTTCGGCCTCCCCCTCATCCGCCTGCCGGCACCTTCTTCCCGAGGGGAGAAGGAAGACTGCGGCTCCCTTTTCATTTCCCATCGGACCGCTCTATCATGACGAAGGAACCACGCAACCGGACGGGACAGACGAGGCGGCCTGGCCGCGATGCGCCGGCCGCCGACGACACGCCGATCATCCACGGCGCGGTGCCGCCGCGCGACGTGCTGCTGCGCTTCATCGCCGACAATCCGGAACAGGCCTCCAAGCGCGAGATCGCCAAGGCCTTCGGCCTCAAGGGCGAGGCGCGCGTCGAGCTGAAGGCGCTCTTGAAATCCTTCGAGGAAGACGGGCTGCTGGAAAAGCGCCGCAAGTCGCTGGTGCGGCCCGGCGCGCTGCCGCCCGTCACCGTGCTCGACATCACCACGCGCGACGTCGACGGCGAGCTGATCGGCCGTCCGGCGGAATGGCTGGACGACGCGGGCGTCGCGCCCGCCGTGCTCATCCGCCAGTCGAGCGGGCCGCGCAAGGAAAAGGCCCCGGTGGCCGGCCTCGGCGACCGGGTGCTGGCGAAGATATTCCCGGCGAAGGAACGCGGCGGGCCGGCCTATACGGGCCGCGTCATCAAGGTCCTCGACAAGAAGAAGAATTCCGGCATGGGCGTCTTCCGTTCCATGCCCGGCGGCGGCGGGCGCATCCTGCCCATCGACCGGCGCGGCGAGGAGATGGAGGTCGACGCGGATTTCACGGCGGGGGCCAAGGACGGCGACCTGGTGGAGATCGACGTCGTGCGCATGGGCCGCTACGGCCTGCCGCGCGCGCAGGTCAAGGGCGTGGTCGGCTCGGTCGCCTCGGAAAAGGCGATCTCGATGATCGCCATCCATTCCCACGGCATCCCCTATATCTTCCCCGATGCCGTCATCCGCGAGGCCGAGGCCGCCGGCCCGGCCAGCATGGCGCATCGCGAGGACTGGCGCAGCCTGCCGCTCATCACCATCGACCCGGCCGACGCCAAGGACCATGACGACGCCGTCCATGCCGAGCCGGACACCTCGCCGGACAATCCGGGCGGCACCATCGTCACCGTCGCCATCGCCGATGTCAGCTATTACGTGCGGCCGAAATCGGCGCTCGACCGCGAGGCGCTGAAGCGCGGCAACTCGGTCTATTTCCCGGACCGCGTGGTGCCGATGCTGCCGGAGCGCATCTCCAACGACCTCTGCTCGCTGAAGGAGGGCGTCGACCGTCCGGCGCTCGCCGTGCGCATGGTCTTCTCCCATGAGGGCCGCAAGGCGAGCCACACCTTTCACCGCATCATGATGAAGAGCGCGGCAAAGCTCTCCTACCAGCAGGCACAGGCGGCCATCGACGGCGCGCCGGACGACAGGACCGGGCCGATCCTCGAGACGATCCTCAAGCCGCTGTGGGAGGCCTACCGGATCCTGACGATCGGCCGCACCCGCCGCCAACCGCTCGAGCTCGACATGCCCGAGCGCAAGATCCTGCTCAAGGACGACGGCACCGTGGACCGGGTCTTCGTGCCGCCGCGGCTCGATGCGCACAAGCTCATCGAGGAGATGATGATCCAGGCGAACGTGGCGGCCGCCGAGACGCTGGAGAAGCGCAAGCAGCCGCTGGTCTACCGCGTGCACGACGCCCCCTCGCTCGCCAAGCAGGAGGTGCTGCGCGAATTCCTGCAGACACTCGACATCTCGCTGGTCAAGGGCGGCAACATGCGCTCCAACCATTTCAACGGCGTGCTCGCCCGGGCCAAGGACAAGCCCTTCGAGCAGATGGTGAGCGAGATGGTGCTGCGCTCGCAGAGCCAGGCGATCTACAGCCCGGAGAATATCGGCCATTTCGGCCTGAACCTGATGAAATACGCCCATTTCACCTCGCCGATCCGCCGCTATGCGGACCTGATCGTGCATCGGGCGCTGGTCGGCTCGCTGGGCCTTGGCGAAGGCGGCATCACGCCGGACGAGGAAGCGGCGCTCGACGACATCGCCGCCGAGATCTCGACCTTCGAGCGCCGCGCCATGGCGGCCGAGCGCGACACGGTCGACCGGCTGATCGCCCATCACCTCGCCGGCCGCATCGGCGAGGAATTCGACGGCCGCGTCTCCGGCGTCACCAAGGCGGGACTTTTTGTCACCCTGCCGGAATATGGCGCGGACGGTTTCGTGCCTATATCCATGCTCGGACGCGACTACTATATCTACGACGAGGCGCACCAGGCGCTTTCGGGCGAGAAGACCGGGCTCGGCTACCGCCTCGGCGACGAGGTGCGGGTCAAGCTGGCCGAAGCGGTGCCGCTTGCCGGCTCGCTCAGGTTCGACATGATCAGCGAGGGACGCAAGATGCCGACGGCGGTGCGCTCCTTTCACAAGTCGGGCCGGCGCGGAAACGGTGCGCCGCGACGCCAGCCCGGCACCCGCCCGCCACGCGGGAGACGCTAGACCGATACCGGCGGAGAAGGACATGGACATGCAGGCGAAAGAGACCACCGGCAGCACGGTGCATTTCGGCGACGCGCCGAGCCCGGCCCCGTCGGAGCGCCCCCTCGGCCGCTCCATCAGGCGCGGTCTCCTGAACCGCTGCCCGGCCTGCGGCAGCGGCCGTCTCTTCCGCGCCTATCTCAAGCCGGTCGATCATTGCGCGGCCTGCGGCGAGGACTACACGCACCAGCGCGCCGACGACCTGCCGCCCTATCTCGTCATCACCATCGTCGGCCATATCGTCGTCGGCGGCTATATGGGGACGGACCTCATCTGGCCGCTGACCACCTGGCAGCACCTCGCCATCTGGGTGCCGATCACCCTCATCCTGTCGCTGGCGCTGCTGCAGCCGGTCAAGGGCGGCGCCATCGGCCTGCAATGGTCTCTGAAGATGCACGGCTTCGGCGACAAGCCCGAGGAAGCGGACGAGGCGGCGTCCTACGGCGACGGATCGGCATGAGCCCGATCCGGCCCGTCGACGCAGCCTCAATCCTGCTTCTCGACCGGTCGGGGGGGAGCGTGCGCGTGCTCGTCGGCCGGCGCTCCAGCAAGCATGTCTTCATGCCCGACCTCTATGTCTTCCCCGGCGGGCGGCGCGATGCCGGCGACCGGCTCGTCCCCGTCGCCAATCCGCTGAACCCGCATGCCAGCGAACGCCTGGCGCTGCGGGCCGGCACGCGCTGCCCCGCCTCGCGGCTGCGCGCCATCGGCGTCGCGGCCCTGCGCGAGCTCTACGAGGAGGCCGGCATCGCCGTCGGCGCGCCGCTTCCCGATCCGCACGCCTCGCCGCTGCCGTTCCGGCCGGACCTGTCGCGCCTGCGCTTCCTTGCCCGCGCCATCACGCCCGCCGGCATGGTGCGGCGCTTCGATACGCGCTTCTTCACGCTGTTTGCCGACGAGGCGGGCGTCGATCCGGCCGGCGCCACCGCCAGCCACGAGCTGGAGGACCTGCGCTGGGTGGACATTTTCGACCACAAGGGCATCGAGATGCCCGACATAACCGTATTGATCCTTGAAGAGCTGCAAAAAAGCATTCAGGAAGACAAGTCTCTCCCCTTCGGAAGGGCCGTGCCGCTGTACCACACCCAGCGCGGGCGCTTTCTCCGGGACCTTCTTTAAGGGATCCATCGCATATGACGCAGCCGCAATCCGGTGCCTCCGGCCCGGTGAAGCCCATTCACCGGCGGTCTCTCATTGCAGCCATCGCCGCCATTTCCGCCGTCGGCATCGCCATGGGCCTCGGCCTGCCGCTGCTCTCCATCATCATGGAGAAGCGCGGCATCTCTTCCACGCTGATCGGCATCAATTCCGCCATGGCGGGCCTTGCCGCGATGATCGCCGCGCCCTCCACGACGCGCCTCGCCCACCGATGGGGCACCGCGACCACCATGATCGGCGCGGTCTTGCTCGCCGCCGTCAGCGGCCTCGGCTTCTACTATATCGAGAATTTCTGGCTCTGGTTCCCGCTGCGCCTCGTCTTCCACGGCGCGACGACGACGCTGTTCATCCTCTCGGAATTCTGGATCAACGCCGCCGCCCCGCCGCATCGGCGCGGGCTGGTGCTCGGCATCTACGCCACGGTGCTGTCGCTGGGCTTCGCGACGGGGCCCCTGCTCTTCTCGCTGATCGGCAGCGAGGGCGTGCTGCCCTTCGCGGCCGGGGCGGTCATCATCCTGCTCGCCGCCGTGCCGATCTTCATCGCCCGCCACGAGAGCCCCGTCATCGACGAGAAGCCCGAGCTGCATTTCATGCGCTACATCCTGCTCGTGCCGACGGCGACGGCAGCGGTCTTCATCTTCGGCGCGGTGCAGGTCGGCGGCCTCTCGCTGCTGCCGATCTACGCCACGAGGGCGGGTTTCACCGAGGCGCAGGCCGCCCTGCTGCTGACCGTGATGGGCATCGGCAACATGGCCTTCCAGATCCCCCTCGGCATGCTGTCCGACCGCATGCGCGACCGCCGGAGCCTCCTGACCATCATGGCGACCATCGGCCTCATCGGCTCGCTGTTCCTGCCGGTCATCTCGCACAACTGGCTGCTGATGGCGGGCGTGCTGCTGGTGTGGGGCGGCTGCGTGGCGGGCCTCTACACGGTCGGCCTCAGCCATCTCGGCTCGCGACTCGTCGGGGCGGACCTGGCCGCCGCCAACGCGGCCTTCATCTTCTGCTACGCCGTCGGCACCGTGGTCGGCCCGCAGGCGATCGGCGCGGCGATGGATATTTCGGCCAATGACGGCTTTGCCTGGTCGATCGTCGCCTTCTTCGGCCTTTACGTCGTACTTTCTCTCGGACGGATGGTTTTCCGGCCGAAACGGGCTTGACTTTTCGGGCGCGATTTGTAGTTTCCGCCCAGATTTAAGCCGTGGAGCAGACTGGCTGTCCGCGGCTTCGTTTTTCATAAAGGCAGGACGACCATGGCCAAGGCTACCACCATCAAGATCAAGCTGCTGTCGACGGCCGACACCGGTTTCTTCTACGTGACCACGAAGAACAGCCGTACGATGACGGAAAAGATGACCAAGACCAAGTATGACCCGGTCGTCAAGAAGCACGTCGAATTCAAGGAAACCAAGATCAAGTGATCCTGGGGACCTGAACGGTTCGCAAAGGCGCTGGACGGAAACGTCCGGCGCCTTTTCTTTTGGTCACGGTTCCCGCGACCGGTTTGCGACTCGCCTCGAATCAAAAACGCCGCCCCCTTGACGGGAGCGGCGTTGAATGGGGGTCGGTCAGGCACGACGACGGCACGAGGATTCCGTTTTTGTCGTAGCTGACCGACCGACCCCACGACCCAGGAGATGCGGCGGACCTAGCATCATGGGGTAACCGGTTGTGCGGTCTTGTTTGCCGCCCATGAGTTGAGCATCGCGCGAAAAAGAAAAAAAATCAACGAATTCTTAACGCTCGGCCGATGGAACCTCGCCTCATAGTTAACCGCCGGGGTTGTAACCGTGCCGCCGGGCGGCCCTCGCCTCGTCGAAGACGACGCTCGTCCGCCGCGCCGGCCGGGCCGCCCGAAAGGGCAGCCGGCCCCCCGCGCGAAGCACACGCGAACGCACGGCGAAATTGCGTTTTGCACAACTCGTTGATAATTTTTATCAAAAAACAATCAGTATGACTTATGGTCAGATTTCGCCACATCAGGCTTCCGTAAGGGCAGTATCTTGTCCGGCCGGATGCCCGGAACGACGCCAGGCGGAACTGCCCGAATTTTCGGCAAATGCCCGGAAGATCGTCATTCCTGTGGAAAAATCACGGCGGCGAGCCGATTCCACCTCGTCAGGCGGCGGCCGCCACCACTTTGTTGCGGCCCGAGCGCTTGGCCTCGTAGAGCGCCGAGTCCGCGCGCTTGAGCAATGCGGCCGGGCTGTCGCCCTCCGGCAGCATGGACGCGATGCCGAGCGAGGCGGTGATCGGCAGGGCGATATCCGTTCCGGGAATGCGGAAGGGCTCCCGCTCGACGATGGAGCGCAGGCGCTCGGCGACGCCGGCCGCCATCTCGGCCGAGGTATCGGGCATGACCAGCACGAACTCCTCGCCGCCGTAGCGGCAGGCAAGGTCGGCGCCGCGCACGGCGGAGCGGACGCGGGCGGCGAACTCGCGCAGCACGGCATCGCCCGCATCGTGGCCATGGGTGTCGTTGACGAGCTTGAAGCGATCGATATCCGTGATGCAGACCGACAGCGGCCGCCCCCGCGCGGCGGCGCGGTCGGTCAGCAGCTTCATGTGGTTGTCGAGATAGCGGCGGTTGTTGAGGCCCGTCAGGCCGTCGGTGACGGCGAGCTCGATCGTCTGGCGCACGCTGGCGCGCAGGCGGTCGTTGCAGCGCTTGCGGCGGATCTGGGTGAGGCCGCGGGCGATCAGCTCGTTCGGGTCGATCGGCCGCATCAGGTAATCCGTCACGCCGAGGTCGAGCGCGCGCACGATCATGTCGTCGTCGCCCTGCTCGGCGATCAGCAGGATCGGCAGGAAGCGCGTGCGCTCCAGCGAGCGCAGTTGCGAGCAGAGCCGCAGCGGATCGTAATCCTCGAAATTCGCATTGACGATGACGAGCTCGTAGTTGCTCTCCGCCGCCTGGAACAGCGCCGCCTGCGGGTCCGACATGCAGGTGACGTCGGCGATCGGCTTCAGCGCGCGGGCGATGCGCTCCTGCGAGGAGGCGCGGCCGTCGACCAGCAGCACGTCGCCGGGCTCCTGGCCGAGATCGGTCTCCAGCCCCTCTTCCATCGAGATGGCGTGCGCGGTGGTGGCGCGCAGGCGCAGCTCGTCCGTCAGCGTCTTGAGACGCACCAGGCTTTTCACCCGCGACATGAGCTGCAGGTCGTTGACCGGCTTGGTGAGGAAGTCGTCGGCGCCGGCTTTCAGGCCGCGCACGCGGTCGGACGGCTGGTCGAGCGCCGTCACCATGACGACGGGGATATGCGCGGTGCGCGGATTGGCCTTCAGCCGCTCGCAGACCTCGAAGCCGTCGATGCCCGGCATCATGATGTCGAGCAGGATCAGGTCGACCTGCGTGCGCTCGCAGATCGACAGCGCATCGTGACCGTTGGCGGCCGTCAGCACGTCGAAATACTCGGCCAGGAGCCGCGCCTCGAGCAGCTTCACATTGGCCGGAATGTCGTCGACGACGAGGATGCGTGCTGTCATGTCGGCCTCATGCGTCGCCGAGATAGGTTTTGATGGTCTCGATGAACTTCGGCACGGAGATCGGCTTGGAGATATAGGCCTCGCAGCCGCCCTGCCGGATGCGCTCCTCGTCGCCCTTCATGGCGAAGGCCGTGACGGCGATCACCGGGATGACGTGCAGCTCGTCGTCCTCCTTCAGCCATTTGGTGACCTCGAGGCCCGAGACCTCGGGAAGCTGGATGTCCATCAGGATCAGGTCGGGGCGATGCTTGCGCGCAAGATCGAGGGCCTCCATACCATTCCTGGTCTGGATGGTCGTATAGCCGGAAGCCTCGATAAGGTCCCGGAAGAGCTTCATGTTGAGCTCGTTGTCCTCGACGATCATGACCTGCTTGGGCATCGTGCGTCCCTGTTCCTCTCACCGGCCTTGCAACGAACCGCAAGATGGATAAGTTGCGGCGAAGCCGAAATCACCCAGCCCGTCCGCTGACACGTTAGCGTCACTTGGTTGATTAAAAGGTAAATTTCCCGAGGGAAAACGATGAAGAGCCAAAAAGACACAGTCGCGGCGCAGGATGCGGAGGCGACCGCCGTCGCCATCCTCGGCTGGCTCGCGGGCGAGCCCGAGCTTCTGTCGCGTTTCCTCGCGCTGACCGGCGTCGCGCCGGCCGAGGTGCGCAACGCCGTGAACGATCCCGGCTTCCTCGCCGGCCTCGTCGATTTCCTGATGGGCCACGAGCCGACGCTGCTCGCCTTCAGCGCGGCGACGGGCGTCACGCCGGAGGCCGTGGTGCAGGCCCATGCGGTCCTTTCCGGGCCCACAGGGGAGCGGCGATTTCTGAGCGGCAGGCCTGTATAGGGTCATGCGTTCGCCCCCGGCGACTATTGAGACTCGTGAATTTACGCAGTAATGTCGCGATGTTCAATATTTGTTCCAGATCATGAGCCATCCCGCCATGCGTTTTCCGGGCTTTTGTCGCGACTGCCTTGCCGGGCAGCCGGCCGGACTGCGCCGTTGCCGCTCCTGCGGCAGCCCGCGCCTGGTCTATCATGACGAGCTCTACGGCCTGACGCTCGCCCATATCGACTGCGACGCCTTCTATGCGGCGATCGAGAAGCGCGACAATCCCGAGCTCGCCGACAGGCCGGTCATCGTCGGCGGCGGCAAGCGCGGCGTCGTCTCCACCGCCTGCTATATCGCGCGCATCCATGGCGTGCGCTCGGCCATGCCGATGTTCAAGGCGCTGGAGGCGTGTCCGAACGCCGTCGTCATCAAGCCGGACATGGAGAAATACGTCACCGTCGGCCGGCAGGTGCGCGCCATGATGCAGGAGCTGACGCCGCTGGTGCAGCCGATCTCCATCGACGAGGCCTTCCTCGAGCTGAAGGGCACGGAGCGGCTGCACCACGATCCCCCTGCCCGTGTGCTGGCGCGCTTCGCGCAGCGGGTGGAGCAGGAGGTGGGCATCACCATCTCCATCGGCCTTTCCTATTGCAAGTTCCTCGCCAAGGTCGCCTCCGACCTCAACAAGCCGCGCGGCTTCTCGGTGATCGGCGAGGCCGAGGCGCTGGATTTCCTGCGCGACAAGCCGGTGCGCCTCATCTGGGGCGTCGGCAAGGCCTTTGCCGAGACGCTGGAGCGCGACGGCATCCGCAGCGTCGGCCAGCTCCAGACCATGGAGGAGACCGACCTGATGCGCCGCTACGGCGTGATGGGCAAGCGGCTCTTCAACCTTTCCCGCGGCCAGGACGACCGCGAGGTGCATATCAACGACCCGGCCAAGAGCGTTTCGGCCGAAACCACCTTCTTCGACGACATCTCCAATGCCGAGGAGCTCGTCTCGCATCTGCGCCGACTGAGCGAGAAGGTCGCCGTGCGCCTCCGCAAATCCGGCATCGCCGGCCAGACGGTCGTGCTCAAGCTGAAGACCGCCGACTTCAAGACCCGCACGCGCAACCGCAAGCTGGAAGACCCGACCATGCTGGCCGACAGGATCTTCCGCACCGGCATGGAGCTGCTGCGCAAGGAGACGGACGGCACGAAATTCCGGCTGATCGGCATCGGCGTCAGCGACCTTACCGATCCCGGCCGCGCCGACCCGCCCGATCTCGTCGATCCCGCCGCCGCGCGCCGCGCCGCCGCGGAAGCCGCGATGAACACGCTGCGCGACAAGTTCGGCAAGGCGAGCGTGGAGACCGGCTACACCTTCGGCAAATCCGGCCCCGAGCGTTTTCACGGAAAATTGACTGTCAAGACCGCCGGGAAAACCGGCGATCCGGGCGAATAAAGCCCCCCGGGCCGGCGTTTCCGCACCGGCATGGAACGGCGCATCAAGCCTTCCTTAAGCGGGCCGCGCTAGGCTGGCCGCCGTTTTGTATTGCGTACGGATGGCTTGCATGAAGTTTCGTCTCGCCACGGGCATGAGCATTCTCGGCCTGATGCTGAGCAGCGCGAGCGCGCTCGGCGGCACGCTGGAGGGCCCGCTCCAGATCATGGTCTCGCGGGACCGGCAGGAGCTGAAGATCTACGATGGCGGCGTGGTGGTCGCCACCTCGCGCGTCTCGACCGGCAAGGCGGGCCATGCGACGCCGACCGGCATCTTCTCGATCCTCGAGAAGAAGCGCACGCATTTCTCCAATATCTACGACAGCGCGCCGATGCCCTTCATGCAGCGGCTGACCTGGTCCGGCATCGCGCTGCACGCCTCCAACAGCGTGCCCTCCTACCCCGCCTCGCACGGCTGCGTGCGCATGCCGAACGATTTCGCCAGGACGCTGTTCTCCCTCACCCGGCGCGGCGGCCATGTGCTGATCACCGGCCGCGAGACGGCGCCGCGGCGTATCGTGCACCCGGCGCTGTTCAAGCCCTCCGTCGTGGTGCCGGACACGCCGCTGCTGGCCGATACGGGCCTGCGCCCCACCCTGATCGAGGCCGGCGACAAAAGCGTCGAGGTGGCGATGACCGAGCCGAAGCCGCAGATCCTCACATCCGCCGTGGAGAAGACCGAGCAGGACCCGATCCGCATCCTCATCACCCGCCGCGGCGAGCGCGAAATGCTGCTCGACCTGCAGGCCCTGCTGAACTCGCTGGGCTATGAGGCCGGCGCGCCGGACGGCCGGCACGGCAAGCAGACCGTCGCCGCCATCCGCGCCTTCCAACTCGCCGAGGGCCTGAAGGAGGACGGCGTGGCGACGCCGGCGCTGCTGGCCGCCGTCTATGCCAAGGCCGGCAGGGGCGCGCCGCCGAACGGCCAGATCCTCGTGCGCCAGAAATTCAAGCCGCTGATCGAGGAGCCGATCACCATCCGCGCGCCCGAAATCGCCCTCGGCACGCATTTCCTCATCGCCCGCGCGGTCGAGGCCGACAAGGGCACGGCCGAATGGTACGGCGTGAGCATGGATAACCAGCTCCCGCCCGCCACCCTGAAGCGCCTCGGCATCACCGTCGAGGCCGACGCCGACGCCCCCGACGCCCTGACGAAGACCCTCGACCGCCTCGACATCCCCGAGGCCATGCGCGCCCGCATCTCCGCCCTGATGGGCGAAGGCGCCTCCCTCTCCATCTCCGACACCGGCCTCGGCATGGAAACCGGCGACGGCACGGATTTCATCACAGTGACGCGCGACGTGAGGAAAGCGGAGGGCGGGCCGGTGAAGGGGAAGAAGAAGGCGAAGAGGAAGAAGGCTTCTTCGATCACCTTGATAAATTGAGGCCGACGCGGGGCTGTCCCGTCGACACGATTCAAAACGAACGGGCCTCACCGCAGGAGCGCCGCTACCCGCTCAGCGAGCTCCTCGACGGCTCGACCGACTTCCCGCCGGTGCGCCGGCCAATCGAAACCTGTCCGGTTCAAGTAATCCTCTCTCGCGCTGTCCAGGATTTTCGCGGTCTCCAGGGGAAGATGGGGCAGCGCCCATCGAGCGGCGGCATCCTTGGTGACGAAATCCCCCTCGACCAGCGTTCGCCACATCCGCGCGAGCGTCAACAGGACATTGCGCTCATCACCTTCCAGCGCCCCAAGCAGCGTGGAGAGCGTATCACCGATCGCGCAGCGGATATCGGCTTTCGGAACGACCGGCAACAGGTCCGCCGGCTCCGGTCCCGCCAGAGCAATCGCCTCGTCCCGGGCCTGCGCCAAAAGCAGGGTGAGCTCGGGATCGGAAGCGGGCTCAGGCATCTCACCGGCTTCGAATGCCCCGCGAAGCCATTCGCCATAGACGAATTCGCTACGCCCCGGATGGGCGAATGTAGCAAGGTCGGCGTGGTTGAAGACGATCAATTCCAGGGGGCGGCGCTCTGCTTCTCCGACAGGATAGCAGCCGGAAACCATCAGCAACGCGGCCAAGAGGCGTTCACGATCCATATGGGTGGTCGGCCGGTCAACGATTGCGAGCAGATCCACATCGCTGTTCGGTCGCAGGCCTCCGGTAACCGCCGAGCCATGTAGATAAACGCCCAGAAGCGAGGTCCCGAAACATGTCCTGAGGATCGAAAGTGCCTCGGATGCCTCAGGGGGAATTTTTGATATCCCCTTCTCTCGCCGCGTCATCCGCTCCTCGCCACAGGACTCTGCCTCACACCAGCTCCACGTCCAGCACGCCCGGCGTCGAGCGCATGGCGGCGGCGATTTCTGGGGAGATGCGGAAGCGTTCGTTCAGTTCCACCTCGATCTCGCGCTGGCCGCTGTCCTTGATAACGATGAAGGAGACGAGGCCGTCGCCCTTGGTGTTGAGATGGGCGGCGATGGAGCGGAGCGGGCCGCTGTCGCGGACATAGACGCGCAGCGCCTTCTGGGTGTGCAGCGATTCCTCCTCCAGCGAGCGCAGCGTCTGGATACGCAGGCCGATGCCTTCCGGGCGCTCTTCCGCCTGAACGGTCATGACCAGCGATTTGCCGGGCTCCAAGAGGTCGCGGTACTGGTTCAGCATCTCGGAGAACAGCACCGCCTCGAACTGGCCGGAGGAATCGGAGAAGGCGACGATGCCCATCTTGTTGCCGGTGCGCGTCTTGCGCTCCTGCTTCGACGTCACCGTGCCGGCAAGCCGGCCGGCCGTCGCGCCGCGCTTCACCGCCGCGGAGAAGTCGCCGAAGGTCTGCACGCGCATTTTGGCGAGGATCGGGGCATAGGTATCGAGCGGATGGGCCGAGAGGTAGAAGCCGAGCACCTGGAACTCGCGGTGCAGCTTCTCCGAGGCGAGCCAGGGAGTGTGGGCGGGCAGCGTGATGACCTCCGGTCCCGTCGCCGCGCCCATGCCGAAGATATCGCCCTGCCCGCTCGTCTTGTTCTCCTGCGCGCGCTGGGCCGCGCCGAGCAGCCGGTCGAGGCCGGCGATCATGGCGGCGCGGTCATGGCCGAAGCCGTCGAAGGCGCCGGCGACGATCAGGCTCTCGAAGACGCGGCGGTTGACGAATTTCGGGTCGATGCGCACGCAGAAGTCCTCGAGACTCCTGAACGGCGTGTCGCCGCGCACCTCGACGATATGCTGCACGGCCGCCTCGCCGACGCCCTTGATGGCGGCGAGCGCGTAGTAGATGCGGTTCTCGCCCGTCTCGAAATGGGCGAACGAGGTTTGCACCGACGGCGGGATGACCTCGATGCCGAGGCGTCCGGCGTCCTGGCGGAAATCGTTCAGCTTGTCCGTGTTGGACATGTCGTAGGTCATCGACGCGGCGAGGAACTCGACCGGGTAATGCGCCTTCAGATAAGCCGTCTGGTAGGAGACGATGGCGTAGGCGGCGGCGTGCGACTTGTTGAAGCCGTAATTGGCGAACTTGGCGAGCAGGTCGAAGATCAGGTCGGACTGCGGCTTCGACACGCCGTTCCGCACCGCGCCGTCGACGAAGCGGGCGCGCTGCTTGTCCATCTCCTCCTTGATCTTCTTGCCCATGGCGCGGCGCAGCAGGTCGGCCTCGCCGAGCGAGTAGCCGGACAGGACCTGGGCGATCTGCATCACCTGCTCCTGGTAGACGATGACGCCCTGCGTCTCCTTGAGCAGGTGGTCGATCGTCGGGTGGATCGACTCGATCTCCTCTTCGCCGTGCTTGCGGGCATTGTAGACCGGGATGTTCTCCATCGGGCCGGGGCGGTAGAGCGCCACCAGCGCGATGATGTCCTCGATGCAGTCCGGCCGCATGCCGATCAGCGCCTTGCGCATGCCGGCGCTTTCCACCTGGAACACACCGACCGTCTCGCCGCGTGACAGCATCTCGTAGGTCGGCGGATCGTCGAGCGGCAGGCTTTCCAGCTTCACCTCGATGCCGCGCTTGCGGATGAAATCGACCGCCGTCTTCAGCACCGTCAGCGTCTTGAGGCCGAGGAAGTCGAACTTCACGAGGCCGGCCTGCTCCACCCATTTCATGTTGAACTGGGTGACCGGCATGTCGGAGCGCGGGTCGCGGTACATCGGCACGAGCTTGGACAGCGGCCGGTCGCCGATGACGATGCCGGCGGCATGGGTCGAGGCGTGGCGGTAGAGGCCCTCGATCTTCTGGGCGATGTCGAGCAGGCGCGCGACGACCGGCTCCTTCTCCGCCTCTTCCTGCAGCTTCGGCTCCTCCTCGATCGCCTTGGAGAGCGGCGTCGGGTTGGCCGGGTTGTTCGGCACCAGCTTGCAGATCTTGTCGACCTGGCCATAGGGCATCTCCAGCACGCGGCCGACGTCGCGCAACGCGGCGCGGGCCTGCAGCGAACCGAAGGTGATGATCTGCGCCACCTGCTCGCGGCCGTATTTGCCCTGCACGTAGCGGATCACCTCCTCGCGGCGATCCTGGCAGAAGTCGATGTCGAAGTCGGGCATCGAGACGCGCTCGGGATTGAGGAAGCGCTCGAAGAGCAGCGAGAAGCGCAACGGATCGACGTCGGTGATGGTGAGGGCATAGGCGACCAGCGAGCCCGCGCCCGAGCCGCGGCCCGGCCCGACGGGAATGTTGTGCTGCTTGGCCCATTTGATGAAGTCGGCGACGATGAGGAAGTAGCCGGGGAACTTCATGCGCTCGATGACGGAGAGCTCGAAATCCAGCCGCTCGCGGTAATCCTGCTCGCTATAGCCCGGCGTCAGGCCGAGCAGCGCCATGCGGTTCTCCAGCCCTTCGACGGACTGCCGGCGCAATTCGGCCGCTTCGGCGCGCTCGGCCTCCTCCGCATCGTCGGTCGCGCCGGTGAAGCGCGGCAGGATGGGCCCGCGCGTCTTCAGCACGAAGGAGCAGCGCCTGGCGATCTCCACCGTGTTCTCCAGCGCCTCCGGCAGATCGGCGAAGAGCTTCGCCATGTCGGCGCGGCTCTTGAGATAGTGGTCCGGCGACAGGCGGAAACGGTTGTCGTCCGACACCATGGCGTTGTGCGCCACCGCCATCAGCGCGTCATGGGCGTCGTAATCGTCCGGCGCGGGGAAGAAGGGCTCGTTGGTCGCGACCAGCGGCACCTCCTCGGCATAGGCGAGCTCGATCATGCGCCGCTCGTGCTGCCGGTCATAGCGCCCGTGGCGCTGCAGTTCGATATAGAGCCGGTCGCCGAAGACCCGCTTCAACGCATCGAGCCGCGCCTTCGCCGCGGCCGGATGGCCGGCGAGGAACGCCATGTCGACGGGACCGCCGCGCGCGCCGGTCAGGGCGATCAGCCCCTCCGCCCCCTCTTCCGCCAGCCAGCTATAAGCGATGCGCACCGCCTGGCCGCTCTCACCGCCCAGATAGGCGCGGCTGACGAGATCGACGAGACGCACATAGCCCGCATCGGTCGCGGCGAGGAGGACGATCGACGGCAGTTTCGCAAGCTGCGCCTGCGACCCGCGCCGCTCGCCGCCCTCGCCTTCATCCTCCATATCGATCGACATTTGGCAGCCGATCAGCGGCTGGATGCCGTCGCCGATCGCCTTCTGCGAGAATTCGAGTGCGGCGAAGAGGTTGTTGGTGTCGGTGATGGCGATCGCCGGCTGCTGGTCGGAGATCGCCTTGCCGATGATCTTCTTGATCGGCAAGGCGCCTTCGAGCAGCGAGAAGGCCGAATGCACGCGCAGATGCACGAATTCCGGCGCCTGCCCGATCACCCCGCCCCCGGTCGTCTCAACTGCGTCCGCCATCTCGTCTTCCTTCCGATCAAGGCTGGAAGCTTAAACGGATTCGGACCCGGCTCGTCCAGAGGGCTTTGCGTGTTGCACCCGCTTTCCACGCATTGCGGCGGCGGCGGACAGGATGATGCGGCGGGGACGGCCCGTCAGATTCCGAAGAGGATGACGGAGAAGCTGGCGACGAACATGGCCATGGAGGTGAATGCTGCAAGATCG
>JBDHSZ010000055.1:0-19432 GCA_039812945.1 Shinella sp.
GCGCTCGGCGCCTCGCTGCTCGGCGTCATCGTCAACGGCCTGTTCGTCGCCATCTCGATGACCTCGGGCGGCGGCGCATGGGACAATGCCAAGAAGAGTTTTGAGGACGGCTTCGTCGACAAGGACGGCACCCGCCACCTCAAGGGCTCGGAAGCCCACAAGGCCTCCGTCACCGGCGACACGGTCGGCGATCCCTACAAGGATACGGCCGGCCCGGCGGTGAACCCGGCGATCAAGATCACCAATATCGTGGCCTTGCTGCTGCTCGCCGTCCTCGCCTGACCCGGACGACGGCCAAACAAAAACCGCGGGGAGCGATCCCCGCGGTTTCTTTATGGGAAAATGGCGAAACGTCAGTTGTTGCCGAGCATGTTCTTCATCATCGTGCCCGGGTTCGCCCCGCCGCGCAGCAACTGGCCGAGGAAGGTGGTCTCGGCGCCGCCCGTCGGCGTCACGCGGGCGATCATGTCGAAGACCTTGCCGTCCTGCAGCGTGTAGTGGGCGAGGCGCTCGACATTGCCGTCCTTGTCGAAATAGACGGCCAGCACGCTCTGCTCGATGACCTTCGGCTTCATGAAGGCGGCGGCGCGCTTGCGCTTCTGCGAGATGTAGTAGAAGACCTCGTTGTCGAAGGTCGCGGTGGAGGACGGCGTGCCGAGCGACAGCAGAACCTGCTCGCGCGAGGAGCCGACCGGCGCCAGCGCCAGCGTCTCCTGGTCGACGACATAGCCCTGGTAGAGGACCTCGCTCGGGCCCTGGCAGGCCGTCAGGACGGATGCGGAGAGGGTGACGGCCACGGCGGCGTTACGCAACAGCTTCATATTCGCAGAATCTCTCTTCACAATTTCCCCGGGACTATGATGGCCGCGCAGCCATTGCAATTCATGCCTGCTTCGGTAAACCAGCTTGAACCGTCATGCAACATGACTTGCGACGGCTCCATGGTTTGAATCGGGCAAAACTAGGCTTTATGATGATTTTCGGCCTGTTCGGCAAAAAAAACGGCAACCGGCGCATCGTCGAAAAGCAATATGCGATCCTGACGAAGGCGGCGCGCCGTCCCTATCTCTATGAAGCGCTTGATGTTCCGGACACCGTCATGGGCCGCTTCGAGATGCTCTCGGCGATGCTGATCCTCTACTTCCGGCGCACGCGCATGAGCGCCACCACCGGCCAGGAGATCGCCCAGGAGATCGTCGACGCCTTCTTCGAGGACGTCGACCATTCGATTCGCGAGCTGGGCGTCGGCGATGCCGGCGTGCCCAAGCGCATGAAGAAATTCGCCGGCATGTTCTACGGCCGGCTGGAATCCTACGCCGCCGCGCTGGATGCCGGCGACCGTGCCGGGCTGGCGGCGGCGCTCGCCCGCAACATCCACCCCGGCGCGGGCGAGGGCGCCCCGTCGATGCAAGGGCTGGCCGGCTATCTGCTTGCCGCCGAACAGGCGATGGCGGGGGTCGGCGAGGACGAGATCGAGGTCGGCGCGCTCACCGTGATGGAGCCCGGCCGGCAGGAGAAGACCGCCTGAGGGCGGCTGGAAGGCAGACGATGAGAAAAGACGACGAGACGCCGTTCTCCTACCCGGTCAAGGTCGGGCATATCTCGGCCAACCCGGTCGAGGTGACGATCAGCGCCGATGCCGCGGAACGGGCGGGGCTGGCTGAACTCTGGTCCATCCTGGAGGTGAAGGCGCTGTCGGCGACCTTCGAGCTGCGCCGCTGGAAGCGCGACGGCGTGAGGCTGAAGGGCCGCGTCACGGCCGATATCGTGCAGGCCTGCGTCGTCACGCTCGAGCCGGTGGAGGGCCATATCGACGAGCCGGTCGAGGTGGTCTTCGTGCCCGAGGGCTCGAAGCTGGCCCGGCTTCCGGCGGCGACCGAGAGCGGCGAGATGCTGCTCGATCCCGACGGTCCCGACGCGCCGGAGGTCTTCAGCGGCGACAGCATCGACGCCGGGGTGGTCGCCGCCGAGCATGTGGCGCTCGCCATCGACCCCTATCCGCGCAAGGCCGACGCGGACTTCGCCGGCCATGTCGAAAGCAGCGACGAGGACGACCGCAAACCCTCGCCCTTCGCGGTTCTGAAGGACTGGAAAAAAGACTGAACCGGCTCGGGAAAGCCCGATAATTCAGTTGTGCCACCGGTGAAAAGCGGTATTTTGGCCGAATCCCGCCATGGTGGTCTCCGGCTGCCGGAGGCAAGAAGATCAGGGCCAAGAAGTAAGGCAAGACTCGCGTGGTCAGAATTTCCGTCGATGTCATGGGTGGCGATTTCGGTCCGAAGGTCGCTATCCCCGGCGCAGCAAAGGCCATCGAGCGCCATCCCGAAATTCGCTTCGTGCTCTATGGCGACGCCGCCGAATGCGAGCCGCTCCTGGCGCAGCAGCCGAAGCTTAAGGCCGCCAGCATCTTCCATCATTGCGACGTTTCCGTCGCCATGGACGAGAAGCCGAGCCAGGCGCTGCGCCGCGGCCGCGGAAAATCCTCCATGTGGCAGGCGATCGACGCCGTGGCGAAGGGCGAGGCCGATGTCGCCGTCTCGGCCGGCAATACCGGCGCGCTGATGGCCATGTCGAAATTCTGCCTGCGCATGATGGCCAATATCGAGCGCCCGGCCATCGCCGGCATCTGGCCGACGCTGCGCGGCGAGAGCATCGTGCTCGACATCGGCGCGACGATCGGCGCGGATGCGGGCCAGCTCTTCGACTTCGCGCTGATGGGCGGGGCGATGGCGCGTGCGCTCTTCGAGATCGACAGGCCGACGCTCGGCCTGCTCAATGTCGGCGTCGAGGAGATCAAGGGCCAGGAAGAGGTCAAGGCCGCCGGCCAGCTCATCCGCGAGGCCAATTTCGACACGATCGACTATTACGGTTTCGTCGAAGGCGACGATATCGGTCGCGGCACGGTGGACGTCGTGGTCACGGAAGGTTTTGCCGGCAATATCGCGCTGAAGGCGGCGGAAGGCACGGCGCGGCAGATCGCCGAGTATCTGCGCGCCGCCATGTCGCGTACGCTGCTCGCCAAGATCGGCTACCTGCTCGCCAAGAGCGCCTTCGACCGGGTGCGCGAGAAGATGGATCCGCGCAAGGTGAACGGCGGCGTCTTCCTCGGCCTCAACGGCATCGTCATCAAGAGCCACGGCGGCACGGACGCCGAGGGTTTCGCCGCGGCGGTCGACGTCGGCTACGACATGGTCCGCAACGGCCTCAGGGACAAGATCGAGAAAGATTTGCAGAAGTATCACGCTGGCCGGCCCGTCGAGGGCGCCCAGAGCGTGAACGGCGGGGTATGAAATGATTCGTTCAGTGGTCCGCGGTTTCGGAACGGCGCTTCCGAAGCGGGTAGTCACCAATGCCGAGCTGGAAAGCATGGTCGACACGTCCGACGACTGGATCGTGCAGCGCACCGGCATCCGCCAGCGCTACATCGCCGGCGAGGGCGAGACGACGGCCTCGCTCGGCGAGGGCGCGGCGCGCGCGGCGCTCGACAATGCCGGGCTCACCGCAGCCGATATCGACCTGATCATCGTCGCGACCTCCACGCCGGACAACACCTTCCCGGCGGTCGCCGTCAACATCCAGAACCGCCTCGGCATGCATCACGGCTTCGCCTTCGACCTGCAGGCGGTCTGTTCCGGCTTCGTCTATGCGGTGACGACGGCGGACGCCTATATCCGCGGCGGGCTTGCCAGGCGCGTGCTGGTCATCGGCGCGGAGACCTTCTCGCGCATCCTCGACTGGACCGACCGCACGACCTGCGTGCTCTTCGGCGACGGCGCCGGCGCGATCGTGCTGGAGGCGCAGGAGGGGGCAGGCAGCAATGCGGACCGCGGCGTGCTGTCGGCGCAACTCCGCTCCGACGGCGCCCATCGCGACAAGCTCTATGTCGACGGCGGCCCCTCCACCACGGGCACGGTCGGGCATCTGCGCATGGAGGGCCGCGAGGTGTTCAAGCATGCGGTGGGCATGATCACCGACGTGATCGTCTCGGCCTTCGACGCCACCGGCTTCACCGCCGACGACATCGACTGGCTGGTGCCGCACCAGGCCAACAAGCGCATCATCGACGGCTCGGCGAAGAAGCTCGGCATCCCGCTGGAGAAGGTCGTCATCACCGTCGACCTGCACGGCAACACCTCGGCCGCGTCCATTCCGCTGGCGCTCGCGGCGGCGGCGGCCGACGGCCGGATCAGGCAGGGAGACCTCGTTCTGCTCGAGGCCATGGGCGGCGGTTTCACCTGGGGCGCGGTGCTGCTGCGCTGGTAGGGCGAAAGGCGCTTGCCGGGGGCCGCTTGACCCGAGGGGGCAAGGACAATACTCTTCCGCCACTAACCATGCGCTTTCAATAGGAAATCGGTGAGGAACGATGAGCGGCAAGACGGTGACACGTGCAGATTTGGCCGAATCGGTTTTCCGGAAGGTCGGCCTTTCCAGAACCGAGTCCGCGGAGCTCGTCGAAACCGTGATCGACGAGATCTGCAACGCCATCGTGCGGGGTGAGAGCGTAAAACTCTCGTCCTTCGCGACCTTCCAGGTGCGCGACAAGAACGAGCGCATCGGCCGCAACCCCAAGACCGGCGAGGAAGTGCCGATCTCGCCGCGCCGCGTGATGACCTTCAAGGCGTCGAACGTGCTCAAGCAGCGGGTGCTGAAGGCGCATCTTTCGCGCAAGGCCAAGCTGAAGCCGGCATCCCCCGCGGCCTGAGGGTAAATTCGCCATCCGGCACCGGCCGCAAGGCAACCTCTTCGCGAAGCCGCGTGCCCTTGCCACCGCCTTTCGGCGGGATTTCATGATTTTTTGCGGCCAATGCCGGCCCGCGGACGATTCGAAACTTGAATATCGCCCGGCAAGCCGCTGAAATGCATACGATTCGGCAGCGCCTTCGTCCTGCGGCCGGCACGAGCTTTATCGAGGACAGAATGGACAAGAGTCCGGACGCTTTCCGCACCATCAGCGAGGTCGCCGACGACCTCGACCTGCCGCAGCATGTGCTGCGCTTCTGGGAAACGCGCTTCACGCAGATCAAGCCGATGAAGCGCGGCGGCGGCCGGCGCTACTACCGCCCGGAGGACGTCGATCTCCTCAAGGGCATCCGCCACCTGCTCTACGATCACGGCTACACGATCAAGGGCGTGCAGAAGCTGCTCAAGCTGAACGGCAACAAGTTCGTCGCCGCCATCGCCAGCGGCGACCTTGCGACCGTCGAGGCGCTCGCCGCCGCCAGCCACGAGGAGCCGGCCCCGCCGAAGGCCGGCAGCGACGAGGACCAGATCGTCGGCCGCGCCAAGGCCCCCGCCAGCCGTAGATTCTTCTCCTTCGTCGGCGGCGGTGACGAGCCGCCGGAGATCTCGCTCGGCAAGACGAGCGTCGGCAAGGAGGACCGCGCGCTCCTCCAGGAGGCGCTCTACGACCTGCTCGAATGCAAGCGCCTGCTCGACCAGGTGCGATGAGCCGCATCCGCGCGCGGCATGGCTGATTTTCCGGAACACGACATAGAAAAAGCCCCGCACGATGGCGGGGCAAACAGGCGTCACGCTTGGCTCTGTGACGCGGGGGAGTGCTCGCAAATGACAAGCGAGCGAGGGCATCCTACGACTTTCGTCTAATACGCGGGAAGGTCTGATTCGCCGATTCCGGTACGGTTGCGAAAAGAAAAGCCGGATCGTGCTTCCGCTCGCCGTCCCGGCGGGAGAGCCCCGGCGGGCAATCCTCCACATTTGTTCCCGCGGCCGATTTTTGGGCTTGCATCCAAAACGCCGGGAATATAGAGGTTTGCGCGGTCCGGAATGTAGCGCAGCCCGGTAGCGCACTTGACTGGGGGTCAAGGGGTCGTGGGTTCGAATCCCGCCATTCCGACCATTTCTCCTTTTAGATCGAGACATGCCGAAGTTCCCTTGCGGAACTTTCCGGCACGTTTTGCGTTTCCTCGCCGCCGGCTCTTCGCGCCGGTCACACCGGAGCTTGAGGAGACGCATATGGAAGACGCAGGTATCGGCTGGATCGCGGCCATCATCATCGGCGGTGTCGCCGGCTGGCTCGCCGAGATGTTCATGAAGAGCAACATGGGCGTCCTGATGAACATCGTGCTCGGTATCGTCGGCGCGGCGGTGGCCAATCTGCTGCTCGGCCTGATCGGCGTTTCGCTCGGCGGCTGGATCGGCTATCTCGTCGCCGGCTTCATCGGCGCCTGCATCCTGATCGCGCTGGCGCGGGCGATCAGGCGCTAAAGCATTTCCAGCCGAAGCGAAGTCGCTTTGGCGTCGGAAATGCGCTAGGTTGCTCGCAGGATCTTTTTCGAGGCCGTCTCTCCGAGAGGAGGGGCGGCCTTTCTCGTTTCGCGGATCAGGCCGCGATAGATCGCCTCCGTCTCGCCGATCATGCGTTCCAGGCCGTAGTCGCCGCTGCGGGCTTGAGCAGCCGCCGTGAGGCGGGCGAGGCGGCCCGGCGCGGCAAGGCCCAGCATGGCGGCGGAAAGCTGGCGCGGATCGTCGTCATTGGCGACCAGCACGCCGTTCTCGCCGTCCGTCAGCACGGTGGAGGCCCCGCCGACATCGGACAGGATCAGCGGCTTGCCGGCGGCGGCGGCCTCCAGCATGACATAGGACATCGCCTCGTAGCGGCTCGGCATGACCAGCACGTCGATTGCCGCCATGGCCTGCGGGCCGGTGAAATCCCGGGTGAGGCGCATGCGGGAGGCATGGCGGCAGGCTTCGATCTGCCGGACGACGGCGCCGTGCATCTCGCCGTCGCCGATCATCAGCAGCCGCGCCTCGGGGATTTCGTCCGCCACGCGGTCGAAGGCCGCGACGAGGCGTTCGGGCGCCTTCTGCTCGGCGAGCCTCCCGACAAAGCCGAAGACCAGCGCATCCAGGGGAAGGCCGAGCGCCTGCCGCACGGCGTCGCGGCGATCGGCGGGCGGCGTCGCCACGCCGTTGACGACAATGGACAAGATGTCGTCCGGCATGCCGAGCGCGCGGGCATGGGCGTGTTCGTCGGCCGAGACGCAGATCAGCCGGTCGGTCAGCGCGCCGGCGAGCAGCCGCTCGATCGAGCCGTAGACCAGGCGGCCCATACGGCCGAGGCCGGGATCCATGGTGCGGAAGGCATGCGGCGTGTAGATGCGCGGCACATGCGGGCCGGGCAGGCGCAGGCGGGTCAGCGCGCCGGCCTTGGAGCTGTGGCCGTGGACGATGTCGAACGGTCCGGCGCTGCGCATCGCGGCGCGAAGCGCCCGCCAGGCGGCAAGGTCGGAGAGGCCGGGCGCGCGCGCCATGGCGACGGAATGCAGGCCGGCAAGGCCGAGCGAGGCGAGTTCCTCGACGAAGCGCGGCTCCGCCCGGACGGGCGAATAGACCGCGTGCACCACATGGCCGCGCGCCTGCATGCCGCGGCACAGATCGATGAAATGGCGGCCCGAGCCGCCGCCGCTCGGCTCCAGCACCTCGAGAAGGCGCATCGGCCGCTGGCTCCTGTCCGGCGCGGCGTTCATGGCGCCCCCGCGGCGAGCCGCCGGTTGTGGCGGCGCTCCAGCGCCAGGCAGCCCCACAGGACGCCGAGCAGCAGGTAGAAGTGGCGCCAGTGGTCCGTGTCGATGACGAAGCCGACGAGGCTATGGCCGAGGATGGTGATGAAGGCGATCATCAGGAAGGGCTGCCAGGGACGCTCGCGCAGCAGCGCCTTGAAGCCGGCCGAAAGCGTCCAGACGATCAGCGTCAGATAGGCGGCAAAGCCCAGCCAGCCATAGGTGGTCAGCGATTTCAGGAAGATGTTGTGCTCGTCTTCCGGGAACATCCGGCTGAACACCATGGGGCCGATGCCGAGCGGCCGCTCCATGGCCATCAGGAAGCCGATGCGGTGGCGCTCGAAGCGGCCGAGATGGCCGCCGTCATATTCCTGCACGAGCTGCGTGCGGCTGGAGAACAGGTCCGCCACCTTGTCGAACTGCAGCGCGACGATCAGCGCGAGGATCATCAGGCCGGCGGCCGAAAGGCTGAGGACGAGGATCTTCAGCCGGAATGCGCCGGTGCGTTCCTTGAGCAGCATGACGAAGACCAGCGCCACGACGCAGAACAGATAGAGCGCCCAGGCCGCGCGCGAGAAGGAGAGGAAGACGCCGAGCGCCAGGATCAGGACGCCGGCGGCCTTCAGCGGCGCGCCGAGGATGCGGCCGGCAAGCAGGCCGTGCATCAGGTAGAGCGAGGGGGCGACGAGATAGGGGCCGAAGACGTTCGGATCCTGGAAGGCGCCCTTGGCGCGGTCGTAGAGCGTGAAGGCCTCCGCGCCGGGAAAGGCGTGGAAATAGCCGAGGATGCCGAGCAGCGCGGTGATCAGCGCGCCCGCCACCCAGGCGCGGAAGACGAGCTCCAGCCGCGCCGGCCTCGCCTCGATGATCGCCGCGAAGAACACGCTGGACAGCGCCAGGAACAGCGAGACGGCGATATACATCGGCCCGCCCGAAAGGTCGTCCATCACCGTCAGCGAGAGCATGCCGCCGAGATTGAACAGCACGAGCAGGATGAGCAGCGGCGCGACGCCGCGCGAGATGCGCAGGCCCACGATCGCCCAAAGGCCGATGAGGCCCGCCATGAAGAGCTCGTAGGGCGCCGGCTCGCTGATGACGAAGCCCGACAGGAAGACGCCGACCGTCACCAGCATGGAGCCCGCGATGCCGAGGGCCGCCAGTTGCGGCCGGAAGGGTCGGGCGTGGGGGAGGGCCGCGTCGCTCAATAGGCGTTTTCCGTGTTGAGCAGGCGGATCGGCGTCAGGAACAGGATCTTCAGGTCCAGCCAGAGCGACCAGTTCTCGATATAGTAGAGGTCGAATTCGGTGCGGTAGCGGATCTTGTCGTCATGGTCGATCTCGCCGCGCCAGCCGTTGATCTGCGCCCAGCCGGTGACGCCCGGCTTGACGCGGTGGCGGGCGAAGTAGCCGTCGACCACGTCGACATATTTGCGGTCGCGCGATTGTGCCTGGATGGCGTGCGGGCGGGGGCCGACGAGGGAGAGCTGGCCCTTGAGCACGTTGAAGAGCTGCGGCAGCTCGTCGATCGAGGACTTGCGCAGGAAGCGGCCGACGGGCGTCACGCGCGGATCGCCCTTCGTCACCGCGGCGCGCGCCGACGGGTCGGAAAGGTGCGTATACATCGAGCGGAACTTGTAGACGTCGATGATCTCGTTGTTGAAGCCGTGGCGCTTCTGCTTGAAGATCACCGGGCCGGGCGAGGTGAGCTTGACCGCCAGCGCCGCGCCGATCATCACCGGCCAGAGCAGGACGAGCGCGACGATGGAGAAGAACAGGTCGAAGATGCGCTTGGCGACATTGTCCCAGTCGGCGATCGGCTTGTCGAAGATGTCGAGCATCGGCAGGCTGCCGACCTGCGAATAGCTGCGCGGGCGGAAGCGCAGGCCCTTGGCATGCGCGGCGAGGCGGATATCGACCGGCAGCACCCAGAGCTTCTTGAGCAGAGCCAGGATGCGCGTCTCGGCCGAGAGCGGCAGCGAGATGATCAGCATGTCGATGCGGGCGAGGCGGGCGAATTCGACGAGTTCGGCGACATTGCCGAGCTTGGGATAGCCGGCGATGATCGAGGGCGAGCGGCGCTCGTCGCGGTCGTCGAAGATGCCGCAGATGCGGATGTCGTTTTCCGGCTGGTGCTCCAGCGCGCGGATGAGCTCCTTGGCCGGCTCGCCGCCGCCGACGATGACGGCGCGCCGCTCCATCGTACCGTTGCGGGCCCAGCGGCGGATCGAATAGGCGATGACCTGCCGCTCGACGGCGAGATAGACCGCGCCCGCCGCGAACCAGGAGGCGAACCAGACACGGGAATAGTGGTCGCTGGACTTGAAGAAGAACAGCACGAGCGCCATGGCGGCGAAGGCGATGGCCCAGGCCGCCAGGATGCGCGGCGTCATGCGCAGCGGCGAGCGGAGCGCGGGGATCTGGTAGGCGTCGGCCAGTTGCAGCAGCAATATGCCGACCGCCGCGCCGCCGACGAGGACGGCCGCATAGAGCGCCGTCATGCCGACGCCGACATAGAAGGTGTGGATGACATAGCCGACCGCGACCAGCGCCGCGAATTCGCCGAGGCGCAGCAGGCCGGTGATCATGTCCGGCGAGAAGGTGTCCTCGCGGAACTGCTGGGCGATCTTGCGGGCGAGCGGATTGAGCTCGGCGACCTTGTCCCCCGCGCCTTCCGGCAAGGAGCCCGGCACGTTTATCCCGGCTTTGGAGACCTTGCGCCTCAAGGCTTCGGCATCGAAGGACTCGGACTTGTCGACATGGTTCATGGCGGGCACCTGCAGAGCGTTCCCTCCGGGCTTAGCACGAAGCCCCTAAGAAACGTTTACGGATGCGCTGTGCCGCCATGGGGCATGGTCACGCCGCCGCGTCGATCGTCGTCACCGTGAAGCGCAGGCCGAGGGCCCTCATGACGCCGAGCAATGTGGAAAGCTTCGGGTCGCCCCTTTCGCTGAGGGCCTTGTACAGGGCTTCGCGCGTAATGCCCGCCTCCCGGGCGACGCCGGTCATGCCCTTGGCCTTGGCGATGTTTCCGAGGGCCATGGCGATGAGCCTCGGATCGCCGTCCTCGAAGGCGGCTTCGAGATAGGCCTCGACGGCCGCGTCGCTGGACAGAATCTCGGTGGGATCCCAGGGCGTGGTTTCGATAGCCATTTCAAAGCTCCCTTGCCATTTCGAGGGCCCGTTTGACGTCCTTCTTCTGCGTGCTCTTGTCGCCGCCGCAAAGGAGGATGACGATCGTGTCGCCATGCCTGGTGAAGTAGAGGCGATAGCCCGGCCCGTAATCGATACGAAGCTCGCCGATGCCCTCGAAGAACTTGGCGTCGCCGAAAAGGCCGAGGGCGAGGCGATCGATGCGGGTCTGGACGCGAGCCTGCGCCCGGAGGTCCTTCAAGCCCTTGAACCAGCCGCGGAAGGCGAGCGTTTGGCGAACCTCGATCATCTGTAATCTGTAATTCACAAGCCCTCTCTTGTCAAGGGATTGTGAACTGTAGATTACGATGTGGAACTCAGGATAGGGGGTGCGAGCCTGCGGCGGGCAGCTCTGGCGTGAGCCGCCTTGCGCCATTCTGCTCCGCCAGGATATCGCGATAGAGTGCAAGCAGCGCGTTCGACATGACGGAGGCGGAGAAGGTGCCCTTGAAGGTGGCGGGTTCGGGCATGACCTTGCGCAGCCAGGCCGGATCGCTGACGGCCTGCGCCATGACGGCGGCGAGCGAAAGAGGGTCGCCCGGCTCGGTCAGCGCGATGCTGTCGCGGCCGAGCACTTCCGGAATGCCGCCGACACGGCTGGCGATGACCGGCTTGCGGGCGGCCAGCGCCTCGAGCACGATATAGGGCATGGCCTCGGCGCGGGAGGGCACGACGACGTTGTGGGCGAGCGCGAAGGCTTCGCGCGCCTTCATCGAGGGCATGAGGGCGATGCGCCGGCCGAGGCCGAGCTGCAGCATCATCCGCTCGTATTTCGCCTTGTCCGGCCCGTCGCCGACCATCAGCGCCGAGAGCGGCCGGCCGACGCGGCGCTCGGCCTCGGCGAAGGCGTCGATGAAGACGTCCGGCCCCTTCAGGTCGCGCAGCATGCCGATATAGAGGAAGTCGACCGCGTCCTCGCGCGGATACACCGTCTCGAAATCGCGGTCGTGGATGCCGTTGTAGATGCGCTCGGCGCGCACGCGCGGCTTGCCGACGCGGGCGATGTAGGCATCCCGCTCGTAGTCGCAGACGAAGGTGAGCGCGTCGCCGAGCGGCTCCAGGAGCCGCTCGGCCGTCAGGATCGCCAGTCCCGCGGCGCTGCGCCTGATGTAGTGCAGGCTGCCGCCGTGCGGCGAATAGAGGCGGGCTACGCGATACCTGTTGACCCGCAGGGCTGAGCCGATGAGCCGGGCGATGGCGCCACCCTTGGCGCCGTGCCCGTGCAGCACATCCGGCCGCAAACCTTTTATTTCACGATAACTGTCCCGGAAGGCGCTGATATCGCGCGGGCTGATGGACCGGCTGATCGGCAGGCGCACGAGGCCGAGCGGGAGATAGGGGCGGATCTCGTCGAAAAGCGCGTCCTCGAACGAGCCGCCCGTGAGGCTGTCGCAGATGATGCCGACGTCATGGCCCGCCTTCACATGGAATTCGGCGAGATCGCGCACATGGCGGAAGATCCCGCCGATGGGCGACCGGAAGCAATGGATGATACGCAGGCGCCCATCGTCCGCCATGGCGCTCAGAACAGCCGTTCGCGGACATAGATCGTGTCGCCGGCCAGGATCGGGTCGGAGATGGAGACGCGGCCCGTGATGACCTTTCCGTTGATCTTGCGTGTCACGTCGACGTCGCGCTGGTTGGCGCGCGGCGAGAAGCCGCCGGCGACGGCGATGGCGTTCTGGATCGTCATGCCGGCGACATAGCTGTACTGCCCGGCCTGGCCGACTTCGCCCATGATATAGATGGAGCGGTAGCGGTCGACCTCGATGGAGACGTCGGGATCGCGCAGGTAGCCCTGGCGCAGCTTCGCCGCGATGACGCTTTCCAGCTCCTGGATCGTCTGGCCGCGCGCCGGCACCGCGCCGATCAGCGGGAAGGCGACATAGCCGGCCTGGTCGATCGTATAGGTGTTGCTGAGGCCGGCCTGCTCGAAGACGGTGATGCGCAGGCGGTCGCCGCTGTCGAGGCGATAGGGCTGGATCGTCGCCTCATGGAAGGCCTTGGGGGCGGGACGATAGCCGCTGCAGCCGGAAACCACCGGCGCGACGAGCGCCAGCGCGAGCAACATGCCCTTGTTGAAGGTTGCGAATCCCATTCGCGTATCCAATCCCCAAATCAGAAGGTCTGGAGGCCGTTATCGATCCGTTAGGGTTAACGGCTGGTAAAGGGGACGGCGCGCCGGCGAATTTCTCCGGATGCGCCTGATCGATGCCGTCGCCATCCATGGTGGTTAACGCTTGGGTTACCATGTTCGTTTACCCTGCGCGAAAATTGTCGTGTTTGGAGTTGGGATATGGCGGGCGTCAACGAGAGCCAGCAGGATGTCGATATCGACCTTGGCGGTCTGTTCGGCGCGATCTGGCGCAAACGCATGCGCGTGCTGCTGGCGACGGTCGCCTGCGCGGGCGTCGCCTTTGCCGGTGCAAGCCTGATCGCGCCGAAATACAAGGGGGAGGCGCGCCTCCTCATCGAGACCCGCGAACCGGCCTTCACCACCGGGCAGGACCGCGCGCAGGGCGGCGAGCGGCCGGCCTTCGACGAACTGGGCATCGCCAGCCAGGTGCAGCTCCTGCAATCGGCCGACCTCATCAAGCAGGTCGCGCGCAACATGAAGCTCTACGAGCTGGAGGAATTCGACACGACGGCAAGCCCGTCGGCCGTCTCCGACCTGCTCGTGCTTCTCGGCATCAGGAAGAACCCGCTCGACCTGCCGCCCGAGGAGCGCGTTCTCAAGGAATTCACCGAGAAGCTGGTGGTCTACCAGGTGGAGCGCTCGCGCGTCATCGGCATAGAGTTCTCCTCGAAGGACCCGCGCCTCGCCGCCGAGATCCCCAACGAGATGGCCAAGGTCTATCTCTCCCTGCAGAGCGGGGCCAAGCTCGACACCAATTCCGAGGCGACGCGCTGGCTCGAGCCGGAGATCGCCAACCTGCGCGAGAAGGTGCGCGAGGCCGAGCAGAAGGTCGCCGAATACCGCTCGCAATCCGACCTCCTGCCGACCGGTGAGAACTCCAACTTCGCGGTGCGGCAACTGAACGACATCTCGGCCGAGCTGGCCCGCGTGCGCGGCGAGCGCGCCAATGCCGAGGCGCGCGCCGAGAGCGTGCGCGCGGTGCTGACGCGGGGCGGCGCGCCCGACACGCTCACCGATGTCGTCGGCTCGCAGATGATCCAGCGCCTCAAGGAGAGCGAGGCGCAGATCCAGGGCCAGATCTCCGATCTTTCCACCTCGCTGCTCGAGGGACACCCGCGCCTGAAGGGCCTGCGCTCGCAGCTTGCCGGCATCAAGGAGCAGATCAGGGGAGAGACGCAGAAGATCCTGTCGAGCCTCGAGAACGAGGCGAAGACGGCGGGCCTGCGCGAAACGCAGCTCGTTCAGCAGCTCAACACGCTGAAGGCCAACGCGGCCCGCGCCGGCGAGGACGAGGTGGGCCTCAAGGCGCTGGAGCGGGAGGCCGCCGCCCAGCGCCAGCTTCTCGAGACCTATCTTGCGCGCTACCGCGAGGCGACGTCGCGCACCGACAGCAGCTCCACCCCGGCCGACGCCCGCGTCATCTCCGCCGCCGTCGAGCCGACGGAAGTCTCCTTCCCGAAGGTGATCCCGATCACCGTCGTCGGCGGCGTGGCGGGCTTCGCGCTGAGCGCCATCGCCATCCTGCTCTCCGAGCTCTTCAGCGGCCGCGCCCTGCGGCCGGTGGGCGTCGTCGCCTCCCGCCGCCGCGACGAGGAGGAAGAGGAGGACTTCGAACCCGTCCTCATGATGGTGGAGGAGCCCGTCGAGACGGTGCGCGAACCCGTCGTCAGGAGAGAACCGGCGGCCCGTTCCGAATACGGCGCCGTCAGGAACATCACCGCGCCGGCCCGCTCCCTGCTGTCGGATATCGGCCCGGGGGAGGAGGAGGACGAGGCGCCGGAGCCCGCGGCCGACGAGACCGTCGCCGAGGAGGACGAGGACAACTATTCGGTCGCCTCTGTCGCAAGGCACATGATCGAGAACAACATCTCCGTGGCGGTCTCCGTCTCGCCTTCCGGCGACCGGGGCTCCACCGCGACCGTCATGCTGGCCCGGCGCATCGCCGAGGAGCATCGCAAGACGCTGATCATCGACCTGACGGGCTCGGCCTGCCCGACGCGCCTGATGGCGCAGTCGGTCCATCTGCCGGGTATCACCGACCTGCTGGTCGGCGACGCCGCCTTCAGCGACATCATCCACGGCGACCGGCTTTCCACCGCGCACATCATTCCGCGCGGCAACGCCAACATCAAGCGCGCCATGCGCGGCATCGACCGTCTGGCGATGGTCATCGCCTCGCTGTCCGATGCCTATGACGCCGTCATCGTCGAATGCGGCCCCGCCGAGGTGGAAGGCGTGCGCCGCCTGACGCACGGCCAGGAGACGGACATCATCCTGTCCATTCCCGGCGCCGACGAGGACGAGATCGTCGAGCTGATCGGCGCCTTCGGCGAGGCGGGCTACAACGAGATCGTGCTGATGACCGGCGAGGGGAGCGAGCCGCCCCGCCATCCAGGTCGCAAGGCGGCCTAACCCGCTTCGCCCGTATCCGTCTTGCGCAGGCGCTGCAGCAGCGAATAGGCGCGCTTGTTCTGCTTGATGAGGCGTTTTGCGGCGGTCTTCGCCCTGTGCGCGGCGGCCGCCGCCCTGCCGGTGGCGGTCACCGGCCACAGGAGGTCGTGCTGCGGCGTCTCGATCCGGCACCAGGAGCGCTTGTAGGGCTGGTCGCCGATGCCGAAATCGAAGAGCCGCGCGCCCTCCTCGCAGACCTTCTGGATCGTCAGGTGGAAGAGCATCTCGCCGGGGCTGGCATCGGCCGCGATGGTCTCGTCGATCGAGCCGAACTGGCAGATCACATGATCGCCCTTGCGCGAGACGCCGTTGACGGCGGCGATATGCCCGGCATTCTCGCCAGAAAGGCGCAGCGCGTGAAGCTGGAGCGGCTGGTCGCCGTCCACGGCCGGCGTGGCGGCGAGCCTGCGGAAGAAATCGCGCGTCTCATCGCCCTGGAACACGTCCGGCAGGCCCATCGCCTTGAAGCGCGCCGCCTTCTGGCGGAAGAAGACCTCGAGCAGCGCGAGCGCTTCGCCGGCGGTGTCCGCGACCACATGCTCGTAGCCGCCGATCGCCGCCAGCCGCCGCTCGGAGCTGCGGAACTTCTTGCGCCGCCGCTTGGCGTTGAGCTGCGCCAGCGTCTCCTCGAAATCCCCGAGCAGCTCGAGCTGGAAGGCGGCGTTCTGGTTCAGCGTGGAGGGCAGGCCGGCGAAGGGGCTGGTCCTGCCGCGCCAGTCGAGCGGCACCTTTTCCAGGAGGAGCAGGTCGAAGCGGCGGGCGAGGTCGCCGCGCGCGCCCTGCAGCGCGTCGTGCAGCGGCTCTCCGCCCTCGGCGCGAAGGAAGTCCTCGGCATGGAGGCCGGTATTGATGTTGCTGAAGGCCGAGGCGATCAGCCGGGCGGTGCGCACCGGGCCGCGGCGGACGATTTCGAGCGGCAGCAGGAACCGCGTGCGCCCGTCGCGGACGCCTTCGAGGATCATCAGGTCGCAGGCATGGGTTTCCGCCCAGGCCGCGCACCAGTCATAGCCCTGGTGCAGCGACAGGTGGTCCTGCGCCTCCATCGCGCGCCATTGCGCGGCCAGCGGCTCCATGCGGTCGTGCAGGCGAAGCGAGAGCGGCGCGGTGGAGGAGGCGCGCGCCTTGCCCTCGGCCTCTTCCGAAGCCGGGTCGGCAAGCGCGCAATCGGACGCCCTGATCTGCAGTTGCATTACTCCCGGCCCTATCGTTCCGGCGTGACGATAGACGGCGGACCTGCGAAAATGGTTTAAGTCCCGCGGCCGCGGCCGCCCGCCCCGCCGAAATCGGCCGGTGCGGTTAGCAATTCGATAACGGCGGCTACTTGCCGGGCTTTTCCATCCACTTGATGATGAGCATGGCCGGCAGGATCCACAGCAGGCCCGTCACGGCGAAGTAGAGAAGGTGGACATACCACGGCGATTGGCCGAGCGTCGCCGAGGCGACCGTCGTGGCGACCAGCGCATAGAGGATCACGAGGATGATGATCAGCACGGTGCCGATCAGTTTTCGGAGGCGAGGGGGCATTGTCGGTCTTTCGATTCGCTGCGCGTCGCGGCCGCGACGGCATGCCGCAAAGGTTCGGGCCTTGTTTTGCACGGGCGGGTCGGGCAAATCAACGCCGGAGCAGTCCAGGCGAACGCGCGCGCGCGGTTTTGCCGGGATTCGTGTAAAGCAATCGGCCGGAACGGCGGCCGCGCCGTTCCGCTGACAGGAGCCGACAGATGAGTGCCACGACCACATATAGCAGCGATGACGCCACGGACAGGATCGACCGCAACCGCCGGCTGGTGCGTCGCTGGCTGGGCCTCGTGCTGTTCACGCTGTTCGTGCTGGTGCTGGTGGGCGGCGCGACGCGGCTCACCGATTCCGGCCTGTCGATCACCGAATGGAAGCCGATCCACGGCGCCATCCCGCCGCTGACCGCCGCGGAATGGCAGGAGGAGTTCGACCTCTACAAGCGGATCCCGCAATACGAGCAGATCAACAAGGGCATGACGATCGACGAGTTCAAGACGATCTTCTGGTGGGAATGGGCGCACCGCCTGATCGCCCGCTCCATCGGCTTCGTCTTCGCCCTGCCGCTCGCCTTCTTCTGGCTGACCGGCCGCATCGAGCGCAAGCTGCGCTGGCCGCTCGTCGGCCTTCTGGCGCTCGGCGGCTTCCAGGGCTTCATCGGCTGGTGGATGGTGACGTCCGGCCTTGCCGAGCGCGTCTCGGTCAGCCAGTACCGGCTGGCCACGCATCTCACCATCGCCTGTCTGATCTTCGCCTGGACCGCCTGGCTGATGCGCGCGCTCTCGCCGCACAGCGGCGATGAGGCCCCGACCGCGACCTCGCGGCGCATGGCCGGCGTCATCGCCTGCATGGCGATCTTTCAGATCTATCTCGGCGCGCTCGTCGCCGGCCTCGACGCAGGCCTTTCCTACAACACCTGGCCGCTGATGGACGGCGCCCTCGTGCCGGGTGGCCTCTTCGTGCAGCAGCCCTGGTGGATCAACCTCTTCGAGAATCCGAAGACCGTGCAGTTCGTCCACCGCCTGGGCGCCTATGTGCTCTTCGCGCTCGTCCTCACCCACGTGGTCGCCTCGCTGCGCGCCGCGCCCGAAACGACCCATGCCCGCCGCTCCCTCGTCCTCTTCGCCCTCGTCTGCCTGCAGGCGACGATCGGCATCCTGACGCTGGTCTGGCAGGTTCCCCTCGGCTGGGCGCTGGCGCATCAGGGCGGCGCGCTCGTCGTGCTCTTCTTCGCGGTCGCCCACTGGCGCGGGTTCTATGGGGAAATGGAACGCTCGTGACTTGAGGAACGATCTCGTCTATACTTCCGGCGGTTTTATAGAAGAGGTGTTCCATGGCGCTGAGCCTGAAGGATCCGGAGACGGACCGGCTTGCCCGCGAGGTGGCCGCGTTGACCGGGGAAAGCCTGACGACCGCCATCCGCAACGCGCTTGCCGAACGTCTCGACCGTGAACGCCGCCGCCGCGGGCGCCCGGCCGATCTGAGAAGCCGCCTGCATGCCATCGGCACGGCCTGCGCGGCGTTGCCCGACAAGGATGATCGCCCCGCCGACGAGATTGTCGGTTACGGCGAAGACGGGCTGTGGTGATGGTGGTCGATACCTCGGCCATCGCGGCGGTGCTGTTTCAGGAAGACGATGCCGCGGCATTCGAGCAGGCATTGGCGCGTGGTGAGCGCTGCCTGGTTTCCGCCGTCACGCGCGTCGAGGCCGCCTGCGTGGTGGAGGGGCGCAAGGGCGAGCAGGGCCGGTCGGCGCTCGAGGCCTTGCTGGATGCGCTTGGCGCGGAACTCGTGCCGGTCGATGCCGCCCAGGTCAACCTCGCCATTGCGGCATTCCGCAGCTACGGCAAGGGAAGGCATCCGGCCGGGCTGAATATCGGCGACTGCTTTTCCTATGCGCTGGCAAAGGCCCTGGACGAGCCCTTGCTGTTCAAAGGCAATGATTTCGCCCTTACGGACATACGCCCGGCGCTGGGCTGAAGGACCCTCATCCCCTCAGCATCATGTCCATGTTCTGCACCGCCGCGCCCGAGGCGCCCTTGCCGAGATTGTCGAGCAGGGCGACGAGGTTGACGTGCGGCGCGCCGGCGGTGCCGAAGACGTAGAGCTTCATGCGGTCCGTATCGGCCAGTTCCACGGCGTTGACGCGGGCGAGGTTTGCGCTTTCCTTGAGATCGACGACCTCGACGATATCCTGTCCGGTATAGTGCTCGGCCAGCGCCTCATGGATCGCACCGAGAGAGGCATGATCGTTGAGGTCGGCGAGATAGAGCGGCACCTGCACGATCATGCCCTGCGCGAACTTGCCGACGGAGGGCGAGAAGAGGGGCGCGCGCGCCAGCAGGCCGTGAACCTGCATTTCCGGCACGTGTTTGTGCTTGAGCGGCAGGCCGTAGAGGAAGTGCGGCGCGTCGATATGCTCGGGATGGTCGGCATTCTCCATCTGAGCGATCATCTGCTTGCCGCCACCGGTATAGCCCGAGACGGCATTGACCGTGACCGGATAGTCCTCCGGCAGGATGCCGGCGAGGCGCAGCGGCCGCAGCAGGCCGATGGCGCCCGTCGGGTAGCAGCCGGGATTGGCGACGTAGCGGGCGCTCGCAATCTTCTTCGGCTGCTCG
>JBDHSZ010000056.1:0-19371 GCA_039812945.1 Shinella sp.
TTGTCGTGGATCGCCTTCTGGTTCAGGATCGTGTCCAGGATGATGGCGGTCTTGCCGGTCTGGCGGTCGCCGATGACCAGCTCGCGCTGGCCGCGGCCGACCGGGATGAGGGCGTCGATGGCCTTGAGGCCGGTCGACATCGGCTCATGCACCGACTTGCGCGGGATGATGCCGGGAGCCTTGACGTCGACGCGGGCGCGCTGCTTGGCATTGATCGGGCCCTTGCCATCGATCGGGTTGCCGAGCGCGTCGACGACGCGGCCGAGCAGTTCCGGACCGACCGGAACGTCAACGATGGCGCCGGTCCGCTTGACGGTGTCGCCTTCCTTGATGTCGCGGTCCGAACCGAAGATGACGACGCCGACATTGTCGCTTTCCAGGTTCAGCGCCATGCCGCGGATGCCGCCGGGGAACTCCACCATTTCGCCGGCCTGGACATTGTCGAGGCCGTAGACGCGGGCGATGCCGTCACCGACGGAGAGCACCTGGCCGACTTCCGAGACTTCCGCCTCTTTGCCGAAATTTTTGATCTGATCTTTGAGAATTGCGGAAATTTCCGCGGCGCGGATATCCATCAGCCGACCTCTTTCAGTGCAAGCTTAAGAGTAGAGAGTTTGGTGCGAAGGGATGTGTCGATCTGGCGCGATCCCACCTTGACGATCAGACCACCGAGAATGGACGGATCCACGGTGACGGCAACCGCCACGTCTTTGCCGGTGACGCCTTTCAGCGCCGCCTTCAATTCGTTTTCCTGCGCCGCGGTGAGCGCATGGGCCGAGGTGACGTCGGCCGTGATTTCGCCGCGGGCGCGGGCCGCGATGACGCGGTATGCCTTGATCATGCCGGGAACGGCGAAGAGACGGCGATTGGACGCGACCACCTTGAGGAAGTTCGCCACGAGGCCCGTGATGCCGGCCTTGGCGGCGACGGCGGCGATGGCCTTGGTCTGATCTTCGGCGGAGAAGACGGGGCTGGCGATCAGCCGCTTGAGGTCGTCGCTTTCGTCGATCAGCGCCTGGAAGCGGGCGAGATCGGCACCGACACTGTCAGCCGAACCGGCTTCCTGAGCGAGGTCGAAAAGCGAAGACGCATATCTTTCTGCAACACCGGAAACAAGCTGGGATGTGTCTGCCACGGGCACAAGCTTCTCTTCTTATCATTCAGGAAGCAGGGCAGTAGCGAAGCCACGGTCCTAACCAACTGAAATCGTTGCGGTAATCTTCAGTTCCCGCAGGCCTTGGCGCCCGCTTTTTCTGAATTTCGCGGTTCGTCTAGCACACGAAACCGGGACTCGCAACACGCCGGAGGCAGGAATGCGCCATAAGTCGGCCACAGTCGGGGCAAAAGTTGACTGCGCGCACTATGTTCTGCTGCTGATATGCGCCGAAAGCCGGTTTTCGGTCAGAGAAAGCCGAAGGCGTAGCCGAGCGGCAGGCCGGCAAGCACGACCTGGATGGCCAGCACGAGAAGGTTCTTCGCCGAGAAGGATCCGTCCGACATCAGCGAGAGGATGCGGCCGAAGGCGGCAAGCGCGAAGCCCCCGCCGATCGCCATGTAGATCCAGCTCTGCGCCATCATCAGCGCGACGATTGCGAGACCGGCATAAAAGCCGCCGGCCGAGCGGGCGAAGGCGAGGCCCTCGCGGCTCGTTTCCCTCGCCTGGAGCCCGGCGAGCTTGAGCGCCATGCCCGGAGCGAAGAGGGCGAACAGGCCGAGGAGCCCTGTCGCGGCGGCCGCGCAGAACGCCAGGAACTCGCCCGTCTCGGTGGGAATGTAGAATTCCATCTCCGCCTCTCTCCCATGGATGCCCGTCGCCTCTCTATCGCACAGGCATGCGACAGGCAGAAGCGCGCGGCAAAAGTTCGCACAACTCTTTGTTAACCCTGCTTCTCAGAGGAAGCTCTGCGGATCGACATCGAGCTGCACCTGGAGCGAGGCCCGCTCCTTCGGCCCCTTGGCGAGCATGGCGCGCAGGAAGGCCTGCATGTCGCTGCCCCGCCGCCCGTGCACCAGCAGGCGGAAGCGATGCCGGCCGCGCACCAGCGCCAGCGGCGCTTCCGCCGGGCCGAGGATGGAGATGCCCTCTACATGGGGCGCCGCCTGCCTGAGCCCCCGCGCATGCGCCTCCGCCTCGCCGCGGCTGTCGGCCGAGACGATGACCGAGGCGAGCCGGCCGAAGGGCGGCAGCAGCGCCTTTTCCCGCTCGCCGATCTCGCGCGCGTAGAAGGCCTCGGCATCGCCCGAGACGATGGCCTGCATGACCGGATGGGCCGGCTGGTAGGTCTGGATGAGACCGTGGCTCTTGAGCCCCGAGCGCCCGGCGCGGCCCGTCACCTGCGAGAGGAGCTGGAAGGTCCGCTCGGCCGCGCGCGGATCGCCGTTGGCAAGGCCGAGATCGGCGTCCACCACGCCGACCAGCGACATCAGCGGGAAATTGTGCCCCTTGGCGACGAGCTGCGTGCCGATGACGATATCCGCCTCGCCGCGCGCGATCGCCTCCAGTTCCAGCCGCAGGCGCTTGACGCCCATCAGGTCGGAGGAGAGCACGATGGTCCGCGCCTCGGGGAAATGCCGCTCCACCTCCTCGGCGATGCGCTCCACCCCCGGCCCGCAGGCGGCGAGGTGATCGAAGGTGCCGCATTCCGGGCAGGCCTCGGGCGTGCGCTCGGCATAGCCGCAGTGATGGCACTGGATCTGCCCGCGAAAGCGATGCTCGACCAGCCAGCTCGAGCATTGCGGGCACTGGAAGCGATGGCCGCAGACCCGGCAGAGCGTCAGCGGCGCATAGCCGCGCCGGTTGAGGAAAAGCAGCGCCTGCTCTTGCTTTTCGACGGTGCGGGCGATGCCGCGCAGAAGGACCGGCGACAGGAAGCCGCCGCGCGCCGGCGGATGCCGCCGCATGTCGATGAGATGCAGGTCCGGCAGCGCCGCATCGCCATAGCGCGTCGGCAGGTGCAGCTTGTTATAGCGTCCGACATCGCTGTTGACGCGGCTTTCCACCGAGGGCGTCGCCGAGACCAGCACGGCCGGGAAATCGCCGATGCGCGCGCGCACCACCGCCATGTCGCGCGCATTGTAGAAGACGCGGTCCTCCTGCTTGTAGGCCGGGTCGTGCTCCTCGTCGACGATGACGAGGCCGAGATTGTCGAAAGGCAGGAACAGCGCCGAGCGCGCCCCGGCCACCACCCGCACGTCCCCCGTTGTCACCTGCCGCCAGACTTTTTCCCGCATGCGCGGGGCGAGGTCGGAATGCCACTCGGCCGGCTTCGCGCCGAAGCGATCGTGGAACCGTTCGAGGAAACTCGCCGTCAGGGCGATCTCCGGCAGCAGGATCAGCACCTGCCGGCCGGCCCGCAGCGTCTCGGCGATCGCCTCGAAATAGACCTCCGTCTTGCCCGAGCCGGTGATGCCGTCGATCAGCGACACGGAGAAGACCTTCTTCCTGACGCTCTCGACCAGTTCCGCCGCACTCTCCGTCTGCGGCCCCTCAAGCCGGGGCGCGGCATAGTCGGGATCGGGCGCGGCGACCACCGGCGGCGGCGGCAGGAAAACGGTCTCGAATGTGCCCTGCTTCACCAGCCCGTCGACGACGCTCGTCGAGGTGCCCGAGGCATGGGCGAGGCCGGAACGGGTCCACGGAATGCCGTCCTCGACCAGCTCCAGCACCCGTTCGCGCGCGCTGGTCAGCCGCTCCGGCCGATGGCCGGTGAAGCGCAGCCCCTCGATCATCGGCTCGGGATCGAAGGCCGCCGGCGCGCGCAGCGCCATGCGGACGACGAGGCCGGGCGGCGTCACCGTATAGGCCGAGACCCAGTCGAGGAAATCGCGCATCTCCTTCGAGAGCGGCGGGCAATCGAACACCTTCTCGATCGGCCGCAGCTTCCTCGGATCGACCTTTCCGTCATCCGCCCCGTCCCAGACGACGCCCGGCACCAGGCGCGGCCCGAGCGGCACCTGCACGATGGAGCCCGGCTCCACCGCCATGCCTTCGGGCACGCTGTAGGAATAGGGCACGGGCGTCGGCACCGGCACCATCACGGGCACGGTGCGCGGAAAGAGTTTCTCCCCGAAAAGGTCGGTCGAATCGCTGCTCATTGCCCGCGAAGATGCCCCCGCCGCCCCGCGAAGGAAACCGCAAAGATCATTCCTCGTCATCCATCGCGCCGGTCAGCCGCATGCCGTCGATCCAGGTCGCCCCGTCATGGCGCACGACGCGCTTGGCCCGCACGCCGCAGCGGCGCTCCACCGCCTCGGCCAGCGTCGCGGAATGGGTGACGATCCAGATCTGGCTCGACCCGGCCGCCCGCGCGATCATCTCCGCCAGCGGCTCCAGCATGTCCGGGTGGAGGCTCGCCTCCGGCTCGTTGAGCGCAATGAGCGGCGGCGTGCGGTAGGAGAGCAGCGCGGCGGCGAGCGCCAGGAAACGCACCTGCCCGTCCGACAGTTCGCGCGGCTGAAAGACGCGCTGCGGAAACTGCGGGAAGACCAGCCCGTAGGAGGCGAACGCCTCCGGCTCCGGCACGACCAGCCGCGCGCCGCCGAAAGCGTCCGAGACGGCGCGGTCGAGATCGACCGTGTCCTGCCGCGTCCAGACCAGCGTGGCGAACACCGCCGCCATGTTCGCCCCGTCCTCGTCGAGCAGCGGCGCGGTGACGGCAAGGCAGGGCTGGCGCAGCGCCGAATCCCGGTCGGAGCGGAAGCCGTGGAAGAACCGCCATTGCGAGACCGCGCGCCGGAACGTGCCGATCTCCGGATAATGCCCGGCATCGCCGAGCAGCGCGATGGCCGTCTCCGAGGTCAGCGCCTGTTCGGGATGCTCGACCATGCGCCCGGTCTCGTCGCGCACCATGATGCCCGGCCCGGCCCGCTTCATCACCGTCACCGGCCGGCGGCCGGTCTCGATGGAAAGCTCCTCGGCCTTGACCTGCGGCTCGAAGGCGAAGCCGGCGGCCGCCTTGGACGGGCGCAGCCCGGCCTCGACGCGGTAGCGGAAGGTGATGGCCCGCTCCTCGTCGAGCAGCTCGGTTTCGAGGCGGATGCGCACCGGCTCGTTGGCCCGCCGCCTGCCCGTCCACAGCGCGGACGCCATACCGCCCTCGGCCGCGATCTCATGGGCGAAGCCGCCGCGCACCGCCGCCTGCACCAGTTGCAGCGAGCGGTAGAGGTTCGACTTGCCCGCCCCGTTCTCCCCGACGAACAGGTTCACTCGCCCGAGATCCATGCGGATCGAGCGCAGCGACCGGTAATTCTCGGCGAACATGGAGCGAAGCAGCATGCGCGTCTCCGGTTGGGGAAGGAAACTTTGCCTATACAGGCACCTGTCTAGAGGAAGGCGGTGCCCCTTGCCCAGCCCCGGCGGCAAACGTTAGCGATTCCTTAGGCGTCGATCGCCGATCCTGCGCCAAACGCCAAGGGCAGCATATGACCGAACTTCTTATCATCGCCGATCCGGCGCTCATGGCCGAGCGGCAGGGCTGGCTTGCCGCGCTCGCCGAAGAGCGCCGCCTCTCCGACAACACGCTGGAAGCCTACGAGCGCGACACGCGCCAGTTCCTCGCCTTCCTCACACGGCATCTCGCCGCCCCCGCCCGCCTCAAGGATATCGGCGCGCTGCGCCCGGCGGACCTGCGCGGCTTCCTCGCCGCCCGCCGCCGCGACGGCGCGGGCGCGCGCACGCTCGGCCGCGGCCTTGCTGGCCTGCGCTCGTTCCTGCGCCATCTCGAGCGCAAGGGCCTCGCCAATGCCGCGGGCGCGGCCGCCGTGCGCTCGCCGAAACAGCCGAAATCGCTGCCGAAGCCGCTCTCCGACCGGCAGGCCATCGCCGTGGTCGACGCGCATGAGCAACTGGCCGAGGAACCCTGGATCCGCGCCCGCAACGCCGCCGTGCTCGCCCTCCTCTACGGCTGCGGCCTGCGCATCTCCGAAGCGCTGTCGCTGACCCCGGCCGATTTCGCCGGCAGCCCCACATCGCTGCGCATCGCCGGCAAGGGCGGCAAGACGCGCATCGTCCCGCTGATCGCTCCGGCCCGATCCGGCGTCGAGGACTATATGAAGCTCTGCCCCTTCCCGCTCGCACAGGACAGGCCGCTCTTCCGCGGCGCGCGCGGCGGCCCCTTGCAGCCGGCGATCATCCAGCGCGAGATGCAGAAGCTGCGCGGCGCGCTCGGCCTGCCGGACAGCGCGACGCCCCATGCGCTGCGCCATTCCTTCGCCACGCATCTCCTGGCCGGCGGCGGGGACCTGCGCACCATCCAGGAGCTGCTCGGCCATGCCAGCCTTTCCACCACGCAGGTCTATACCGGCGTCGATTCGGCCCGCCTGCTCGAAATCTACGACCGCGCCCACCCCCGCGCCTGACCGCGTTAAGAGAATATGAAAGCCCCCGCGCTAGGGTTCCGCCCATGATGATCCTTCCGCACAAAAACCGCCTCGCGCTGGCCGACCGGCTGGCCGACGCCGGCCTCTGGCTCCTTGCCGCGCTCCACCTCGTCGCGGCCCTGTCCTTCCTCGTCGTGCTGGCGGGCCTCTCGCCGGCCAGGGCGCAGGACACGCCCGCCTGCGGCGGCGAGAACCTGCTGGCGAAATACGAGAAGGACGATCCCGCCGCCTTCGCGAAGCTGCGCGCCGAGGCCGACGCCGTGCCGAACGGCAGGGGCATACTGTGGAAGATCGAGAAGGACGGACGGCCGGCCTCCTTCCTGCTCGGCACCATGCATGTGACGGACCCGCGCGTGCTCGCCATGCCCGAAGCCGCGCGCACCGCCTATGCCGGGGCAAAGACCGTCATCGTCGAATCCGACGAGATCGCCGACGGCAAGAAGGCCGCCGCGGCGATCATGGCGCGCCCCGACCTCACCATGTTCACCGACGGCAGCTCCATCACCGATTTCCTCGACGCGGAAGAGGCGCGCAAGCTGACCGAGGGCCTGAAGAGCCGCGGCCTCTCGCTCGCCGCCGTCGCCCGCATGAAGCCGTGGATGATCGCCAGCTTCGTCGCCCTGCCCGCCTGCGAGATCGCCCGCAAGAACGCCGGCGCGGCCTTCCTCGACCAGCGCCTCGCCAAGGACGCGCTCGCCGAGGGCAAGACGCTGAAAGGCCTCGAAACGCTCCTCGAACAGATCTCCGCCCTCGACTCCCTGCCGGTCGAGCCGCAGGTCCACGGCCTCGTGCAGACGGTGGCGCTCGGCGATACGCTCGAGGACATCATCGAGACGATGAGCCAGCTCTACCTTACCGGCGATGTCGGCATGATCATGCCGATGACGCGCGCCGCCAGCCCCGAGAACGACGAGGACGCAAAGGCCTACGCCGATTTCGAGCAGCGCATCATCGTCGACCGCAACCACATCATGGCGGACCGCGCCGCGCCGATCCTCGACGGCGGCGACGTCTTCATGGCCGTCGGCACGCTGCACCTGCCGGGAGCGGAAGGCGTGGTGGAGCTGCTGCGCAAGAAGGGCTTCTCGGTCACCCCCGTGAACTGACCACCCGCTCGCCGATGCCGGCGAGCATGCGGCGGATGATCAGCCGGTGGAACGGCATGACGGCGGCGAGGTAGAGCCGGCCGAGCAGGTTGTTGCGGTGGACGAGGGTCATGACGGAGAGGGTCTGGCCGCTCGGCCGGTCCTGCCGCACGTCGATGACGATGCGGAAATCGAGATGCCTGTCGTCGAAGCCGAGCACCACCCGGTCGTCGCCGGCGCTGACCACCGGAAAGCCGCCGATCTCGCTCTCGGACGTCCTCACCTCGACCGCCGCCCCCTTCAGGCCGAAGGGCGCGACGAGCGCGTTGCGCAGCACCATCAGCCCGCGGATCCAGCCCGGCGGATGCTCCAGCGCCAGCCGCGCCGCCTCCAGCGCCGTCAGCCCCTCGACGGGCAGGCCGAGCGTGAAGCGATCCGCCCAGTCGGCGGCGGGAAGCAGCGGGTGCGGCAGCGAGACGGGTCGCGAGACGGGAGACATGAAGGCCATCCTTTCCGGCCTTCATGGTGCCCGCGTTCGGGCGGGGAAGACAGGCGGCCGGTTGTCGCAGCCGCCCGGGCCGATCACATATGGATCGGCTTGGCGAAGGTGGCGAGCGCGGCTTCCTTGACGGCTTCCGACATGGTCGGATGGGCGTGGCAGGTGCGGCCGAGATCCTCGGAGGAGCCGCCGAATTCCATCAGCACGGCCGCCTCGTGGATCATCTCGCCGGCGCCGAAGCCGACGATATGGACGCCGAGCACGCGGTCCGTCGCCTTGTCGGCGAGGACCTTCACGAAGCCGTCCGTCGCCAGCATGGCGCGGGCGCGGCCGTTCGCGGTGAAGGGGAATTTTCCGACCTTGTAGGCGACGCCAGCGGCCTTCAGCTCCTCCTCCGTCTTGCCGACGGAGGCGACTTCCGGCTGGGTGTAGACGACGCCGGGGATGACGTCGTAGTTCACATGGCCGGCCTGGCCGGCGAGGATCTCGGCGACGGCAACGCCCTCGTCCTCCGCCTTGTGGGCGAGCATCGGGCCGCGCACCACGTCGCCGATGGCGTAGATGCCCGGAACATTGGTCTGGAAGTGCTTGTCGATCTCGACGCGGCCGCGGCCGTCGAGCGCGACACCGGCTTCCGTAAGGCCGAGGCCTTCGGTATAGGGCTTGCGGCCGGTGGCGATCAGCACGACGTCGGCCTCGATGGTGGTGGCCGCGCCGCCCTTGACGGGCTCGAACGTCACCTTCGCGCCGGAGCCGGATTTTTCCACGCCCGTCACCTTCGCGCCGAGCTTGAAGTCCATGCCCTGCTTGGCGAGCATCCGCTGGAACTGCTTGGAGACCTCGCCGTCCATGCCGCCGAGGATGGCGTCGAGATACTCGACCACCGTGACCTTCGCGCCGAGCCGCGCCCAGACCGAGCCGAGCTCCAGCCCGATCACCCCGCCGCCGACCACCACCAGATGGCCCGGCACCTTGTCGAGCGCGATGCCGCCTGTCGAGGAGACGATGACCTTCTCGTCGATCTCGACCGGAACGCCCGGAATGCCGGCGACGTCGGAGCCCGTGGCGATGACGATGCTCTTCGTCTCGAGCACCTGCTCCTCGCCCTTGTCGTTGGTGACGGAGACCTTGCCCGCGCCCAGCACCTTGCCGGTGCCCTGGATGCCGTCGATCTTGTTCTTCTTGAAGAGGAAGGCGACGCCGTCGACATTCGCCTTCACCGTCGCATCCTTGTGCCCCATCATCCTGGCGAGGTTGAGCTTGGGCTTCACGCCCTCGATGCCGAGCGCCTCCATGCCGTGCGCGGCGTGGCTGTAGGTCTCCGAGGCGTGCAGCAGCGCCTTGGAGGGGATGCAGCCGATATTGAGGCAGGTGCCGCCATAGGTGGCGCGCTTCTCGACGACCGCGACCTTCAGGCCGAGCTGGGCCGCCTTGATGGCGCATACATAGCCGCCGGGGCCGGAACCGATAACGATGAGATCATATGCCATGACAAGTCCTTCCTGCGCGGGGTTCTAGCGGCCGCCGCTGACGTTGAGGGCGGCGCCCGTCACATAGGACGCCGCATCGGAGAGAAGATAGAGAATGGAATGCGCCACCTCGTCGGCCGTGCCCGGCCGCTGCATCGGGATGAGCGCGGCCATGTCGCGCGCGCGGTCCGGCAGGCCGCCGGAGGCGTGGATGTCGGTGTCGATGATGCCGGGGCGCACGAGATTGACCCGGACGCCCTCCGCCGCGACCTCGCGGGCAAGGCCGATGGTAAAACTCTCGATCGCGCCCTTGCTGGCGGCATAGTCGACATATTGCCCCGCCCCGCCGAGCTGCGCGGCGACGGAGGAGACGTTGACGATGGCCCCGCCCCTTCCGCCGTGGCGCGTCGACATGCGGCGAACCGCCTCCTGCGCCGAGCGGATCGAGCCCATCACATTGACGGCGAACATGCGCTCCAGCCGCTCGGCGGACATCTCGTCGACGCGCTGCGGCAGGGCGACGATGCCGGCATTGTTCACGAGGCCGTCGAGCCGGCCGAAGGTCCCGTCGACGGCGGAGAAGATCGAGGCGAGGCCGAGCTCGCTGCCGACATCGCCCTTGACCGGGATCGCCGAGCCGCCGGCCGCGCGGATATCGGCCACCACCGCCTCGGCGGCGGCGAGATTGGTGACATAGTTCACCGCGACCTGCCAGCCGGCCGCGCCGGCCAGCCGGCAGACGCTGGCCCCGATGCCCCGGCTGCCGCCGGTGACGAGAAGGACGGGAGCCTCGCTCATGCCGCGCATCCTTTCCGCTTGAAGACGTCCCACGGCACGGCGCCCGCCTTGCCCGCGTCCCACAGCGCCGAATAGCGCAGCGACGCGCCGAAGCCGGCAAGCAGCAGGCTTTCCGCCGCCGCGCCGTCCCCGTCGGGCAGCAGGGCCGCGTCGCCGCCGCCGAGCGCATAGATCACGCCTTCCCAGACGGTGCAGGCGGCGATCTCCTCGCCGGTGACGTCGCCTTCGGGGCAATCGTGCATGACCATGCCGTTGGAGCCGGCCGGTTCGCCCGGCATGACGATGCCGTCCAGCACGACGCCGCTGGAAAGGACCTTGAGCTTGAAATGGTGGCTCGTCGCCGCCGCGTCGGAGCGGGCCGGCTCGAAGGAAAGCTCGTAGCCCCCGTCGCGGTCCGCATAGACCGCGCGGTCCTGCCGGCACTCGGCGGCAAGAGCGGAAGTGGCGGCGAGCGATCCGGCGAGGACGAGGGCGGCGCGCATCGTTCAGTGCGCCTTTTCCGTCGCGAGCTTGATGCCGAGCGCGATGAAGACGAGGCCGCTCGTCCGGTCGATCCACTGGCTGGCGCGGGCGAAGGCTGCGCGCATCCGCGGCGTCGTCATGAACAGCGAGACGCCGACGAACCAGGCGATGAGGCAGGGGGCCATGACGAGGCCGTAGCCGAACTTCACCGCGATCGGCGTATGGGCGCCGACCACCGTCGAGAAGATCGACAGGAAGAAGAAGACGGCCTTCGGATTGAGCGCGTTGACGAGGAAGCCGAGGCCGAAGGCGCGCAGCGCCGTCTGCTCGCCGCGGGCCTCGCCGCCGCCCATCGCCTCGACGGAAAGGTCCGCCTTGCCGGCGCGCAGCGCCTTGAAGCCGATATAGACGAGATAGGCGACGCCGCACCATTTCACGATGTTGAAGAGGTAGATCGACTGCGAGATGATCAGCCCGAGGCCGAGCACCGTATAGGTGACATGGACCATCAGCGACGCGCCGATGCCGAAGGAGGTGATGATGGCCGCGCGCCGTCCATGCGTCAGCGACTGGCGCATGACCATGGCGAGGTCCGCGCCGGGCGAGACGATGGCGAAGGCGAAGATCGCCATCAGCGAGGCGAGCTCGATGAGATATTGATGCATCGCATCTCCTCCGTTTCAGGCGCGCCAGGCCGTCAGAAGACCAGCGCCGTGAACATCGCCGCAAGCCCCGCCAGCGAACCGAGCCATGCCAGCGAGCGGATATAGGGAACGCCGGCCAGATAGAGCGGAATGTAGACGATGCGGCAGGCGAACCACAACCATGCGCCGAAAATCCCCCAGCCGGAAGCGCCGCCCTTCAGCGCGAGCGCCAGCGCAAGCCCGATGAAGGCCGGATAGGTCTCGCGGAAATTCGCCGAGGCCCGCGCGGCCCGGCCGGCGAGCTTGCCCCTCGGCTCGAAGGACTGGTCGCGCGGCCCGGCGTTCCACGACGCGCCGAGCGTCTTCGACGCTTCCGCGCTGACCGTGAAGCCCTGCAGCAGGACATGAAGCACCAGCAGGACGACGCTCCAGCCGACCAGCGGCAGGAAGGGGGAGGCGGAAAGGAGGGATGCGTCCATGGCGATCGCGCTTCGTGCTTATAGACGGGAGGAGCCGCCCCGTGGACCGGGACGGCCTGCGCCGGAGGACGATCAGAGATCGAGAACCAGGCGTTCCGGGTCTTCCAGGCTCTCCTTGACGCGCACGAGGAAGGTCACGGCCTCCTTGCCGTCCACCATGCGGTGGTCGTAGGAGAGCGCGAGATACATCATCGGGCGGATGACGATCTGGCCGCCGACGACCACCGGGCGCTCCTGGATTTTGTGCATGCCGAGGATGCCCGACTGCGGCGCGTTGAGGATCGGCGAGGACATCAGCGAGCCGTAGACGCCGCCGTTCGAGATGGTGAAGGTGCCGCCCTGCATGTCGGCCATCGACAGCGCGCCGTCACGGGCGAGCTTGCCGAGGCGGGCGATATCCTTCTCGATCTCGGCGATCGACATCTGGTCGGCGTCGCGCACCACGGGCACGACGAGGCCCTTGTCCGTGCCGACGGCGACGCCGATATGGCAATAGTTCTTGTAGACGATGTCCGTCCCGTCGATCTCGGCGTTGACGGCCGGGATTTCCTTCAGCGCATGGGTGACGGCCTTGGTGAAGAAGCCCATGAAGCCGAGCTTGACGCCGTGCTTCTTCTCGAACAGGTCCTTGTAGCGGTTGCGCAGGTCCATCACGGCCGACATGTCCACCTCGTTGTAGGTGGTCAGCATGGCGGCGGTGTTCTGCGCGTCCTTGAGGCGCTTGGCGATGGTCTGGCGCAGGCGCGTCATCTTCACGCGCTCCTCGCGCGGCGCGTCGGCTTCCGCGGAGGCCGGGCGGGCGACCTTGACCGGCTCGGCGGAGACGGAAGGCGCCGAAACGCCCTTGGCGACGGCGGCGAGCACATCACCCTTCAGCACCTGCCCGCGCTTGCCGGAACCCTCGACCTGATCGGCCGACAGGTTGTTCTCGGCGAGCAGCTTGGCGGCGGCGGGCGCGGCCGGCATGGCGGCGGGCTTGGCCTCGGCGGCGGGTGCCTTCTCGGCCTTCTCGGCGGCGGCCGGAGCGGCGGCGCCGGCGGAAGCGCCCTCGGAGATCTGGCCGAGCAGGCCGCCCGGCTCGACGGTGTCGCCGGCATTGGCGGTGATCTCGGCGAGAACGCCGGAGGCCGGGGCCGGCACCTCGATCGTCACCTTGTCGGTTTCCAGCTCGCAGAGCGGCTCGTCGGCCTTGATGACGTCGCCGACCTTCTTGAACCAGGTGCCGACGGTCGCTTCGCTGACGGATTCGCCCAGGGTCGGGACGCGGATTTCGGTAGCCATGATTATGTTCCGTTCGTTCGTGTCTTTGCGTTGGGAAAGCCGGGCGGATCAGCCGCCCAGCGCGTCCTCGAGGAAGGCGGCGAGCTGCGCGAGGTGCTTGGACATCAGGCCCGTCGCCGGAGAGGCGGCGGCCGGACGGCCGGTATAGCGCACGCGCTGGTACTTGGCGTCGATATGCGCCAGCACCCATTCCAGATAGGGGTCGATGAAGGCCCAGGCGCCCATGTTCTTCGGCTCTTCCTGGCACCAGACCATCTCGGCGTTGCGGAAGCGCGACAGCTCGTTGATCAGCGCCTTGGCCGGGAACGGATAGAGCTGTTCCAGGCGCAGGAGATAGACGTCGTCGATGCCGCGCTTCTCGCGCTCTTCGAGAAGGTCGTAATAGACCTTGCCCGAGCACATCACGACGCGGCGGATCTTGGCGTCCTTCTGCAGCTTGATCGGCCCGTCCTTGATGACCTCCGCGTCGTCCCACAAGAGGCGGTGGAACGAGGTTTCCCCCGCCATTTCCGACAGCGAGGAGACGGCGCGCTTGTGGCGCAGCAGCGACTTCGGCGTCATCATGATCAGCGGCTTGCGGAAGTCGCGCTTCACCTGCCGGCGCAGGATGTGGAAATAGTTCGCCGGCGTCGTGACATTGGCGACCTGCATGTTGTCTTCCGCGCAGAGCTGCAGGAAGCGCTCGAGGCGGGCGGAGGAATGCTCCGGCCCCTGCCCCTCATAGCCGTGCGGCAGCAGGCAGACGAGGCCCGACATGCGCAGCCACTTGCGCTCGCCGGACGAGATGAACTGGTCGAACACGACCTGCGCGCCGTTGGCGAAGTCGCCGAACTGCGCTTCCCACAGGGTCAGCGCGTTCGGCCGGGCCAGCGAATAGCCGTACTCGAAGCCGAGCACGGCTTCCTCGGAGAGCATCGAGTTGATGACCTCGTAGCGCGCCTGGGTCGGCGAGAGATTGGCGAGCGGGATATAGCGGTCCTCGGTCTCCTGATCGTAGAGGACCGAGTGGCGCTGCGAGAAGGTGCCGCGCTCACAGTCCTGGCCCGACAGCCGAATCTTGGTGCCCTCGACGCAGAGCGTGCCGAAGGCCAGCGCCTCGCCCATCGCCCAGTCGATGCCCTCGCCGGTCTCGACCATCTGCATGCGGTTGTCCATGAACCGCTGGATGGTCTTGTGGGCGTGGAAGCCTTCCGGGATCGTCGCGATCTTGCGGCCGATCTCCTTCAATTGCTTCATCGGCACCGAGGTCTTGCCGCGGCGCTGTTCGTCCTGGTTGTCGGCCGAGCGCAGGCCCGACCAGACGCCGTCCAGCCAGTCGGCCTTGTTCGGCTTGTAGGACTGGCCGATCTCGAATTCGGTTTCGAGATTGGCGCGCCAGTCGGCCTTCATCTTCTCGAATTCGCCCTCGCTGATGACGCCCTCGGCGATCAGGCGCGCGGCATAGAGATTGACGACCGTCTTGTGGGCGCGGATCGCCTTGTACATCTTCGGCTGGGTGAACGCCGGTTCGTCGCCTTCGTTGTGGCCGAAGCGGCGGTAGCAGAAAATGTCCAGCACGACCGGCTTGTGGAACTTCATGCGGAATTCGGTCGCGACCTTGGCGGCATAGGTCACCGCCTCCGGGTCGTCGCCGTTCACATGGAAGATCGGCGCCTCGATCATCTTCGCCACATCCGACGGATAGGGCGAGGAGCGCGAGAAGGCCGGATTGGTGGTGAAGCCGATCTGGTTGTTGATGATGACATGCACCGTGCCGGCGACGCGGTGGCCGCGCAGGCCCGAAAGGCCGAGAATCTCGGCGACGACGCCCTGGCCCGCGAAGGCCGCGTCGCCGTGCAGCAGCAGCGGCATGACCCTGGCGCGCTCGCGCAGCGGGATGATGTCGCCCTCGAAGACGGTCGCCATCTGGTCCTGCTTGGCGCGGGCCTTGCCCATCACGACCGGGTTGACGATCTCGAGATGCGAGGGGTTGGCGGTCAGCGACAGGTGCACCTTGTTGCCGTCGAACTCGCGGTCCGAGGAGGCGCCGAGATGATACTTCACGTCGCCCGAGCCTTCCACGTCGTCGGGCGCATAGGAGCCGCCCTTGAACTCGTGGAACACGGCGCGGTGAGGCTTCGCCATTACGTTGGTCAGGACGTTGAGACGGCCGCGATGGGCCATGCCGAGGACGATCTCCTTCAGGCCCATCTGGCCGCCGCGCTTGATGATCTGCTCCAGCGCCGGGATCAGGGCTTCGCCGCCGTCGAGGCCGAAGCGCTTGGTGCCCTTGTACTTGACGTCGATGAACTGCTCGAAGCCCTCCGCCTCGATCAGCTTCTGCAGGATCGCCTTCTTGCCCTCGGCGGTGAAGGCGACGCCCTTGTCGGGGCCTTCGATGCGCTCCTGGATCCAGCCCTTCTCCTCCGGGTTGGAGATGTGCATGAACTCGACGCCGATGGTCGAGCAATAGGTGCGCTCGAGAATCTCGACCATCTCGCGCACGGTGGCGTATTCGAGGCCAAGGACGTTGTCGATGAAGATCTTGCGGTCGAGGTCCTTCTCCTCGAAACCGTAGTTCGACGGGGACAGCTCGTTATAGTCCTCGACCGGGGCGGCAAGGCCGAGCGGGTCGAGCTTGGCATGCAGGTGGCCGCGGGCGCGGTAGGCGCGGATCATCATGATGGCGCGCACCGAATCGCGCGTCGCCTGGTTGACCTCGGCCTGATCGACCGGCGCGCCGGTCTTGGCGGCGACGGCCTCGGCCTTCGCCTGCATCTTCTTCTCCAGCACCTTCTCGACGACGCCCCAGTTGCCGTCGAGCGCCGAGACGAGCTCGCCATTGGCGGCGATCGGCCAGTTGGCGCGCTTCCACGAGGCGCCCTTCGCGGCCTTCACGATATCGGAAGGCTGGTCCTCCAGCGCCTTGAAGAAGACCCGCCACTCCTCGCCGACGGAGGCCGGATCGGCCTCATAGCTGGCATAGAGCTGCTCGATATAGGCTGCGTTCGCCCCGTCGAGGAAGGACGTGGCCAGGAATTGTTCGTTGGCGTCTTGCCGTGCCATGGTGTCTTGCGGGCGCCGCCCGCCTCCCGAACGATCGTGTTGTTGCCACCCGGCGAGCCTCACCGGGAAGAGACGGATCGGCCGGCATTTTCAGCCGGCCTCACCCATTTCGTTTCTCAGCCCTTGAGGACTTCGACCAGCGTCTTGCCGAGACGCGCCGGCGACGGCGAGACGCGGATGCCCGCCGCCTCCATCGCCGCGATCTTCGATTCCGCGTCGCCCTTGCCGCCGGAGACCACCGCGCCGGCATGGCCCATGGTGCGGCCCTTCGGTGCGGTGCGGCCGGCGATGAAGCCGGCCATCGGCTTCTTGCGCCCCTTCTTGGCCTCGTCGATGAGGAACTGCGCCGCGTCCTCCTCGGCCGAGCCGCCGATCTCGCCGATCATGATGATCGAGGTCGTGGCGTCGTCGGCGAGGAACATCTCCAGCACGTCGATGAACTCGGTGCCCTTGACCGGGTCGCCGCCGATGCCGACGGCCGTCGTCTGGCCGAGGCCCTCGTTGGAGGTCTGGAACACGGCCTCATAGGTCAGCGTGCCGGAGCGCGAGACGATGCCGACCGAGCCCTTGCGGAAGATCGAACCCGGCATGATGCCGATCTTGCATTCTTCCGGCGTCAGGATGCCGGGGCAGTTCGGGCCGAGCAGGCGCGAATTGGAACGGTCGAGGCGGGCCTTGACGCGCACCATGTCGGCGACCGGGATGCCCTCGGTGATGCAGGTGATGAACGGGATTTCCGCCTCGATCGCCTCGATGATCGCATCGGCCGCGCCGGCCGGCGGAACGTAGATCACGGAGGCGTCCGCGCCGGTCTTCTCCTTGCCCTCGGCGACGGAGGCGAAGATCGGCAGGGTTTCGCCCTTCGAGCCGGTCCAGGTTTCGCCGCCCTTCTTCGGGTGGATGCCGCCGACCATCTGCGTGCCGTAATAGGCGAGCGCCTGCTCGGTGTGGAAGGAGCCGGTCTTGCCGGTCAGGCCCTGAACGAGGACCTTGGTGTTCTTGTTGACGAGAATCGACATGGGGTCTGGTCCTTCCGTTAGCCGTTGATCGCGGCGACGATCTTCTTGGCGGCGTCGTCCAGGTCGTCGGCGGCGGTGATCGCCAGGCCGGATTCGTTCAGGATCTTCTTGCCAAGCTCGACATTCGTGCCTTCGAGGCGAACGACCAGCGGAACCTTGAGGCCGACTTCCTGCACGGCCGCCACGACCCCTTCGGCGATGACGTCGCACTTCATGATGCCGCCGAAGATGTTGACGAGGATGCCCTCGACCTTCGGGTCGGCCGTGATGATCTTGAAGGCCGCCGCGACCTTCTCCTTGCCGGCGCCGCCGCCGACGTCGCAGAAGTTCGCCGGCTCCTTGCCGTAGAGCTTGATGATGTCCATCGTCGCCATGGCAAGGCCCGCGCCGTTGACCATGCAGCCGATATTGCCGTCGAGCGCCACATAGGCGAGGTCCCACTTGGAGGCCTCGATCTCCTTGGCGTCCTCTTCGGTCTCGTCGCGCAGCGCCTTGATGTCGTCGTGGCGGAAGAGGGCGTTGCCGTCGAAGGAGACCTTGGCGTCGAGAACGCGCACGCGGCCGTTCTTCATGACGATCAGCGGGTTGATCTCCAGAAGGCTCATGTCCTTCTCGACGAAGGCCTTGTAGAGGATCGGAAACAGCTTCTCGCCGTCGGCCTTGGCCTCGCCTTCGAGCTTGAGGGCCGCGGTGAGCTTGGCAAGGTCGCTGGCGGTGACGCCGGCTTCCGGATCGATCGCCACGGTGACGATCTTCTCCGGCGTGTCGTGCGCGACGGCCTCGATGTCCATGCCGCCCTCGGTCGAGACGACGAAGGCGATCTTGCCGACCGAGCGGTCGACGAGCAGCGAGAGATAGAGCTCGCGGTCGATATCCGCGCCGTCCTCGATATAGAGGCGGTTCACCTGCTTGCCGGCGGGGCCGGTCTGCGCGGTGACGAGCGTGTTGCCCAGCATGTCCTTGACGTTGGCGACGACCTCTTCGATGCTCTTGGAGAGGCGAACGCCGCCCTTGGCGTCGGGGCCGAGCTCCTTGAACTTGCCCTTGCCGCGGCCGCCGGCATGGATCTGGCTCTTGACCACGTAGAGCGGGCCGGGCAGCGACTTCGCGGCCGCTTCCGCCTCGTCGGCGGAGAAGATCGCAACGCCCTCGGCGACCGGCGCGCCAAAGCTCTTGAGCAGAGCCTTGGCCTGATATTCATGAATGTTCATGGGGAAAATCCTGTCTGGATACCGGGATTACTTCAGCGCGGGCGCGATGTTGATGCAGGCCTCGCACAGGCCCGCGACGGCGCCGACCGACTTGTCGAAGGCTTCCTGCTCGGCCTTGTTGAGGTCGATCTCGACGATGCGCTCGACGCCGCCGGCGCCGATCACGGTGGGAACGCCGACATACTTGTCCTTCACGCCGTACTGGCCGGAAAGGAAGGCGGCGCAGGGCAGAACGCGCTTCTTGTCCTTGAGGTAGGATTCGGCCATCTCGATGGCGGAGGCGGCCGGGGCGTAATAGGCCGAACCGGTCTTGAGCAGGCCGACGATCTCCGCGCCGCCGTCACGGGTGCGCTGGATGATCTCCTCCAGGCGCTCCTTGGTGACCCAGCCCATCTTGATGAGGTCGGTCAGCGGGATGCCGGCGACGGTGGAGTAGCGGGCGAGCGGCACCATCGTGTCGCCGTGGCCGCCGAGGACGAAGGCCGTGACGTCCTGCACGGAGACCTTGAATTCCTCGGAGAGGAAGAGGCGGAAGCGGGCCGAGTCCAGCACGCCGGCCATGCCGACGACCATGTTCTTCGGCAGGCCGGAGAACTTCTGCAGCGCCCAGACCATGGCGTCGAGCGGGTTGGTGATGCAGATGACGAAGGCGTTCGGGGCGTATTTCTTGATGCCCGCGCCGACCTGTTCCATGACCTTGAGGTTGATGCCGAGAAGATCGTCGCGGCTCATGCCCGGCTTGCGGGCGACGCCGGCGGTGACGATGCACACATCCGCGCCCTCGATGGCGGCATAGTCGCTGGCACCCGTCAGCGAGGCGTTGAAGCCTTCGACCGGCGAGGACTGGGCGATGTCGAGGCCCTTGCCCTGCGGAATGCCGTCGGCGATGTCGAAGAGGACGATGTCGCCCAGCTCCTTCAGGCCGGCCAGATGCGCCAGCGTGCCACCGATCATGCCAGAACCAATAAGTGCGATCTTCTTGCGGGCCATGAAAGCTTCCT